>NZ_CP013979.1:3123660-3436026 GCF_001660485.1 Agromyces aureus
GGCCGGGAGGTCGCCGAGGGGGATGTCGCTGACCTTGCCGGGCTGCAGGTCGACGTCGATGGCGTCTCCCGTGCCGCCGTCGACCGGCACGATGCCGATCGCGACCTCGACCGACTCGTCGCCGGGGCTGTAGAGGCGAAGTGCGGTGAAGGCGTCGCCGTCGGCGTGGTCCTCGTCGGCGTGCACGCCCTGCGCGCCGTCGACGACGAGGCCGGGGATGATCTGCGACTCGGCCGGCGGTGCGGTCGGCCCCGTGAGTTCGACGCCCGCGGGCGCCAACCCCTCGACCACGCTCTGCTCGAGCGAGGCGGCGATCGCTCCGCCCGTGCTCGTGACGTGCACGACGGGCGAGGCCAGGTTCGGCGCGAGCCCGGCCAGGGAGAGCACACGCTGCGTGCCGGACGGCACGGTGATGCCGATGGCCGAGCGCGCCTCGACCGGGCCGGTCTCTCCGATGACGCGGACGTCGACGGTCGCCGCGACGGCGGTCGGGTTCGACAGCAGCACGAGGCTGCTGCGGCCGACGGTGGTCGCGCCGGCCACGAGCCACGACTCCTCGACGGCCTCGGTGCAGGATGCCGCGGCGAACCCGCCCAGCACGTCCGTGGCGACCGTCTGGGACTGGGCGCCCGCGAGCATGCCGGCCTCGACCGCGCCGGCGGCCGCGTCGATCACGAGCGGGCCGGCGTCCTCGGCGGCGTCGGGGTTCTCGGACTGCGCGAGCCAGGACAGGTCGAGATCGACGTCCTCGGGATCGGTCGCCGTCACGACGGACGCCGTGCCGACCGACTCGATGCCGGTCGCCTCGGCCGCGTCGGCGCCGATCGCGAGGATCGGCCCCGGGCAGACTCGCTGCTGGCTGACCGCCGCGGGCTCGACGACGACCGACGGCGCCTCGGTGCGCGACGACGGCCACGAGCCGAGCGCTGCGGCACCCACCACGCCGACTGCGACCGCGGCGGCGGCGAGTGCGGCGAGCGTCCGCGTGCCGGTGCGGAGGATCCTGCTGCGGTCAACGGGCATCGGGGGTCTCCCCTGCGTCGGGTCGGTCGGTGGTCGGCTCCGGCGCCGACTCAGGCTCCGTGGCCGGAGCCGAGGTCTTCCTGGCTCTCGGTGCGCGCTTGGGTTTCGGCTCAGGGTTCGATGCGGGCTCCGTCTGCCTCGCCGGCTCGACGTCGGGGACCGGCTCCGGCTCGGGTTCGGGTGCGGGGACCGGCGCCCCGGCAGCGGGTTCGTGCGCAGACGGCGACTCGGGCCCCCGCGGCTCCGCCTGGGCGGGCTCAGGTTCGGGCTGCGTGGCCGGCTCCGACGCTGAGGCGGATTCCGACGCCGCGTCGGGCTCCGGGCCGGACTCCGGCACCGTGGCGGACTCCGCCTCCGGCGTCGACTCGGACTCGGACTCGGACTCGGACTCATCAGCACGCGTCGGTTCGACCTCGACGCCAGACGAATCCGGATCCGTCTGCCCGGCCGCGGCCGCGGCGCGCCTCGACGCACGCCCGCGCGGCTCGCGGGTCGTGCGTCGATCGACCTCGCGACCGGCCCCGGTCGGGATCGACAGCAGCAGGGTGAGCAGCAGCACGAGCACCTGCACGCCGGTGACGACACCGCCGACCCAGCCGGTGTCAGGGGGGATGCGGGTGGCCGCGGCATCCGGCTCGGCATCGACGAACCGCCACAGCGTACCGAAATCGGTCTCGCCGACCGGGGTGAGCGCCGCGTTGCCGTCGAGCGCCGTCCGAGCGCGTTCGGCGGTCGCGGCGCCTTCGGGTGCATCCGCCGTCGGCGCCGGCTCGAGGAGCACGAACGAGAGGCCGAACTCGCGCACCGCGGCATCCGCATCGAAGCCGCTGCGACTCGCGAGGTTGCCGGCGATGTCGGCGATCCGGATCTCGTCCTCGGTCGGCTCGACCCGGGTCTGCGCGAGGGTCGACTGGTCGTCGAGCGTCTCGCCGAGCCCGTGCACGAGGGTCGCCCGCATGCCGCCGTCCTCGAGCGGCTGCATGCGCAGTGTCGCGACGCGCGGATCGGCGTCGGCCTCGGCCACGACGTACGCCGGCACCGTGCGCGCGGCCGCGGGACCGACGGTCGCGCTCCCGGTCGCGAGTGCACCCAGCGTGGGCATCACGGCGAGGACCGCGCACACGGTGAGCACCGCGACGATGACACCGCGCAGGCGGCGCAGGGCGTCGCCGCTCACGACGACGGCCACGATCGCGCCGAGCCAGGCCAGGCTGAGGCCGGCACCCGACCAGACGGCGATCGCCTCGTCGCCGGCGACGGCCACCGATACGAGCGTCGCGGCGAACGCGGTCGCGAAGCCGACCAGCACGGTCAGCACGGCGAGCAGCACGATGCGGATGCCGCGGGCGAAGAACGCGCCGAGCGCCAGCAGCGCCATCGGCACGAGCAACCCCGAGAGCACGAGCATCGTCGTGAACGCATCGAGGCCGGACAACGCGGGTATGGATGCGACGGCCTCCGGCCAACCGCCCCAGCCGGCCTCGGGAAGGCCGAGTGCGAGCTCCCAGGCGGACGGTGCCGCACTGCCGAAGGGCAGGCCGGGATCGGCGAGCAGTCCGAGCGCGTTGCCGCCGACGACCTGCTCGATCACGAGCGGCAGGGCGAGCGCGAGGGCCGGTACCGGCAACCAGGCGAACCTGACGGCCGCGCGTCCACTCGTTGCGAGCGCCACGATCCAGCCGAGCAGGAGTGCGGGCGCAAGGCTCGGCGCCGCGGCGATGACGGCGGCGAAGAGGAGCGACGCGGTCGCGGCCGACGACCACGAACGGGCCGCGCCGAGCATCGCGTACGCGAGCCAGCCGAGCAGCACGTGCGCGATGACCGCACCGGGGCGCCCGTCGGCCAGCGCGATCAGAAACATGGGTGCGAGCGCCCAGAGCAGCGCCGCGAGCGCACGGATCGAGCCGCGCTCGGTGAGGCGGGAGGCCGCGAACCAGGCGCCGAGCGCTGCGGCGGGAAGCGCGAGCAGCCAGACCCCGACGATCGCGAGCGACGGCGCCCAGAACGGGATCGAGCCGAGCACGGCGAGCAGGCCCGCGAACGGGTCGGCCGCGCCGACGAACCCGGCGCCGACGTCGCGCCAGCCGTAAGCCGCATTGCGCCAGAGTTCAGCGAGCCCGTTCGAGAGCGGCAGCAGTCCCCCGCCGGCGATGCCCCTCGCCCCGAGCAACCATGAGAAGAGGACGACGGATGCCACGGCGGAGACGAGCAGCACCCAGCCGCCGCCCGTGCCGATGAACTGCACGTCGTCGGTGCGGCCCCTGGCGCGGATGCGCCGGGCCTCGGACGCCGCTTCGCGTCGTCGGCGCACTTCGTCGGGCTGGAGTCGGAGCGGGGCGACGGCCGACCACTTGGTCGTGCGGGCGGCCGCGAGCACCCTGCGCGACCGCGCGACCTTCACGCCTCCGAACATCGCGGCGAGGGCGGCGGCGAACTCGCCGAGGATCGCTCCGGGGCGCTTGCCGAGCAGGTCGACGATCGACCGCAGGAGTGCGAGCGGGAGCAGGCTCAGCCAGTGCAGGGGCACGGCCACGGCCGGCGCGTACGCCAGTCGTCGGTGCAGGGCCGCGGTCCTCGCGAGGCGGTCGGTTCGGCGTCGGGCGGATCCGCGGTCGCCGGCGCGGGGGCCGGCGATGCCGTCGCGCCCGAATCGCAGTCGCGCGGCCGGCACGACGACGACGCGGTGCCCGGCGAGTCGCGCTCGGACGCCGAGGTCGAGGCCGTCGTCGACGACCGGCAGCGCCGGGTCGAAGCCGTCGAGCGACTGCCACACGTGGTGCCGCACCAGGATGCCGGCGGGCTCGGCGCCGAGCACGTCGCTGCGGTCGTCGTGCTGCCCCTGGTCGAGCTCTTCCGGCACGACGGGAACCGAGCGACCGAAGCGCGTCATGGTGCGCCCGAGGCTCACGAGCTGGTCGGGCTCGTCCCACTGCACGAGCTTGGGTGCCGCGACGGCGACCGTTCGGCCGTTGACGAGCGTCGCGAGCAGCGCTTCGAGCGCGTCGGGTTCCGGCGACGAGTCCTCGGTCAGCAGCCAGAGCGCCTCGGCGTCGGAGGTCGGCACCTCGAGCACCCGTTCGCCGATGCGCACGGCCTCGCCGAACGAGAGCGGCTCGTTGGATTCGACGAGGTGCGTCGCACCCGCCGACACGGCGATCTCGCGGGCGTCCCCCTCTGGTCGGGCGAGCACGATGACGAGCGCGTCAGGCTCGCGGCTCTGCGCACGGACGGCGTCCAACGTGTGCCGAAGACGGTCGCCGCCGTGGCGAGCGACGAGGACGGCGGTGACTCTGGGGAACATCGGGGCCAGCCTAAGCGGCGCTCGGCGAGGCATCCGCAACTCCCCGGGCGCGCCTCGAATCCGATGGGTCGATCGTGCGGGACGTCGCGCATGCCCCGGAATGCACGGTGCGCGCCGTCACCTCGAACGGTGACGGCGCGCACAGGTGCCGTTCGCGCGTCTGCGCGGACGCGATCCGAATCGGACCGCGATGCCGCTCAGACCGCGCGCTTGCGGAGCTTGCGACGCTCGCGTTCGGAAAGTCCTCCCCAGATTCCGAAGCGCTCGTCGTTGCCCAGTGCGTACTCGAGGCATTGCGCGCGGACTTCGCAGCCCGTGCAGATCTTCTTCGCGTCTCGAGTCGAGCCGCCCTTCTCAGGGAAGAACGCCTCCGGATCGGTCTGCGCGCACAGTGCGTCGCTCTGCCATGCCAACGGATTCTCGTCGCCGGCTCCCGGACGAACCCCAGGAACGCCGAGCCGAACCGGATCGATGAACCAATCGTCAGGTACTCCAGAACGATATTCAGGATTGCTCATATCGTCTCCCACCCAGTTGTACCGACCACCCAGAGGGTGTGTCTGGAACAATTACACCGGTGTAGTTCGTGAGAGTCAAGTCGCGGATCGTAAACCCTCGACCGCGCATCGAGGCTTCGACACGCGATCGACACGCCGAGGACGTCACGAGTTGTGATCTGACCCGGGTCGGGCGGATGCCGCGCCGAGCCGTTCAGCCGACGGTCGCCGTGCGGCGGGCCTCCCAGGCGCTCGTGACCATCTCGGGCAGCGTGTGCCGCATGCGCCAGTCGAGGTCGCGCGCGGCGAGCTCTCCGGAGGCGACGATGCGGGCGGGGTCTCCCGTGCGCCGGGGGCCGATCTCGGGCACGAAGTCGATGCCCGTGGCGGCCGCGACGGCGGTCATGATCTCGCCGACGGAGACGCCGTCGCCTGACCCGAGGTTGTAGACGGGTTCGACGGGCTCGCCGGCGTCGAGGCGCTTCGCGGCCACGACATGCGCCTCGGCGAGGTCGGCCACATGGATGTAGTCGCGCACGCAGGTGCCGTCGGGCGTCGCGTAGTCGGTGCCGTTGATGCGGGGTGTGCGGCCGTCGAGCAGCGCATCGAAGATCAGCGGGAACAGGTTGTGCGGGCTCGCGTCGTAGACCTCGGGCGTGCCGGAGCCGACGACGTTGAAGTAGCGGAGGCTCGTGTTGCGGAGCCCTGCGGCCTTGGCCTGGTCGGCGATGAGCCACTCGCCGATGAGCTTGGACTCGCCGTAGGGCGACTCCGGGCGCTTCGGGGTGGACTCCGTCACGAGGTCGACGTCGGGCGTGCCGTACACGGCGGCGCTGGACGAGAACACGATGCGGTCCACGCCCGCGCGCTCCATGGCGCCGAGGAGGGTCGCGGTCGCGGTCACGTTCTGCTCGTAGGTGTGCAGCGGCCGGGTGACCGAGACGCCCGCGTACTTGAAGCCGGCGAGGTGCACGACCCCCTGCACGGCGTACTTCGCCATGGTCGCCTCGAGCAGTTCGCCGTCGAGGATCGAACCGCGCACGAATGGAACCCCCGCGGGCACGAACACCTCCTTGCCGGAGGAGAGGTCGTCGATCACGACCGCGTCGATGCCCTGCGCCTGGAATGCACGCACGACGTGCGATCCGATGTATCCGGCGCCTCCGGTGACGAGCCAGCTCATGTCCTGCCTTTCCGGGCCGCGCCCGGTCGGCAGGCCTCAGTCGATGCTAACCGGGGTTCGGCGGGCCGACTCGCGTGCGTCGAGGCGGTGATAGCCGTCGCGGGCGGCCGAGATGGCGGCTCCGGCGATCGCCCAGACGGCCAGGGCGGCGATGATGAGGATCAGGAGAATGGTCATGGCAGAAAGTCTCGCTCTTGTCATATCCTGCCGACAGTGGCAGGGTTGACAACGACCGATTACTTTCTGCCAAGGGATGTCCCATGCTCCAGTCCGTCGCCTGCATCGCCCTCGACCAGATGGCGCCCTTCGAGTTCGGCGTCGTCTGCGAGGTGTTCGGCATCGATCGCTCCGCGCAGGGCGGGCCGACGTTCGACTTCCACGTCGTCGCCGCGGACCCCGGCCCCATCTCCACCAAGCTCGGCTTCGACGTCGTGGTGCACGAGAACCTCGACTTCGCCTACCGGGCCGACCTCGTGGCGGTGCCGGCCTCGCTCATCGGCAGCGAACCCGACGAGCGCGTGCTCGACGTCATCCGCAAGGCCGTCGAACGCGGCGCCTGGGTGCTCTCGGTCTGCTCCGGCGCGTTCACCCTGGGCCACGCCGGCGTGCTCGCCGGTCGTCGGGCGACCACGCACTGGATGTACACCGACCTCATGGCCGAGACCTTCCCCGACACGATCGTCGACCCCGACGTGCTCTTCGTCCAGGACGAGAAGGTCGTGACCGGCGCGGGCACCGCCGCAGGCATCGACGCCGCACTGCACATCGTGCGCACCGAGCTCGGCGCCGCCGCCGCGAACATCGTCGCGCGACGCATGGTCGTGCCGCCGCAGCGCGACGGCGGCCAGTCGCAGTTCATCCAGACCCCCGTGCCCGAGTGCCGCACCGACTCGTTCGCCACGGTCACCGCCTGGATGCTCGAGCACCTCGATGAGGACCTCACGGTCGATCTGCTCGCCCGCAAGGCGCTGATGTCGCCGCGGACGTTCGCACGCCGCTTCCGCGCCGAGACGGGCACGACCCCGAACGCGTGGCTCAACCGCCAGCGCCTGCTGCGGGCGCAGCAGCTCCTCGAGGAGACCTCGCTGACCCTCGAGGAGGTCGCCCGCGAGACCGGGTTCGGCGCGGCCGCCGTGATGCGCCACCACTTCGTCAAGGTGCTGCAGACCACCCCGACCGCCTACCGACGCCTGTTCGGCACGCGCGCCGAGTCGACCGACGACGTGCTCGTCGCGCGCACGGCCTGATCGGCACGAGCTGCGCCCCGCCGATCGCGCCGTCGAGCAGCTCGGCCCGGCCCAGCCCGCCTCAGCGCCCGGTCGTCGCGATCCAGGCGATGCCGTCGCCCGTCACCGTGAGGTGCCGTTCGTCGGGGGTCGCGTAGAGCGAGCCGCCACGGGCGACGGATGCCGCGCCCGAGGCGCCCGCGACCACGACATCGCCGCCCTCGGCGACCACGATCGCCGGGCCGTCGAGCGGAATCCGTGCCGTCGCGGCATCCGCCCCCCCGACCGCTGCGCCATCGACCCGGTAGAGCACGAAGTCGGGCACGTCGGGCCGGAACACCTCGACGCCGACGCCGAGCCGCTCGGGAGCGAGCAGCGGCGGCGCGATGGGCGTGAAGTCGAGCACGTCGAGTAGCTCGTCGACGTCGATGTGCTTGGGCGTGAGCCCGCCGCGCAGCACGTTGTCGCTCGCGGCCATGAGCTCGATGCCGAGCCCCTCGAGGTAGGCGTGGATGTTGCCGGCCGCGAGGTACAGCGACTCGCCCCGCACGAGGCGCACGCGGTTCAGCAGCAGCGAGATGACGATGCCGGGGTCTCCCGGGTAGGCCTCGGCGAGCGCGCCGACCGTCTCGAACGAGAGCGCGTAGGCGGATTCGAGGGCGATGGCGGATGCCGCGAGGGCCGTCACGCGTTCGACCACCCATGCGGCCTCGCCGGTGTCGCCGCCGCGCCCGTCGCGGAGCAGCCACTCGACGGTGTCGCGGAGCGGCTGCGCCGACTCGAGACGCTCGGCGAGCAGGTCGAGCGCACCGGGCTGCGACTCACCGGCGGAGCCGGCGGCATCCGCTTCGCGAAGCACCCGCAGCACACCGGCCACCTCGTCGAGCGGGCGGAAGCCCGAGAGCGCGTCGAAGGTGTCGCTCACGGCCACGATGAGCTCCGGCTTGTGGAACTCGTCCTTGTAGTTGCGGTCGTAGGCCGTGAGCTCGACGCCCTCGGCCTCCTCGCGCGCGAAGCCCGCACGCGCCTGCTCGGGCGTCGGGTGGGCTTGCAGCGACAACGGCTCGGCGGCGGCGAGCACCTTCAGCAGGAACGGCAGCCGTGCGCCGCGCGCCGCGAGGTCGGGTCCGAGGGCGGTCTCGGGGTCGGCCGCGATCCACTCGGCGAGGTCGCCGTACCCGAGTTCCCCTGGATCGGTGACGCGTGCGGGCGATCCGGCGTGGGCGCCCAGCCAGAGCTCGGCCTCCGGCGCACCCGACGCCGGGACTCCGCGGAATCCGGCGATCGCCGTCGTCGAGCCCCACGCGTAGTCGCGCGGGGTATTGCCGATCGCCACAAACATCCCGGAGTGCCCCTTCGTCGGATTTGGTTCCAAACTACCAACGGCCGTGGTGGCATCCGATCGCGGACGTAGGCTCGGGGCATCCGACGATGCATTGGAGCAGTCATGACCTTCGAGCCGCTCGCGAGCGACTTCTACGCGTACGAATCCCTCCTCACCGAGCGCGAGCAGCAGGCGATCGCCGAACTGCGCGCGTGGCTCGAGGCCGAGGTCAAGCCCATCGTCGGCGACTACTGGGAGCGCGCCGAGTTCCCCATGCAGATCGTGAAGCCGCTCGCCGAGCACGGCGTGCTCTCGTTCGGCTGGGACGAGACGAAGCCGTTCGAGAACTCGGCCGTCTTCCGCGGATTCGTGGCCATGGAGCTCGCCCGCGTCGACGCCTCCGTCGCGACCTTCGTCGGGGTGCAGAACGGCCTCGCCACCGGAAGCATCAGCGTGTGCGGCTCGAAGGAGCAGCGCGACGAGTGGATCCCGAAGCTCGCGAGCGGCGAGGTGCTCGGCGCCTTCGGACTGACCGAGCCGCTCTCGGGCTCCGACTCGGCGCAGGGCCTGCGCACCACTGCGAAGCGCGACGGCGACACCTGGGTGCTGAACGGCGCGAAGCGGTGGATCGGCAACGCGACGTTCAGCGACATCACGATCATCTGGGCCAAGGACGTCGACGACAACCAGGTCAAGGGCTTCATCGTGCCGACCTCGACGCCCGGCTACACGGCCACGAAGATCGAGGGCAAGATCAGCCTCCGTGCCGTGCAGAACGCCGACATCACGCTCGAGGACGTGGTCGTGCCCGAGTCGAACCGGCTCCAGAACGCGAACTCGTTCCGCGACACCGCTCAGGTGCTGCGGCTCACCCGCGCCGAGGTCGCCTGGGCCGCCGTCGGCACGGCGATGGGCGCCTACGAGGCCGCCGTGAAGTACGCCGGCGAGCGCGTGCAGTTCGGCAAGACCATCGGCTCGCACCAGCTCATCCAGGACCTCCTCGTGAAGTGCCTCGGCAACATCACCGCGTCGCTCGGCATGGTCGTGCGCGTCTCCGAGATGCTCGACCGCGGCGAGCAGCGCGACGAGCACTCCGCCCTCGCCAAGGCGTACACGACCTCCCGCATGCGCGAGACCGTCGCCTGGGCGCGCGAGGCCTGCGGCGGCAACGGCATCACGCTCGAGTACGACGTGGCCCGCTTCTTCGCCGACGCCGAGGCGCTGTACTCCTACGAGGGCACGCGCGAGATGAACACCCTCATCGTGGGCCGCAAGATCACGGGCAGCGCCGCGTTCGTGTGACCTTCACCACGACGGCGAGCGGATGCCGCGGGCGAGCGTTCGCCCGCGGCATCCGTCGTCTGCGGCCGCGCCACCTGCCGCGGGTCGGTCCGAGCGCGTCGGCGACGGTGCCGGCGACCTTCCGCGCGATAGCCTTGACCCCATGAATCCCGCACGCCGCCCAGCCCTCGCGGGCGCGTACGCGACGTTCGTGCTGTTCACGGCGTTCGCCGGGCAGTTCTGGCGAAACCTCCTCGGCTGGTGGGGGTTCGGCGCGGCCGTCGCGATCGTCGTGGTCGGCGGCATCCTGCTCATCGCGCACGTGCGACCGCGGTGGAAGTGGCGCCGCACGCCGAAGTCGACCCTCGCGTTCCTGCTGCTCGCCGTGCTCTCGCTGGCGTGGTCGTTCTACCCGGGGGCGACGGCGCTCGGACTCGCGATCCTGTTCGTGACGACGTTCGCCGCCGTGACGCTCGTGCTCTGCCTGCCGTGGTCGCGCGTCGTGGCGTCGCTCGCGTCGGCGATCAAGTGGATCCTGGCGCTCTCGATCGCGTTCGAACTGTGGGTCGCGGTGTTCGTGCGCGAACCCCTGCTGCCGAACTTCCCCGACTTCGAGGTCACGGGCGAGAAACTGCCCCTGGCGTTCTACTGGTCGCGCGGCCTGCTGCTGCACGGCGGACCCATCGAGGGCATCGTCGCGAGCCGCAACCTGCTCGGCATGATCGCGCTGCTCGGACTCATCGTGTTCGGCTGCCTGCTCGCGGCCGGCAGCATGCGACGGGCGCCCGGCATCTCGTGGCTCGTCGTCGCGGGCCTCGTGTTCGCGCTCACGCGGTCGTCGACGATGATCCTCGTCGCCGCGCTCGTGGCGGTCGTGCTCGTGTTCGCGCTCTGGACGCGCCGGGTCGGACCCCGCCACCGACGAAAGGTCTACTGGGCCGCAGCCGGCGTGGTCGCGGCATCCGTGACCCTGCTGCTCGTCTCGTGGAACCTGCTGCTGCAGCTCTTCGGCAAGGGCGAAGACCTCACGGGCCGCACCGACATCTGGGCGAGCGTGATCGACCTCGCACAGCAGCGACCGGTTGCGGGTTGGGGGTACGTCGGGTACTGGGTGCCGTGGGTCGAGCCCTTCAAAGACCTCGCGGTGCGCAAGGGCGTGACCTACCTGCAGGCGCACAACGCCTGGCTCGACGTGTGGATGCAGCTCGGCGTGCTCGGGCTCATCGCATTCGTCGCCATCGTCATCGGCGCCCTCTGGCGCTCCTGGTTCCTCGCGGTCGATCAGCCCAAGGATGCCGCGGGCCGCCCGCTCCCCTACTCCGCGGCCTCGCTGCTGCCGCTGCTCGTGCTCTTCGCGCTGCTCGGACAGAGCCTCGCCGAGAGCCGCCTGCTCATCGAGATCGGCTGGCTCCTGCTCATCGCGATCGCGTGGGCCACGAAACGCCGGCAGTGGACGAACGACCCGCTGCCCGCCGAACCCCGACCGGCGCGCTCGCACGCCGTGGCGCTGCCCGAGCCGCCGGCATCGCGCGGCGCCCCGGCGGCGCAGGGACCGCCCGACGCCCCGGCGCCGCCCGCACCGCCCAGCGCCTCGGCGCCGCCGGCATGACCGCGACGCCCTCGGTCATGAAGGCGCTGCGCGAGTTCGCCGGGTCGGCCCGCTTCGCCCAGGCGCTCTCGCTCACCGCGATCGGCGTCGGACTCGCGACGCACCTCATCCGCAGCCTCATCGGGTGGCCCGGCCTGCTCGCCATGATCGCTGGCCTCCTGGTGCTGTGCGGCGTCTCGCTCGTCGCGAGGTGGCGCGCGGTCGAGTGGTACGGCATCCTGCCCCTGACGATCCTCGTGTTCGTCGGCTGGTGCGCGGCATCCGTGCTCTGGAGCACGACCCCCGCCACGAGCGCGCTGCGGGTGACCTACCTCGTCGGATTCGCCTTCATCGGCGTCTACGTGGCGCTCATGCGCGACACCATCCAGATCGTCCGCGCGTTCGGCGAGGTCACGAGGGCGCTGCTCGGCGTCTCGCTGGCGCTCGAGGTGTTCTCCGGCATCCTCCTCGACCTGCCGATCTCGTTCCTCGGCATCAACGGCGACATCACGAACCTCGGACCCATCCAGGGCATCTTCGGTTCGAGGAACCTGCTCGGCTTCATCGCCGTCGTGGCGCTGCTGACCTTCATTGTCGAGTGGCGCACCCACCTCGTCACGCGGACCGTGGCGATCGCGTCGCTCACGCTCGCCTCGGTGTGCGTCGTGTTCTCGGGGTCCCCGACCGCGTGGATCGCCCTCGCCGTCGCCCTCGTCGCCCTCGCCGCGATCTACGGCCTCCGGCGCGCCGCGCCCGCCACGAGGTGGCGCTGGCAGATCGCGTTGCTCGTGGCCGCGATCGCCGTACTCATCACGGCGTGGCTCGTTCGCATCCGGATCATCGAGCTGCTCGACGCGCGCGCGGAGTTCGACGTGCGGCTGGACCTCTGGCGCGAGGCGTCCCGATACCTGGCCCTGAACCCCCTGCAGGGCTGGGGATGGGTCGGCGCCTGGCCCGACTCGTCGCCCTACCTCTGGATCGAGGCGGCGACCGGGCGCCAGCACAGCTCGGCCCTCAGCGCCTACGTCGACGTCTACTTCCAGGTGGGCGTCATCGGGGTGCTGTTGTTCGCCGCCCTCATCGGCGTCGCACTCGTGCGCGCCTGGCTGCTCGCCACGGGCCGCCGCAGCGTCGTCTACCTGTGGCCCGCGCTCATGCTCGTGACGATCGCCGTGACCTCGTTCGCCGAGAGCTTCGCGATCACCGAGGGCGGCTGGATGCTGCTCGTCGTCTGCGCCGTCAAGGCGGCGCGCGACATGAGCTGGCGCGACGCGCTGGCGGCGAACCGGCCCACAGCACTCGGGCCGGGGGGCTGAGCCCTCGCCCGACCGGCTGAACCGCGCGGAACCGATCAGCGAAGGCGCCGCCGGCAGGTAAACTACGTCAGGCCCACCCTCCCCAGCGCAACGATTGCACGAGCATGACGACCACTCAGAACAGCACTCCCGCGACGTCGGGCCAGCCGGCCCGTGAAGCGCTCGAGTCGACGAGCGGTCGGCCCGATCCGATCCCCGCCCTCACCGGGCTGCGCATCGTCGGAGCCGCGTGGGTCGTCCTGTTCCACTTCCAGCCGATCCTCTACGAGGCGTGGCCGAGCGCGCGGATCCTCGAACCGGTTCTCGGAGTCGGCTCCTACGGCGTACCCCTCTTCTTCATCTTGTCGGGCTACATCATCTGGCACAACTACGGTTCGCCGCGATTGTTGGCCGGCCCGCGACCGTCGATCAGGTTCCTCTGGCGGCGTTACGCCCGCCTCTGGCCTGTCAACGTGCTGAGCCTGATTCTGGTCTCACCAGCGATCTGGTGGGGCGTGACGGTCAACGGCAACTGGGGCGCTCCCGTGCCCGACTGGTACTCGATCGGCGGATGGCTCAAGAGCGCCTTCATGGTCTCCGGACTCGACGGCGCACATGTGACCTACGGCTGGAACAATCCCGCGTGGTCGCTAACCGCCGAGATGGCGGCGTACGTCGCCTTTCCACTGCTCTTAGCGATCCTGCTCGCCGCGCGCATTCCCCAGTCTTCGTTGCGTGCGCTGTGCCTGGTCCCGGCGATCGCCCTCGCGGTCTTCATCGACGTCTCGGTGATTGAGTTCCCGTATCGCTGGCTGGTCGACCTGCTTCTCACCTTCACTGCGGGCGTACTGCTCCGCATCGCCGGACGCCCGCACCGGCTCATCCCGCTCGCCAACATCGTGCAGGTTCTCGCCCCGGTTCTCGTCGTCGTCGCCTGCTACACGGGCTACATCGACTACATCACCGTCCTTCTGCTCATCTGGGTCTGGGCGCTCGCCGCACCTCGCGGCCCGGTGGTCCGGTTGTTCACCACCCGGGCGTTCCAGGTGGCCGGCTATTCGTCCTACTCGCTGTACATGCTCCACTTCCCCCTCTTCGCATACGGGTTCATGCTCCTCTACTTCTACCCGTCCGTTCGCAGCGACTGGCTCCCGGCGTACGTGGTCGCGGCGCTGACGGGCGTTTACGTCGCCTCCTGGGTCACGTGGAAGTGGTTTGAGACACCGGCTCGAGAAGCTATGAACCGCCTCTTCGAGCGCTGCTGGCCGAAGATGAGATCCGGTCAGAGCGACCTGGTCCGGACCTCGCCGACGACTGCCGAGCCGACTGACTCATCTCGACCTGCTGCCGCTTCGAAGCCCGGCGAATCCACGCTCTGACCCGAACTCCCGCGTTCCGCCGCATTGATAGAGTGACGGACGGGTTTGCGGCAGTCCGCCCCGTGTTCGGCGGTCTGACGCACTGAAGACCAACCATCCCACTCGAGAACAGAAGGAGCGAGAATGCCCCGCGCACTCGTCACAGGAATCACCGGCCAGGACGGCTTGTACTTGGCCGAACTCCTCCTCGCCAAGGGGTACGAGGTCTTCGGACTCATCCGCGGGCAGAACAACCCGAAGCTGGACCTCGTTCGCTCGACCGTTCCCGAGGTGAAGCTGCTGACCGGCGACCTGACCGACGTGTCGAGCCTCGTGCGCGTGCTCTCGATCGCCCAGCCTGACGAGGTCTACAACCTTGGCGCGATCTCGTTCGTCGCGTACTCCTGGGAGAATGCGGCGCTGACCACCGATGTGACCGGCAAGGGCGTTCTGAACATCCTCGAGGCCACGCGACTGTACGCCGGCGACGACATCGAGCGCGTCCGTTTCTACCAGGCGTCCTCCTCCGAAATGTTCGGCAAGGTCCAGCATGTGCCCCAGAGCGAGTCCACGCTGCTCTGGCCGCGTTCTCCCTACGGCGTTGCGAAGACCTACGGCCACTACATGACGATCAACTACCGCGAGTCGTACGGCATGCACGCCTCGAGCGGCGTGCTGTTCAACCACGAATCGCCCCGCCGCGGACCCGAGTTCGTCACCCGCAAGGTCTCGCAAGCGGTCGCTCGCATCAAGCTCGGGCTCCAGGACGAGCTCGTGATGGGCAACCTCGACGCCAAGCGGGACTGGGGGTTCGCAGGAGACTACGTCGAGGCGATGTGGCTCATGCTCCAGCAGCCGGTCGGCGATGACTTCGTCATCTCGACCGGGGAGACCCACTCGATCGGCGAGCTGCTGGATGTCGCCTTCGCGGCCGGTGGCATCGACGACTGGGCCCCGTACGTGCGACAGGACCCTCAGTTCATGCGGCCCGCCGAGGTCGACCTGCTGATCGGAGACTCCACCAAGGCCCGCGAGACGCTCGGCTGGAAGCCGACCGTCACGTTCGAGCAGCTCGTCACGATGATGGTCGAGTCCGATCTGGCCGAACAGTCCCGAACCCGCTGACGACATGACGCGGGTATTCATCACCGGAGCCACCGGACAGGACGGCAGCTATCTCGTCGAGCGCCTCGTCGCCGAGGGCGCGGAGGTGCATGCGCTGGTCCGTCGCCGATTCGAACCCGGGGCGAACGCACTCCCCAGCGAGGTCGTCGAGCACGTCGCAGATCTCGCGACGCCCGCGGCGCTGCGTGACGCGATCAACGCGGCCGAACCGGATGTCATCTACAACCTCGGCGGCATTAGTTCGGTCGCAGCGTCGTGGGCCGACCCGCTCGCGACGTCAGCCGTGACCGGCACGGCCGTCGGCGTCATCCTCGAGACTGCATGGCAGCTTCGTACGCGCCACGATCGAGACGTCCGGGTCATCCAGGCGTCGAGTGCGGAGATCTTCGCAGGCACGTCGATCGTCCCTCAGAACGAGTCGACGCCCGTCTCTCCGATCAACCCGTACGGTGCAGCGAAGTCGTATGCCGCCCACCTCGTCGACGTCTACCGCCGTCGAGGGCTTCACGCCAGCTCGGCGATCCTCTACAACCACGAGTCGCCGCGTAGACCGATCGCATTCGTGACCCGCAAGATCACGAACGGGGCCGCCGCGATCGCAGCCGGGACCCAGGACCAGCTCACGCTCGGCGACCTGACGGTCCGACGCGACTGGGGTTGGGCGCCCGACTTCGTCGATGCGCTCGTCCGCATCGCCTCAGCCGACCGGCCGTCCGACTACGTCGTGGCGACCGGAGTCTCGCATACGATCGAGGACTTCCTGACCGCGGCCTTCGACGAGGCCGGGATCGGCGACTGGCGGCCGTACGTGCAGACGGATCCCCGATTCATCCGACCGACCGACGCAGCAGATCTCCGAGGGGATGCGTCGAAGATCGCCGAAGAACTCGGATGGACTCCATCGGTCGGGTTCGAGGATCTCGTGCGGCGGATGGTTCGGCACGACGTCGGCCGTGCCGACACCTCGGTGACGGGTTAGGCACCGCCTACCGAGCCGGCGTGGTCGCTCGAGATGTTGCGTCCAGCCGCAGGTAGAGCTCCCGGTGCACGTCGTTGCAATGCTCCCACGTGAAGGCCGCCGCTCGCCCGACCCCGCGCGCCGAGAGCTCGCCACCGCGAAGCAGGGCTTCCTCGATGCCCTTCGCGATGGATCGCGGGTCCTCGGGATCGAAGTACACAGCGGCGTCCGCGCAGATCTCCGGAATCGAGCCCGACACCGACGCAGCCACCGGGCACCCGGCTGCCATCGCCTCGAGCGGAGGCAGCCCGAAGCCCTCGTACAGGCTCGGGAACACGAGGGCCGCAGCCGTGCGGTAGAGCTCGCCGAGCTCTTCCCGGGAGACGTGGCCTGCCCATTCGACCCCGTCCGGCAAGTCGCCGAGCTTGTCGAGATCGCCGCCGCTCAGCACCAGGCGAAGCCCTGGGCGCTGTTCCCGCACGATCTTCAACGCCTCGAACAGACGCGCGTGGTTCTTGTGTCTCCACGCGCGAGCCGGGTAGAAGAGGAAGTCCTCCCTGGCTCCGAGGTTCGGGGCGAAGTCAACCGGGTCGTACCCGAGGTGGGCGACCGTGATCCGGTCCGGCTCGATTCCGAGATGATGAACGAGCCGCTGCTTCGTGAACTCGCTGATGGTCACGACCGCATCCGCCCGTTTCGCGGCCCGATCGTACGCGAAGGAACGGAACAGTCGCTCGAGCGGATGGAAGAGCTCGGGCAGATCGAGGTGCTGGGTATCGGCGATCGAGACGATGGTGGTCTGCGACCGGAGCGATGCCGGTATCGGCACCGTCAGCGGGAAGTGCACGATCCTCGACGCGCGCATCGAACGTCGCAACGACCGCGAACGGATCACCACACGTGCCATGCCGAGCAGCCGCTGCAGGCCGGACGCCCCAGATGCCGTCGAGGCGATTTCCTCGGCCACTCCTCCGTTCCACCCAGCGGCGTTGCGAGGAAGGTGCACGTGGACATCGAGCGCCGGGTCGCGCGAAAGGCGCGCGACCGTCTCCTTGGCGTACACCTCGCCGCCCCCGTGCCCGCCGGGGTACAGGGTCAGAAGGGAGATGGACACGCGAGGCCGAGGCGATGCGCTGGTCGATTCTGGAGTCACGTCACCCATTGTCTCAACTCGCGTCAGATCCCAGGTGCACGCACGCCACGTGCCGATCGCTCCGATCGAACGCCTAGACTCGGTCGGTGATCATCTCGCCCGCGCCCCTCGACGAAGCCGTTACCGGTTCGGACCGAACCCGATGACGAGCGTCGAGGAGTTCACGGCTCCCCCCACGGACCACGGGGCCGGATTCACACGGGTGCTCGTGGCGACCGTCGTCATCGGCATCGCCGGATACGCAATCACCTGGCTCGTCCCGCGCGTCGTGGGCGTCGGCGAATACACGACCTTCGCCCTGTTCTGGTCGTTCGCGTTCCTCGTCGTGGCGGGCCTCTCCGGCGTTCAACAGGAGATCACGCGGGCCACACGGCTCGCCGGTGCTCCGCGCATCGATCGCGCTGCGCACGCCGGACGGTTCGCGCTCATCGCCGCCTCCCTCGTCGGCGCACTCGTCATCGGATCGGCGTTCCTGTGGGCCGAGAACCTCTTCCCGGGCCTCGGATGGGCGATGGTCCCCCCGTTGACCGTCGCGGCCGCGTCGTACACCCTGGTCGCGGTGCTGTCCGGCACCCTGTACGGCGTCGCGGCATGGACCGCCGTCGCATGGTGCATCGCACTCGACGGCACGATCCGACTCGTCCTGATCGCGACCACGCTGCTCTTCACACACGATCCGGTCGTGCTCGCGTGGGCGATCTCGCTGCCGTTCCTGATCACCTTCGTCGTCATCTGGCTCTCGATCCGTAAGTCGCTCGCAGGGCGGACGCACCTCGATGTCACGTATCGCGAGCTCACCTGGAACTCCGCGAGAACGATCATCGCGTCGATCTCGATGGGAGCGCTCGTCAGCGGTTTTCCGGTGCTCCTGGGCCTGACCTCCCCGAACGCGCCGGAGGTGGAGCTGGGCGTGCTGATCCTCCTCTCCACGCTCGTCCGGGCCCCGCTCATCGTGGTCGGCATGGCGCTGCAGAGCTTCCTGGTCGTGCTCTTCAAGGAACGCACCGACCGCCGACGACTCCTGCTCGCGATCGAAGCGGTGGTGGCCGGCGCAGGACTGGTGATCGCCGGTCTGGGATGGTGGCTCGGCCCCGCCGTGTTCGAGTTCCTCTTCCCCGGCGAACCCGTTCCATCCGGCGCCCTCATCGCCGTGCTCGCCCTCTCGTCCGCCTTGGTCGGCGCGCTCTGCGTTACGGCGCCCGCCGCACTCGCGCTCTCGATGCACGGGCTTTACACGGCGGGGTGGGTGGTCGCCGCACTCACGACGCTCGCGTGCCTGCTCGCACCGCTTCCGCTGGAAGCCCGAACGATCGTCGCACTCCTGGTGGGTCCGGCCTGCGGTCTCGCCGTCCACATCATCGGACTCTCGCTCGGCACGCGACGGCAGCGCACGAAGTAGGCTCGACCCGTCTCGAGACTCGAGCCGTCTGACGAACGGAGAACGATGGCACCGGATGACCCAGCGGAGGGCTACTCGGATTGGAAGGGCTGGACCGCCGACACCTTCGGACACCTCAGTCGCGGTGACGACGACTATTACGCTCGTGAGGTGCGCGATGCCACACGGCGGACGTCGATCGGCACGGTTCTCGAGATCGGATTCGGAAACGGTGCGTTCCTCGCATTCTGTCGGAGCCGTGGGTGGGACGTCACGGGTGTCGAACTGCTTCCCGAGTTGGTCGAGGCCGCGAAGGCGGCGGGATTCGCCGCGTACCCGAGCGATCGACTCGACGAGGTTCCGGACGCGAGTTTCGATGCGGTCTTCGCCTTCGATGTCTTCGAGCACATCCCGCCCGAGGCCAGCGTCGAGTTCCTTCGCACGCTCAAGGCGAAGCTCCGTCCCGGCGGGGTGCTCGTGCTCCGCTATCCGAACGTCGACACGTGGATCGGAAATCCGTTCCAGTTCGGCGACGTCACCCACGTGAACGCGATCGGCGCGCTCAAGATGGGCTATTACGCCGATACCGTCGGCTTCGACCTCGTCATCCTGCGGGCCACGAAACGTCGCGGTTTCGCGGTCTCACCCATCCACGGCGTGCACGCGCTCACCGCTGGGGTCCTCGCGAAGATCGTCGCCGGTGTGGCGAAGGCCGTCTACTTCCCGGATATCCGCGTCGTGCTCTCGTCGTCCTCGGTGATCTCGATCCTGACGCCGCGAGAAGAGCGCGACGGCCCGCTCGACGGTTCCTCGTCACGATGATCCGGGGCCCGGGCGCTCGTCTTCGAGCGCGCGGATCCGGAGATCCTGGAGGGCGGACTGCTCCGCGAGCACCCGGGTCTTGCTCTCGAGCACCGTCAGTTCAGCGCTGGTCTGGATGCAGACGAGGAACAGGATGGCGATGCTCACGAAGAACACGAGGTTCACCGGGACGGCGATGCCGATCGCCTGAGCCGCCCAGTCGAGCGTGACCGGGAATACGCCCACGACAAGTGCGAGCACGCCGGCGAGCAGCCACCAGAAGGCATGCCGCTCACGCAGGCGTCGCCGCCGGAGCATCTCGACGACGACGACAAGAGTGCCCAGTGCCGCGAGGATTCCGAAGATGTAGCTGGTGACACTCACAGTTCGGAGACTCCGGTTCTGAACGTCGATGCGGGGCGCACGAGGGCGAAGACCATCGCGAGCATCGCACGCCCGAGGTAGACGGCCGATTTGAACGGATTGTGCGACGGAACGCCCGCAGCGCGCTCGCGCATCGCCGTGGGCACCTGTCGCACGACGCAGCCCGCGCGAAGGGCGATCACGAGGGCCTCGATCGTGTCGCCCAAGTACTCGGCCGGATAGTGCTCCGCGAAGAGTCGCAACGCCTTCGGCCCGGAAGCGCGGAAGCCCGAAGTCGTGTCCGTCAGTCTCGTTCCGGCGAGCTTGCTCAGCGATGACGCCAGCAGCTTCATCGCCCACCAGCGAGGCCCGGTCGAGTGGTAGTCGCCCTCGCCGGCGAAGCGTGCACCGAGCACGATGTCGGCCTCGGAGAGCTTCTCGAGGAGTTTCGGCACGCCAGCCGGATCATGCTGCCCATCGGCGTCGATCTGCACGGCGACCGAGTATCCGTTCGCGACGGCGTAACGGAAACCGGCGCGCATCGCTCCCCCGACGCCGAGATTGAAGGGCAGCCTCAGCACGCGCGCGCCCGCCGCCGCGGCCACCGCCGCAGTCGCGTCGGACGACCCGTCATCCACGACGAGAACGTGAGCCCCGGGCAGCACGCTGAGAACCTCGGTCACGGTGCGCCCCACCGATGCCTCTTCGTTATAGGCGGGCATCACGATGAGCGGTCGGTCGGGGGCGTCTGGCACGAACCGATCCTACCAAGCACGCTGGGATAGGATCTCGGAGGGCGAACAGCCCCTCACCACGCGCAGACGCGCCCACCGATTCACAGCAGAGAGCGAGTCCATGTCACGTATCGCGGTGTCTGGCGCCAACGGGTTCTTGGGCTGGCACACACGGTGCGCGATCGAGGGCCTTGGGCACTCGTCTGCTGCATTCCGCGTGGGCGACGGGTTCTCGCCGACTGCGGCGGCATCCGCCATTGACGGCGCGAGCCGCCTCGTGCATCTCGCCGGCGTCAATCGCGGAAGCGATGCCGAGGTGCACGACGAGAACGAACGGTTCGCCCGTCAGGTCGCAGAAGCCCTTCGGCTCGCCGAAGAACCACCACCGGTCGTGGTCTTCGCGAACTCGATCCAGGCCGAGTTGGGGAACGTCTACGGCGAAGCGAAACGACGCTCGGCCGGCATCATCGCCGCCGCCTGCGAAGCGGTCGGAGTCGAGTTCGTCGACGTCCGACTGCCGAATCTCTTCGGAGAGCACGGTCGTCCGTTCTACAACTCCTTCGTCGCGACGTTCAGTGACCTGCTCGCGCGAGGCGGGACGCCGGTCGTCGAAGGGGATCGAGAGGTTCCGCTCCTCCACGCCCAGGCCGCGGCGGCCGCACTTCTCGGCACAGGCAGCATCGACGATCACCTGGTGCCGATGCGCGTCTCCTCCGTCCTGGCGGACCTGTCTCGATTCGCACGGGACTATGCGCACGGCACGATCCCAGCTCTCGAGTCCTCGTTCCAACGCGATCTGTTCAACACGTATCGGTCATTCGACTTCGGCATCCGACAGATGATCCCGCTCACGAGGCACGCGGATGCCCGCGGCTCGTTCTTCGAGATCACGAGATCGGTCGGCGGTGCCGGGCAGTCCTCGTTCTCGACGACACGTCCGGGCGTGACCCGCGGCGATCACTACCACGCACGGAAGATCGAGCGCTTCACGGTCGTGCGCGGAACGGCGGTCATCCGGCTCCAACGACTGTTCAGCGATGACATCGTTCAGCTCCACGTGAGCGGCGACGAGCCGGTCGCCGTCGACATGCCGACCTTCTGGTCCCACAACATCACCAACACCGGCGCCGACGACCTCTACACGAACTTCTGGATCAACGAGATCTACGTGCCCGAAGACCCCGACACCTACCCGAAAGCTATTCCCGTATGAGCAGCCGCCTGAAAGTTCTGACCGTCGTCGGTACGCGCCCCGAGATCATCCGGTTGGCCGCGACGATCAAACGCCTCGACGACACCACCGAGCACGTCCTCGTCCACACCGGTCAGAACTACGACTACGAGCTGAACGAGGTCTTCTTCGAGGACCTCGGCCTCCGGCGACCCGACCACTTCCTCGGCGCAGATGTCTCCTCGCTCGGCGCCGTCCTCGGATCGATCCTCGCGTCCGTCGAGCGTGTCCTGATCGCCGAAAGACCCGACGCAGTCGTCGTGCTCGGCGACACCAACAGCTGCATTTCCGCCCTCATGGCACGCCGGCTGAAGATCCCGGTGTACCACCTCGAGGCCGGCAACCGGTGCTTCGATGAGAACGTGCCCGAGGAGGTCAACCGCAAACTCGTCGATCACGTTTCCGATTACAACCTCGTCTACACGGAGCACGCCCGGCGGAATCTCCTCGCCGAGGGGATCCACCCTTCGCGCATCCTGCTGACGGGTTCGCCGATGCGCGAGGTACTCGATGCGAACCGAGCCTCGATCGAGGCGAGCACGGTGCTCGAACGCGAGGGCCTCACGTCAGACGGCTACTTCCTGGTGAGCCTTCACCGTGAAGAGAACGTCGACAATCCGGAGCGTCTCGCTTCGCTACTCTCGGCGCTCAATGAGCTCTCGGCGCAGTACGCACTGCCGGTCCTCGTCTCCACGCACCCCAGAACCCGGAATCGGCTCGAATCGCAGGATCCAGCACTCACGGCCTCGCTCGTCTTCCACGCGCCGTTCGGCTTCCACGACTACGTGCACCTGCAGCAGCATGCACGACTCGTGCTCTCCGACAGCGGCACCATCAGCGAGGAATCCGCCATCCTGAAGTTCCCGGCCGTCTCGCTCCGTGATGCGATCGAACGCCCCGAGGCGATCGACACCGGCGTGACGATCACGACCGGGGTCGGGGCAGAGAGCATCCTCGACGCCGTGGCTGTGACGATCAGCCAGTGTGCTGCCGAAGGTGTGGGCGCGGCTCCGTGGGAGTACGAGATCGCCGATGCGTCGCGCCGCGCCGCGAACTTCATCCTCTCGACGGCCCCGACGCACCATCAGCGCGCAGGCATCCGCATCGCGACTCCGGTCGAACGAGGTTGAGCGACCGGCCAGCCGATGACATCGGGCTGAGACGATGAAAATCCTCTTCGTGCACGAGGTGAACTACACCGAGAAGGTCATCTTCGAGATGCATGAGTTCCCCGAACTCCTCGCGCTCCGCGGGCATGACGTGTCGTTCTTCCATTTCCCCGAGCGTCCCGCGGTCGTCCGGCGTTCGCTTCGCACCTCGGTCGTCGAGATCCCCGGACGAGTGCACCCCGGCGCACGCATCCGTCTCATCACTCCGCCGACCCTCGGGGGCGGAACGCTCGATCGATACCTGGCTCCGATCCTCGGCCTCCCGGCGCTCAGACGAGAGATCGTCCACGGCGGGTACGACCTGATCGTCCTCTACGCTGTGCCCACCACTGGTTGGCAGACGGTATCGATCGCTCGCCGACACGGCGTCCCGGTCGTCTTCCGCGCGTTGGATGTCTCGCACGGCATTCGCGATACACCGGTGTCCGCGCTGATCAAGCTCGCCGAGCGCCATGTCTACCGTGGGGCGGACGCGTTGTCGGCGAACAACCCCGCCATGGCCAGATACTGCATCGAGGCG
This sequence comes from Agromyces aureus, assembly GCF_001660485.1. Lineage (GTDB taxonomy): Bacteria > Actinomycetota > Actinomycetes > Actinomycetales > Microbacteriaceae > Agromyces > Agromyces aureus. Next base: position 3,147,169 of record NZ_CP013979.1, read on the forward strand.
TCGGGTCGCACGGGTCCCACCCGGGTCGACCTCGCCCCGGTGGATCTCAGCCACTTCGAACGCGAGGTCCAGGCCGACATCCGACCACGGCTTGGCTTGAGTGCGGGTGATCGCGTGCTGCTCTACATGGGCACGTTCTTCCCCTTCTCCGGACTCGACATCGTCGTACGCGGCCTGCCGGCGCTCATCGCCCGCGATCCCTCCATTCGACTGGTTCTCGTCGGCGGCGGCGAGCTCGAGAGCACCCTTCGTGCCACCGTCGAAGAGCTCGGCCTTGAACGGCACGTGCTCTTTACCGGAATCGTGCCGTACGCCGAACTTCCGGAGTACCTCGCGGCGGCGGATGTCGGTCTGAACCCGTTCGAGCCTGGGCTCGTCACCGACATCGCGATCCCTCACAAGGTTCTGCAGTACATGGCGTCAGGTCTCCCGGTGGTCTCGACGGATCTCGAGGGTCTTCACGGCGTGCTCGGCGACGAATCCGGGGTCACCTTCGTCGCGGGCCCCGCCGACGTCGCCGACGCAGCGTACGGACTTGCGACGATCGACCGGGCGATGCTGGCGAGCATCGCCGATCGCCAGCGTCGATTCGCACACTCGACCTTCTCGGAGGAATCGGCGGTCAGCGCCTTCGAAGAGCACCTCCGCACGGTGGGATAGCATGTCAAAGGCCGAACCGGCCCGTCACCACCTCGAGCAGAATTGCAGAGCATGAGCAGTCAGATCACGGATGCCGTCGTCACCATCACGGGAGGAACCGGATCGTTCGGCTCGACGATGGCGAAATCGCTGCTTGCCGAAGGCGCAGCGGAAGTCCGGATCTTCAGTCGTGACGAAGCCAAGCAGGACGCCATGCGGCACGCCATCGGAGACCCGAGGCTTCGGTTCTACATCGGCGATGTCCGCAATGAGAAGAGCGTCCAGCAGGTGATCCGCGGGACCGATCTGGTCTTCCACGCGGCCGCACTCAAGCAGGTCCCGTCGTGCGAGTTCTTCCCGCTCGAAGCCGTGGCAACGAACATCCAGGGCAGCGCGAACGTTCTCCACGCATCGATCGATGCCGGTGTGAGATCCGTCGTCTGCCTGAGCACTGACAAGGCCGTCTACCCGATCAATGCGATGGGAATGTCGAAGGCGCTCATGGAGAAGACGGCGATGTCCATCGCGCGAGCAAACCAGGATTCCGACACTACGATCTCCGTGACGCGCTACGGAAACGTCATGCACTCGCGGGGCTCCGTGATTCCCCTGTTCCTCGAGCAGCTTCGGTCCGGCCGTCCGCTGACGGTCACCGACCCCAACATGACCCGATTCCTGATGTCGCTCGCGGAGTCCGTCGACCTCGTCAAGTACGCCTTCAGCGAAGCCACCACCGGTGACCTGTTCGTCAGAAAGGCACCGGCTTCGACGGTCGGGGCGCTCCTCTCGGGGGTCGCCCGGGTCGCGGGAGTCTCGGATCACGAGGTCAACGTGATCGGCGTGCGACACGGTGAGAAGCTGTACGAATCGCTCCTCAGCTCTGAAGAGCGTGCGAATGCCGAGGACCGCGGCGGATACTTCCGGGTGCCGCTCGATACGCGCTCACTTGACTACACACCGTACTTCGAGGCGGGCGAGGGCGAGAACGCCCCCGATGAGGCGTATACCTCGCACAACACCGAACGACTCGACGTCGACGGCGTCGTGGCGCTGCTCGAAACGCTTCCCGAGATCCAGGCGCTCCAGGCCGGCCGTTCCTGATATCCGGAGCTCCCGTATGTCGCCTCGGCAGGTGCGAGCCGACACGACGCTCCGACCGCTCGCCCTTCGCGGTCGAGCACGGTGGTGCCCGGTGCGTCGCTCCCGCCCTGCTGACGTCGGCCGCTGATCGACGTCAGCCGCCGGAATGCGGTCAGTCGCGCGCCACCTCATAGAGGTGCATCTCGACGCCGGACCACTGCGCCGTGCCGGCTTCGACCAGGCACGCCCCGTCGAGTTCCGTCGTCGAGGCGATGTGACCGAGCTCCGCGAAGCGCTCGGCCAGGTCGCACGGGTCGACTGACACGTAGGTCACGTCGAAGCCGTTCGTCTCGATCTTGATTTCCTCACCCGGGGTGAAGATGAAGGGAACGTAGCCTCCGGCCCGATTCCACGCATCTTCGAACTCGTGATCGGGGTCGAGTCGTTCCCACTCTTCGACATCAGGACCCGTGCGCTGGAAACCGGAGAGCGATGGCACGCCGTTCGCCAAGGCGACGGAGTCGAACGCCGTCGAATCGGATGCCCAGAGCGTTCCATCGGCCCGTGCCGTGGCCCCGTATTCCTGGAGCAGACGAGCGGTGTCGGACTCGGTGAGGTCGGCGAGTCCGAAGAGCACGGGTTGAGAGCGCACGACCGTCGCCAGCGCCAGGACCGCGACGACCACAATCGGCCAGACCTTGCGTGGATATGCGGACACGACGTACACGCCGGCCGCGACTCCGCAGCCGGACAGCAGCACGTTCAGCGTCGGCATCGACGGAATCACGTTCGTCTGCAGCAGGGACACCGCGAACAGGGTGATCGCTCCGCTGAGAAGCGCAGCGAGCAGGGCGACCCATTTGTCTCCACGGGCCGGCCCCCGCGCAAGCACGATCGACACCACGATCGCCCCGAGAATGCCGACCACCTGACCCGTTCGATACGGCGGGACCAGATTGAGCAGGGGGATCATCTCGCCGACCGCGCCGAGGTTCACGGTCGACCAGAACAGCCACAGCGCCAACGCCGCAGACAGGATGAGCAGAGGGATGTTCGAACGCCAGCTGCCGAACCGTCGGTAGCCGATGACGAGGAGGAACGCCCACACCGCGGTGATCGTGAATGCGGTCGACACTTCGCTCGCATTCGAGACGATCGTCGACGACGAGTCCATCGTGCCCAGCCCGGGAGCTCCGAAGAGGATCTCGAAGGGTTGCGCAGTGGCTCCGGACCGACGCTGCCCCGGATAGACGGTGCCCAACAGTGCCTGGGCGCTCGCGGAGTTCTCCATGAACGTTCCCACGACGAATATCAGCGCGACGGTTCCCGAGATCACCACCGGGATGATCCGCGAACGCCACGTCGCATCAGCGATGACGATCGCCGCGAGCGTCGCGAGGAGCATCGGCACGCCGATGACGATCGACCACGGCGCGTAGACCGTCGGAATCGCCGTCAGGAGCAACCCCGAGAGCACGGCCAGGAGTACGCCGGTCACCGTTCTGCCTGAGACGAATCTCGTGAAGGCGGCGCTCAATGCGGCGCATCCGGCGACGGTGTACCCAACCGTGTTCAGCGGGCCGAGCGACCACCATGCCACAGCGGGCGACAATGCGATGAGCAGCGCGGCGAGCCAGCCCATCCGGCGGCTCCCGCCGACGCGCTCGATGAAGATCGGCATCCCGATGAACAGCAGGATCATGGGAAGCCACCAGTAGAGCGAAAACACCATCTGGTGCGGGAGGAACCCCGCGACTGCGAGGAGCGTGCCCGGATAGAACACCACGGTCTCGAAGAAGCCGCCCGAGGAGAATCGGTGCGCCAGATCGGCGGGAGTCGACAACGGAGTCAGTGTCGGCGTGCCGCCCGTCTCCATGATGGAGAGCGCGATCGGGGTACCGACGTTGTACTCATCCGAACGGATCCATTGCGGGCTGCCCAACTGGACGGCGAGCGGAGCGGACGGATCCTGCGCGAGATGGGCGATGCCAATCGACGAGGTTGTCATGCCGCTCAAGATGAATACGGCGAACACCGCGAGCATCAGCACCGTCGCCCAGCGATCGTTCACGATCATCCAGGTCGACACGCGGCGACCCGCGGTCTGCCCGCGCGCGATGAATCCTGTGCTGGTCACTGTCGGCACCATTCCTCTTGGTCGTCGACGAGCCGATGCTTCAGCGACATCCGATCATTCTTCCGCCGATCATGCCCGGCAGTCTGGTCATTCCTCGTCGGCGAACGCCTTCGACCACTCTGCCTGGGAAGTGATCTGCGGAAGCGCCGCCCGATAGCGATCGCTCAACGCGGACCAGTTCCTGCGATAGCGAAGGTTCAACCGTACGGAGTCACGGAGCATGGTGCGGAACAACTTCGGATTGCGGAGATGCCAACGCGCACCCGAGCCCTCGGCGTTCGAAATGAGCACGCTGTCGTGCATCGGGACCTCGAACCATCGGGCGTCCTGGAACGGCAGGTGTGCCTGGGGTCGTGCAGTCGCCGCCGCCCGCGGCTTCGAGAAGGCGTGCTTCAGGAATCGCTGCGAGAGCCACAGCCCGAGCCCTGCCCCCCGCGGCCCCACGTCGATCTGGCCGCTGATCACCGACTCGACCTCGCGCGCTGGGAAGTGCGCGACGTCAGTCGCGCGGACCAGCGTTGCGGACTCAGTGAATTCCTTCGCCAGTTCACGGAGCCTGGGCAGCCGATCGAGCATGTCGACGTGCAACTGCTCGGGCCCCTCGAGCACATTGTGAATGGCCGCGTGCCGCATGGCGACCGTGTAGTAATCCATCGTCAGGAGGTTCTTGACATCGCCGGCCAGATTCGCGCGCCAGAGCAGTCCCCCGCGCTTCTCGGGGGAATGCAGGAGCGCGGCGACGAGTCGATTCCGTGCGTGGAAGAACGCTTGCCAGTCGTGCGAATCGTCTTTGTCGACCCACGAGACGTGCCAGACCGCTGCGCCTGGGAGGCTCACAGTGGGATAGCCGTGCTCCCGCGCTCGCAGCGCATACTCCGCGTCATCCCACTTGATGAACACGGGGAGCGAGAGGCCGATCTCGCGCAGTGTGTCCACGGGGATGAGGGACATCCACCAGCCGTTGTAGTCGACGTCGTACCGTCGGTGCAGCCACGGCGTCTGACGCAGGTTCGAGTCGCCGAAGTCGTGCCGCGCGGGCGTGAACGGACCCCACATGAAGGGCTTCCACTTGATGCCCTCCGCGTACGCGTGCAGCTTGGACTTGTCGTACATGTCGAGCATGTGGCCGCCGACGATCGTCGGTGTGCGACACCAGTTCGCGAAGGTCACCGCGCGCCGCAGGCTCTCCGGCTCGATCTCGACATCGTCGTCGAGCAGGATGATGTACTCGGACTCGTTCGCCTCGATCGTCTCGTGCATTCCCCGGGAGAAGCCACCGGAACCTCCGAGATTGCGTTGCTCGATAAGTCGGAGCCGACCGTCGAGGCTCTCCACGGCAGCCGGGAATCCGGCGTTCTCGCGGATGGGCTGCGAGCCCTGATCCACGACGAGGACTCGGTCCAGCACGGCGCGCGCGTCGGCGTCCTCGCCCATTTCGCGAAGCAGCTTCGTGCAGTAGTCGCCGCGGTTGAGCGTCGTGATGGAGACCGTCGCCTTGCCGCTGCTCCGCGGGGTGGCGCCATCCGGAGCCAGCCAATCGGCCTGGACGAGCTCGAAGGCGCTGTCGCCTGCGATCAAGTCGAACCAGAGCCATCCGCCGTCGAGGTAGGACTCCAGCGGAAGTTCGAATTCGCTCGTCTCCTCGCCCGAGACCTCGATGCCGTCGACCCGTTGCACGACGCCGCGCGCGTTCGAACGGAAGACGATGATGTTGCCGGTGCCCGAGGTGCGTACTTGCAACTTCACCGAGAGCAGCGAGGTCCAAGCCGCCCAATAGCTCGCGGGGAAGGCATTGAAGTAGCTCGCGAACGAAACGGTCGAGGCCGCGGGCAGCTGGAGCGAGCGGCGTCCGGTGAGCCACGAGAGACCGTTGTTGTTCGTCAAACGCAGTGCATATCGCGTCTGGTCGTCGGGCGAGAATCCCCTGGCTCGCGCGAGTTGCAGTGCCGCGTCGTCCGCTCCTCGTTCGAAGGTCCAGACCTCGGGATCCAGATAGAGCGGGAGCGACTGAGGATCGCCGTGCTCCGGGAAGATGACGCGTTGGATGATGTCCGGCGGCGTGCCGGCACTTGCACGGTCGTTCACGCGAACGCCGGCTTCAGCTTGTTCTCGTACATCGAGAGGGCGGAACCGATCGCCATGTGCATGTCGAGGTACTGGTACGTGCCGAGTCGTCCGCCGAAATACACCGACTCCTCCTGCTTTGCGAGCTCGCGATACGCCACGAGCATTGCGCGATCATCGGGCGTGTTCACCGGGTAGTACGGTTCATCACCGCGTTCCGCGAAACGCGAGAACTCGCGCATGATGATGGTCCTGTCGGCGGGGTACTCCCGCTCCGGGTGGAAGTGCCGGAACTCGTGGATGCGCGTGTACGGAACCTCGCGATCGGCGTAGTTCATGACCGGGGTTCCCTGGAAGTCTCCGACAGGGAGGACTTCACGTTCGAAGTCGAGCGTGCGCCATCCGAGTTCACCGTTGGAGTAACCGAAGTAACGATCTATCGGACCGGTATAGACGACCGGAACCTGTCCGACAAGCTCGGCCTTGTTGATCGGCTGAGATTCGTCGAAGAAGTCGGTCGACAGCCGCACCTCGATCAGGGGGTGCTCGGCCATGCGTTCGATCCACGCGGTGTAGCCCTCCGTCGGCAGACCCTCCCACGTATCGTTGAAGTATCGGTTGTCGTAGGTGTACCTGACGGGGAGACGACTGATCACCTCAGCGGGAAGCTCTGTCGGATCGGTCTGCCACTGCTTGGCCGTGTAGTCGCGGATGAAGGCCTCGTAGAGCGGCCGCCCGATGAGCGAGATCGCCTTCTCTTCGAGGTTGCTGACCGCGCCCGAGGCGAGTTCGGAAGCCTGCTCGGCAATCAAGGCACGTGCGGCGTCAGGTCCGTGAGCGGACCGGAAGAACTGGTTGACTGTACCCAGGTTGAATGGCAGCGGGTACACCTCGTCGCGGTGGTTGGTGTAGACGCGATGAACGTAGTCGGTGAAGGTCGTGAACCGGTTGACATACTCCCAGACCCCGGGGTTCGACGTGTGGAAGAGATGCGCCCCGTACCGATGCACCTCGATGCCGGTCTCGGGGTCGGCTTCGCTGTATGCGTTGCCACCGATGTGGTCGCGGCGATCGATGACCAGCACTCGCTTGCCGAGCTCTTCCGCCATGCGCTCTGCAATGGTGAGGCCGAAGAACCCTGAGCCAACGACGACCAGATCGTATTCCGTCATGTACACCTACTCCATTTCCAGGCAGCTCACATCGAATCGTCGAACCTGAGCAGCCGAAGATCGATTCTAGCTTGCCGAAGGGGAGCTCGTTGTCTGCTGATCCGCCCGCTCGGAGACCGTTCGAAGCTCGGATCGCCAGGTGCTCCAGCGCCCTCGACCGCGGATTCGCCTGACGACGACCCATCCGCCGAGAACGAGGAGGATCGCGATCCCGGCGATAAGCTGCATCATCCAACCCGGGCTCCAGTAGGAGATGACGACCGTTCGCCCCTCGGCCGAGGAATCGAGACCGACGTCGAGGAGGAGGCCTCCCGTCGGGCCGTCGTCGATCACCGTTCCACCATCTGCCGTGTACCCGGGCCACGGAAGTCGCGACAGTGCAACGGTGCCGCCGCCGTCAGGCACGGCGTCCACTCGCAACGTGACTCCCATGGCATCTTCCGCGAGCACCGTGACCTCGGTCCCGTCCGAAGTCCAGGCCACGCCGCCGGCGCCTGAGATCGGCACGTCGCGCACGATCGTGCGCGTCAACGCGGTGTCCTCGGTGACGTGCCAGCCGTCCGGCACGTTCGACCACGAGGCCTCCGGGATGGTCGACTTGATCGACTGCACCGTGCTGACACCGAACAGGTCGACGAACGGGCGCCCGGTCTCGGGTTCGATCTCGAACACGCGATCGTAGGCCTCGGCGCAGGTCCCGCCGTTGTAGAGCATGCAGACGCGCGCCTGGTACGGCGGGTAGTACACGGCCGAGTACGCGTTCTGAACCGAAGCGTGGTTGAGATAGAACATGTTGCCGGTCAGCGTCTCGGACCAGTACTCGGGTCGGTCCAATCCGTCATCCACCGCGCCCAAGACGAGGACGTCGCCCTGCGCGGACGAGAACTGCTCGTGGTATGCCGCGATCTCGGCGGGATTGCCGTAGTCCCTGAGCGGCGAAGTGGGAGCCACGATGTGCTGCGGAACGAGCATGACGAGTCCGATTCCGATCACGATCACGGCTCCGAGTGCGGGACGCGGACCCGCAGCCGCCGCGTTTCGGCCCCTGACGAGACGGACACCTCCGCAGGTCCAATACACGGCGAAGATTCCGATCAACGCGATCACCGAAACCAGCACCAGCCACTTCCAATGGTCTGGAGAGGTGGTGAAGGCGAAGTAGACCGAACCGACCCAGACGGCGACGGCGACGCCCAGCCGACCCCGCGAGAGCGGCTTGCGCGCGGCCAGCGTCAACCCGACACCGACCACGACCAGCGCCGTCACGGTGACATACGGCATCAGCCGAACCGGGAAGCGCAGCGGCCCGAAGTCACTCGGCAGGAGCACAAGTACCAGCGCGACGCCGAGCACGAGCAGGAGGCTCAGCCGCTGCCGGAGCAGGCCGACCAATCGACGCCATTCGAGGAAGGCGAGGACCGGGAGGAACCAGGCGATGTACAGCAGCGGCGCGTTCGGGAAGTTCGTGCCGAAGAAGCCCATCTGCGGACCACCGACCGGCACAGCGGATGCCGCCAGACCGCTGAGGTTGACCGTCAGGAGCCCGGTGTTCGCCACGCCGATCGACCGACCGGTGTTCGGCGCGATGAGCAGACTGGGCAGGTGGACGATGACCGCGAACGAGCCGGCAACGACTGCGGCGAGGAGCGAGCGGACGATCTCCGGACGATTGCGCCTCGCGAGGGACTCGATGATGGTGGCGACGATCGCCGCGGCGAGCATCAGTGTGGCGTGGACGTATCCGACGCCGATCAAGCTGATGCAGGCGGCTGCGGCGAGCAGCGGGGAGCGCGCCTCGAACACCGAGCGACGAACGAGCGCCCAGGAGAGCGCCCACAGCGACCACGCCATGAACCCGTTCGCCCAGGAAGCCGCGTCGATGTACAGGGTGAAGCCGCTCAGGGAGGCCCCGACACCGATCGCCGCCGCCCAGGCGGGGCTCGCTCCGAACGTGCGTGCCAGCAGCCATACTCCGAACGCCGCGATCCCGAAGAAGCACAGCTTCACGATCGTGATGTACACGACCGCATCGGTCGCCGCGTGCATGGCGAGACCGATCAGCCAGAGCATCGGGCTGAAGACGCCCCAAGCTCCCTCGGCGAGGTAGTGCCCGGACTGCCACACGGTCGGGTTGATGATCGACCAGTCGCCCGCGAGGACGCGATTGCCGATCTCCCACCACTGCCCGAGCGCACCAGACTGCGTATCGTCGACGAAGTAGAACTCCGAGTTGAACATGATCGGTACCGAAGCACCGAGCATCGCTATGACGACGGTGGCGACCGCCCAGTACACCCTGCTGCGCATTCGAGAATTATCCCCCACGCAGCCATGGCCTCGATGCCGGGCTCATGCTCAGCCGACGATACGGAACAATGGGAGCATGCCCCCTCTGGTCTCGATCGTCGTTCCGGCGTACAACAATGCCGACTACCTCGCCGAAACACTCGATTCCGTCTTCGCGCAGACGTATCGGTCGCTCGAGGTGATCGTCGCCGATCACTCGTCGACCGACCAGACCTGGCAGGTGATGGAACGATATGCCGACGATCCCCGCGTGACGTTGCTCCGCACCGAGGCAGGCGGCGGCGCCCTGAGGAACTGGAACCGGGTGAGCCTCGCCGCAACCGGGACGTATCTGAAACTCGTCTGCGGTGACGACCTCATCGCGCCCGAGTCGGTCGAGCGGCAGGTCGACGCCCTCGAGTCCCATCCCGGAGCGGTCCTCGCGGCCTCGACTCGCGACCTCATCGATGCGTCCGGCCGCCGCTTCGTTCGGGGCCGTGGTCTCGCCGGGCTCCGCGGACGCGTGGGCGGCGCCGAGGCCATCCGCCGTTCCGTCCGTCGTGGCACGAACATCTTCGGAGAGCCCGGATGCGTCCTGATGCGACGCGAGACACTGGAACGGGTTGGCTGGTGGGATTCCAGATTCCCCTATCTCATCGATCAGGCGACCTACTCGAGGGTGCTCCTCGACGGCGATTTCGTCGCCGTGGACGCGTCGCTGGCGGCATTCCGGGTGTCATCCAGCCAATGGAGTGTCCGCCTGGTCCGGGAACAAGCCCAGCAGACGATCGACTACAACGCGTGGTTGGCCGACGAGCACTCCGACGTGATCAGCCGCAACGACCAGCGTATTGGCGACGTGCGGGCGCGGATGATGGCGCGAACCCGCCAACTCGCGTACGCGTATCTCGGACGACGGATGTCCAACCCGTCCGCGGACGCCCGGGCGGACGCGTCATGACCGAAGCACAGCACTCCGACCGCGTTATGGTAGATTCCCGTTCCGTGAGCCCCGATTCAGGCGTGTCCTCTCTTGAAGTGCACACGATCTCAGTCGTGATCCCCGTGTATCAGGGCGAGCGAACCCTCACCGCGCTGCTCGCCGAGATCGTCCCGCTGACCACGCAACATCTCACGGCCGACGGCTATCCCTTCGTCGTGAGCGAGGTGCTCCTCGTCAACGACAACGGTCCTGATGCCTCGGACCAGGTCATCCGTCGCCTCGAGTCGGAGTACTCGAACGTCAGGGGCGTGTGGCTGAGCCGGAACTTCGGGCAACACGCCGCGACGCTCGCTGGGATGGCGTCCGCCGGTTCGGACTGGATCGTCACGCTCGACGAGGACGGCCAGCATGATCCGTCGGACATCAGCGGACTCCTCGACACCGCGATGCGGGAGCGCGCCGCCGTCGTCTATGCGAAGCCGACCAACAGCGCACCGCACGGAGCGCTCAGGAACAACGCGTCCCGACTCGCGAAGCGGACCCTCGAACGACTCACCGGCACCGTGGGCGCGACCGACTACCAGAGCTTCCGGCTCGTCCTAGGCAACGTCGGGCGCAGTGTTGCGGCGTTCGCCGGCTCGGGCGTCTACCTGGATGTCGCGCTGGGATGGGTCGCCGGCCGTGTCGTGACCTCGCCGGTGCTCTTGCGTGACGAAGGCGATCGACGGTCCGGGTACTCCGGGCGGAGGCTGTTCGCCCATTTCGCTCGGATGGTGCTCACCAGCGGCACGCGCGGGCTCCGCGCGGTCGGTCTGCTCGGCATCATCGTGGCGCTCCTCGGTGTGGTGTTCGCGATCGTCGTCCTGATCCAGCGGCTCGTCGGCGACATCGCGATCGAGGGGTGGGCGTCGACCGTGATCCTCATCCTCCTGAGTTCGGGTGCGATTCTCTTCTCCCTCGGGGTCGTTGCCGAGTACATCGGCGTCAGCGTCAACATGGCCATGGGACGTCCGTCGTACCTGATCTTGAGCGATCCCGCTGACGGCCCCCTCGGTCGCGCACCGTACCGGGCGCCGTCCGACGCCCCATGACCGCGGTCTGGGTGATCGGTGCGGGCGGACTCCTCGGCCGCGCGGTCGTGAACGCCGCCGAACGACGTCCGGATGTGCGACGCGTCCCGATCGCCTCGCTCCCCTGGCAGGAATCGAGCGCGTTCGACGATGCTGCCCGGCTCGGCGTTCGACGGCTCGTCGACGAACGTGGCGCCGACGAGCAGTGGGCGATCCTCTGGGTCGCCGGCGCAGCGGTCACCTCGACGCCGCAATGCGAGCTCGATCGCGAACTCGATCAGTTCGGGCGATTCCTCGAGATCGTCGAGCAGGAATCGGACGATGCATCCGATGGGGCCGTGTTCTATGCTTCCTCGGCCGGCGGGATCTACTCGGGTTCGAGCCAGCCGCCATTCGATGAGTCCAGTCCGGTGGCCCCGATCTCGCCCTACGGACGCTTCAAACTCGAGGCGGAACGCGCACTCGCCGCGTTCACCGCGCGCAGTGGAGTCCGATCGGTGGCCGGACGCATCGCGAATCTGTACGGGCCAGGCCAGAGTCTCGAGAAGATGCAGGGACTCATCTCCCACCTGGCGCGCGCACAGGTCTCCCCCGCGGTCGTGTCGATCTACGTGTCGCTCGACACGATGCGCGACTACCTGTTCGTCACGGATGGCGCCGAGATGGTGCTCGACGTCGTCGCGCGTTCGTTCGAGGAGCCTGCGTCGTTCACGATCAAGAACCTCGCATCCGGACGATCCGTAACGATCGCCGAGCTGATCGGCCAGCTCCGCGTCATCCTCAAGCGCCCACCGACAGTGCTGCTCGGCACCTCCGCGGCCGCGGCGCTGCAGGCGCACGACCTCAGGATCCGTTCGACCGTCTGGTCCGACCTCGACGCACGCGACCTCACGCCGCTCATCGTCGGTATGCGTGCGACGCTCGACGACGTGATGCGGAGCGTGCAGGCGAGCAATCAGCGGTCCGCGAGCAACCGCATCAGGTAGTCGCCGTATCCGCTCTTCACCAGCGGCTGGGCAATGCTGGCGAGCTGGTCGTCGTCGATCCACCCGGCTCGCCAGGCGATCTCTTCGATGCAGCCGATCTTGAACCCTTGCCGTTCCTCGATCACCCTGACGTAGTCGCTAGCCTGCATCATCGACTCGAACGTGCCGGTGTCGAGCCATGCCGTGCCGCGATCGAGCACTTGCACGCTCAGTCTGCCCTCGGCGAGATATCGCGCATTGACCGTCGAGATCTCCAGCTCGCCACGCGCACTCGGCTCGATCGACTTCGCGATTGCCACGACGTCATTGTCGTAGAAGTAGAGCCCGGGGACGGCATAGTTGCTCTTCGGACGTTCGGGCTTCTCTTCGATCGAGAGCACCGTTCCATCGCCGTCGAACTCGACGACGCCGTAGGCCTCCGGGCTGGCCACGTGGTATGCGAAGATCCGCGCACCGGTGATCTCGGCGTTTGAGCGAAGCGAACGACCGAGCCCTGCGCCATGGAAGATGTTGTCTCCCAGGACGAGCGCGACGGATTCGTCGCCGATGAAGTCCTCGCCGATGACGAACGCCTGGGCGAGCCCGTCGGGCGACGGCTGCACCGCGTACTCCAGCCGAATTCCGAGGTGGCTCCCATCGCCGAACAACGCCCGGAATCGGTCCTCGTACTCAGGGGTGGTGATGATCAGGATGTCGCGAGTTCCGGCCATCATGAGCGTCGACAAGGGGTAGTAGATCATCGGCTTATCGAAGATCGGCATCAACTGCTTCGAGATGCCCTTCGTGATCGGCCAGAGGCGGGTTCCGGAGCCTCCTGCGAGAATGATGCCCTTCATCGGCCGTCCTGCCGTTCCGTGGCTCGCGACGCATCATCATCGGTACCGACCCAGGTCGGGAGGATCCCGGTCCGAATCGCCTCTGCCAGGCTCGGCGCCTCTTCGTCCTTCGGCGACAGCGAGATCTCGTCGAGGTCGATCGGGAGTTCGAGACCGATCTCGGGGTCCAGCGCGTTCACGCCGTGCTCCCGGTCGGGGCGATAGACGTCGGACACCAGATACGTCACGACGGTGTCGTCGGCGAGCGAGAGGAAGGCGTGCCCGAGCCCTTCACTGAGATAGACGGCACGACGGTCCACGTCGTCGAGGAGTACGGAGTCCCATTGGCCGAACGTCGGAGAGCCGACCCGGAGATCGACGACGTAATCGATCACGGCGCCGCGCACGGCGGTGACGTACTTCGCCTGACCCGGTGGCACATCGGCGAAATGGATGCCGCGGAGCACACCCCGCTTCGACACCGAGAGGTTCGCCTGCCGGAGATCGAGCGCTGTGCCGACGGCCTGCTCGAGCACGTCGAAGCGGTACCACTCTGCGAACAGACCGCGATCATCACCGAACTGCGTCGGGGTGATTTCGAAACTCCCGGACACGCCGAGCTCACGGATCTTCACGCCCGCCATCCTATCGTGAGGCGCCGGATAGAATTTCGGGGTCCCCCAAAGAACGGATCCCTCTATGAAGCTACTCGTCACCGGCGGCGCCGGATTCATAGGCTCGAACTTCGTGCACCACACGCTCGAGCACACCGATCACGAGATCACCGTGCTCGACAAGCTCACCTATGCGGGCAATCTGGCCTCGCTCGACGGGCTCCCTGCTGATCGGTTCCATTTCGTCAGAGGGGACATCCTCGACGCGGACCTCGTGGATCGGCTCTTCGCGGACCACGACGCGGTCGTGCACTACGCAGCCGAGAGTCACAACGACAACTCGCTTGACGATCCGCGACCGTTCCTCGAAACGAACATCATCGGCACCTACACGCTCCTCGAAGCAGCTCGCCGACACGGAAGGCGGTTCCACCACATCTCCACCGACGAGGTGTACGGCGACCTCGAACTCGACGACCCATCGCGCTTCACGGAAGACACTCCGTACAACCCGTCGAGTCCGTACTCCTCCACGAAGGCGGGCAGCGATCTGCTCGTTCGTGCCTGGGTCCGGTCGTTCGGCGTACAGGCCACGCTGTCGAACTGCTCGAACAACTACGGCCCGTTCCAGCATGTCGAGAAGTTCATCCCGCGTCAGATCACGAACGTCCTCGGCGGTGTCCGCCCGAAGCTCTACGGCGCCGGAGAGAACGTGCGCGACTGGATCCACGCCGACGATCACTCGGCGGCCGTCCTGGCGATCCTCGAGAACGGCGCGATTGGAGAGACCTATCTGATCGGCGCCGACGGCGAGAAGTCCAACAAGGAGGTCGTCGAACTCATCCTGGCCGAGCTGGGTCAGGCTTCGGATGCGTACGATCTCGTCACCGACCGCCCCGGCCACGACCTCCGATACGCCATCGATTCGGCAAAGCTGCGGAGCGAGCTCGGATGGGAGCCGCGTTTCGCGGACTTCGCCGCAGGGCTTCGAGCGACGATCGGCTGGTACCGCGACAACCCGTCATGGTGGGCACCTCAGAAGGCGGCGACCGAGGCGCGGTACCAAGCGCAGGGCCAGTGAGCGAGTCCCGATACCTCATCACCGGAGCGAACGGGATGCTGGGGTACGATCTGCGAACCGCCCTCGCGGGCAGGAACGTCAGCGCACCGGCACGATCGGAACTCGACCTGACGGACTCGACCGCGGTCTCCGAGGCCGTCGCCGCCCACGACGTGGTCATCAACGCCGCCGCCTACACGGCCGTCGACGATGCAGAGACGGACGAGGCCGCGGCCTTCGCCGTGAATGCGATCGGGGCGAGGAACCTTGCGCGTGCGAGCGCCATGAACGGCGTTCGAATGGTGCAGGTCTCCACCGACTACGTCTTCGACGGACGTGCGGTCACGCCGTACGCCGAATCGGCCCCGCGCGGCGCCGTCTCCGCGTACGGTCGCACGAAGGCCGCGGGTGAGGAATTCGTCCTTCAGGAACTGCCCGAGTCGTCGTATATCGTTCGCACCGCCTGGTTGTACGGCGCCAACGGCAAGAACTTCGCCTCGACGATGCTCGAGTTGGCGGCTGTTCGGGAGACCTGGTCGGTCGTCGACGATCAACGCGGTCAGCCGACCTGGACGGCCGATCTCGCCGATGCCGTCGTGCAGTTGCTCGACGCCGGTGCGCCGGCCGGAATTTACCATGGCACGAGCTCAGGCGAAACCACCTGGTTCGGGTTCGCGCGCGCGGTGCTCGAGAACATGGGCCTCGACCCCGAACGCATCGTCGCGACGGACAGCTCCGCATTCGTCCGCCCGGCACCACGTCCTGCGTACTCGGTGCTCGGTCATGACGCGTGGCGGACCGCCGGACTGAACCCGATTCGCGATTGGCGAGCCGCGCTCGATGCGGCGACCGAGCACGGCATCTTCGGGCGGGCAACCGTCGGCTGAGGGAGTTTCGCCGCATCCGCACGGGCTCGGTCTCCCGGCTGAACTCAGCCCGGCGCCGTCGCCGTCGGGTCTCGTACCTCGCGATCAGGTCCCGTCGAACGGTCGGTGTTCCGCAACCCTCGCGCGATCGTCTGCAGCCGGCGATACGCGACCACGATGACACTCATCACGAGCACCACGTAGAGCAGGTTGACCAGCCAGAGCGCAAGGCCCTGCCAATACTGCGAGACGAAGTCGTCGATTCCGGTCAGGCGGTACGAATTCGCAACAAGTCCATGAAGCCCGAAGATCATGAGGCTGTTCTGCCCGAGGAATCGCAGGATGACGCTCGACTTCAGGTCGATGGCGAGCCGTTGGTAGATCAGCACGCTCGCGATCGCGGACGGATAGAACCACAATGTTCCGATCGCGGCGATGTTGCCCGGATGCACCATGGTGACCCAGAGGCTGAACACGCCGATTGCCGCGACGGCCCACAGCCGCAACGTCGCCTTGTCGAACCAATTGCTCCAGATGTGGCCGGCTCCCATCATGAACAATGCCACCGGGAGTACATTGATCGCCAACGGCGGACGACCCGACAAAAGGTCTTGCACGGGCAGCGCGGACAGCCCGACTGCGACGAGCACGATGCAGTACGCGATCCGGCTCCGGATGAGCTGGATGAAGTAGAAGACCACGTTGGCGATGAAGAAGATGGGCAGGAACCACAATGCGAAATTGAAGGTCGGAACCGAGTTCAGCCATTCGCTCGAGAAGAGCAGCGCCTTCATCGTGTCGGTGCCGTCGAACGGGATCACGTACTCGCCGGCGACGTACCGAAGGAAGACGTGGCCGTACAGGATCGAGATGACGAAGAAGACGACATACGGAATGTAGATGTGCCGGAACTTCTTGAGCAGGAACGGGATAAAGCGCCCCTGCCGTCCGCGCTTCCACAAGTACCCGGATACGAAGAAGAACAGCGCGACGTTGAACGTGTAGAGGTAGGACGGGAACGCGGCCCCGATCGGTCCTGGATCGATGTGACCGGCGATGATGATGACGATGCCGATGCCCTTGAGCACATCGATGCTTCGATCTCGCGCGGTCTCTGAGTTCAACGTGGTCTCCGGGGCTTTCATGGCGGGTCCACTCTACGGCGATGACCGCCGTCGACCCTTCAGAAGCTCGGGACCCCGTTGGTGACCTTCACGACGCCCCCTTGGAAGGACTGGGTGTAATTGCCGCTCTCGGGATTCGCCGACGGCGGTCCGGTCGGGAAGCCGAGGTCGCCCCATTCCCGCCCGTAGTTGAACCAGAGGTTGAGCACCGCCGTCGGGACGGCGTACGCGCCGGAGGGACTCTGCACCATCCACCCGCCTGAGAACACCTGCCTGCACGCCCCGCCCTTCAGGTCGCACAGCCGGGAGGTGGTCTGCGGTCCGAGCCATGGGCTGGCGAGCACACGTGCGAACCACGGATCTGTCGTGCTCGAGAGCCGTGCGACACCGCCGGAGACGGTCACCACGCCCCCTTGGAAGGACTGCGTGTACGCTCCGGATGCCGGATCAGCCGATGGCGCACCAGTCGGGAAGCCGATGATGCCTCGCTCACGACCCCAGTTGTTCCACAGGCCGACGACCGCGGCGGGAACGGCAAAGGCCCCAGAGCGGCTCTGCACCATCCAGCCGCCCGCGAACTCCTGCCGACACGCACCGCCCGTGAGATCGCAGACCTGCGAGGTCGTCTGCTGCCCCAGCCACGGACTCGCGAGGACGGCGCTGAACCAAGGGTCGACCGTGCTCGTGAGCTTTCCGACTCCGCCGGTGACCGTGACGACGCCGCCCTGGAAATTCTGCGTGTAGTTCCCGGTCTCCGGAGCTGCCGACGGGCCACTCGTCGGGAAACCGAGGATGCCCCATTCCCGACCCCAGTTGAACCACACCGTGAGGACGGCCGGCGGAAGCGCGGAGACGCCGGCCGGGCTCTTCACCATCCAGCCGCCTGCGAACTCCTGATGGCACGCACCGCCCTTCAGATCGCAGAGTTGGGAGGTGACCTGCCCGCCCAACCAAGGGGAGGTCACCCGGGTGTTCGCCCACGGATCGATCGACGAGACGAGGGCGGCCACACCGCCCTTGACCTGCACGACACCCCCAGAGAACGCCTGCGTGTAATTCGGTGAAGCGGTCAACGGAGGGTCTCCGCTCGGGAAGCCCATGACGCCGCGTTCACGCCCCCAGCTGTTCCAGAGCGCCAGGACCTCGGCGCGGACCGCGCGAACACCCCCGACGGAACTCGTCGAGACCGCGCCGCCTTGGAAGACCTGCACGCAGCCGGCCCCGGTACTGCAGTCTCCAGACGCCAGCGGATACCCGAGGAATCCGTTCTCGTTGCCGTAGTACCACCAGGAACCGCGGACGGCACTCGTCACGGGAACGATGGGCGTCGATGCGCTGTGGACGATCCACCCGCCCTCGAAGGTCTGATAGCACCCGCCGTTCGCGATGCCGCAGACGCGGTTGCTCGTCGGATATCCGAGATACCCGTTCTCGTTTCCGGTCGCCCACCATGCCCCGCGGTAATCGAGGGCGACGATCTGCGGCTGAGTACCCGCGCTGTCGACGATCCATCCGTTGGTGAACACCTGATAGCAACCGCCACGGATCAAGCCGCACGTGTACGGCCGCGTCGGATACCCGAGCGATCCCTGACTCGAGTTGTACACATCCTGGAACGGTGTTCCCACGGAGTAGCCGCGCACAGAACCGAACCAGTCGACGAAGTACTGGTAGAAGTTCCGGTTGCCGTAGGCCGAACACCCGTCGCCCGTTCCGTAGCCGGCCGCGAGTGCAGCCCGGTTCGGCTGGTACGGCGTGTAGTAGTAGAGGTTCGCCGTCGCCTGATTCCGGATGTACACGGGTGCCGAACCGCAGGCCGCGTTCGGGTGGAACCGGACATTCCACGTACGGCCGGGCTCGTACCAGGTGAAGTACCTGCTCGTACCAGGGGGGTTCGCATACCGCTTGAACTGAGCGGCCGCGCCGTACACCTGGTTGAAGAACCCGAAGTACTCGGAATCGCACGCGGCCGTGTCAGGGCAGCCCATCCCCATCGCGATGCGGTACTGAGACGCGGTGGGCCATGTGTCCGTGACGAGCCCCTGCTCCTTCTGCAGCGTGACGAGGAGGACCTTCGGACTGATGCCGCAACTGTTGCCGACCTTCGAGATGATGTCGGCGGCGCTCTCGTAGGGCCCGGCGACGTATCCGTTGCACAGCGGGCCCGGCGCGATGTTCCGCGTCGCCTCGCGATAGTCCTTCAAGCAGGTGTATCCGGCGCGGCACGGGCCGACCTTGGATTCGAGGAAATTCTGGACGTCGCGCGGCGACATCGAGGTGCCGTCGAAGAACACCGAATCGTCGATGATGTTCCCCGGATCGAACAGGCTGAGGTTCGCCGCCGTCGATGGTTCCGATCGTCGCGTCCCGACATCCATGACGGTCAATAGCGCCGCGACCAGCGCCGTGCACAACACTGCAACGGCGATCGACCGTCGCCGACGCACTCGCCCCCCGAGTTTAGCCACGGGCCCATCGTAAGCCGCGAGTCGCCGTCAGCGTGAGAACCCGGACTCGCGCGTGGCGCGATTCCTCGCGCGTCGTACGGTCAGACGCGCCGCGCCGCCGCCTCGGCGAGGTACTCCGCGACGCTCCACGTCGGCTGGAATCGCAGTGCTTCGCGAGCACGAGCGACGTTCGCAACGCAGTACGACGGCGACGTCGGCGAGGCGGCGATGGAGTACGAGCCCGGCGCTGCGAGACGTGAGAGCTCGATGTTGTCGGTCGCGATCCCAGTCCCGATGTTGAGGACTCGGAATCCGGGGTGCGAGTGCTCGGATGCGAGGACCAGCGCCCTGGCGACGTCGGCAGCGTGAACGTAGTCGCGGACGAATGAATCCGAGACCTGCAGGACGGCGCGAGGCTCACCCGAAGCGAGACGGCTGACCAGGGATCGGGAGAAGCCGGGTCCGAAGATGTTGAAGATGCGCAGGGCGCTCGCCGTGAGCCGAGTCGTCTCGGCGACCTCGCGGAGCACGTGCTCGCTCCGACGTTTGAGGTCGGCGTACAGCCCGGGCCCGTCGGCGTGATCGTCCTCGGAGACGGGTCGCGTCCACGACGTCCCGTAGACTGCTGCGCTCGACGCGAAGATGATCCGCTCAACATCGGACTCCGCGGCTCGCGCCGCGAAATGGCGAAGGTCATCGACGCTCGATCCGACCGCGTCCTCTTGGATGGTCTCCACTCCGGGATTCGCGAGATAGATCACCGATTCGGGTCGAACGGCCGCCAGCGCGTCGGTCACCGCTGCATGGTTCGACACGTCGAGCGGCTCCGGGCCGATCCGGCGAGTGATCAAGGCCGGGATGCGGCGCGATTGCAGGTCGCCGGTGACCGCGGCCCCCAGCGGCCCGCCGCCGCCCACGACCAGCACGCGTGTGCTGGTCATTGGAGGGCGTCGAACCCGAACGAACGCAGGGCCTCGATCAACTCGTCGGGCGCGAGGTCGTACCGACGGGTTCGGTCGAGCAACTCGGCTGCCCATCTGCTCGTCTCGCCCGGCTCACGCGCGTACGAATCGCTGACGATGAAGATTTTCGGATGCGTCGTGGAGTCGACCGAGCTCGATGCGTGCGACAACTCCTCGTACATCTTTTCGCCGGGTCGGAGGCCGATGATGTCGACGTCGAGACTCGGATCCACGGCGTCGATGAGCCCACGGGCGAGGTCGAACACCCGAATCGGCTCGCCCATGTCGAGCACGAAGAGGTCCCCGGGCCTGCCTGCAGTCGCCGTCTGGATGACGAGCTGCGCCGCCTCGTCGATCGTCATGAAGTATCGAGTGATCTCAGGGTCGGTGACCGTCAGGTTGACCCCTTGTTGCAGCTGCTGGCGGAAGGTCTGCATGACGCTCCCCTCGCTCTCGAGCACGTTGCCGAACCGGACCCCCGAGAACCGCGTCGACGGCGACACGGCGGCGAGATCCCGAAGGAGGAGTTCGCCGAGACGCTTGGTGGCGCCCATGACGTTGGTCGGATTCACGGCCTTATCGGTCGAGACGTAGACGACGTTGCCCACGCCATGCTCGGCCGCCCTCGAGAAGACGTTCCACGTGCCCCAGACGTTGTTGTTGAACGCCTCGATCGGGTTGTGCTGCATGAGCGGAACATGCTTGTACGCGGCGACGTGGAAGAGGAAGTCAGGCCGGTACCCGGCCATGAGCTGCGACATCCGCTCCTCGGACTGCACGTCGCCGATCTCGAGCCGCGTGTTCGATGTGTCCCGGAGGGAGTTCCCGAGTCGGAACATCCCGCTCTCGGATCGATCGACGCAGACGATGAGTTCGGGTTCGAGCATGCTCAGCTGCGCGACGATGCGCGAACCGATGGACCCTGCGGCACCGGTCACCATCACTCGACGACCGCGGATCGTGTCGCCCGCGTGCACCATGTCGTGCTTGACGGGTGCGCGCCCCACGAGATCGAGGATGTCGACGTCGGTGAGATCCGAGACGGAGACTCGATCTCGCGACACGATCCGATAGGTGCGAGGAACGATCGCGAGTTCGACGCCGCTGCGGTGGACCTGGGTGACGAACTCGCGCACGACCTCACCTGGCGCGGACGGAATGGCGAAGTAGACGACACCGACGTCTTCGCGCTCGCAGACGGCGGCGACGTCGGCCAATGTACCGAGCACATCGGACGCCTGGACGACGTCGTCGAGGAAACCGACCAGGACGTCGCCGCCCGCGACCACCTCGGATGAAAGGCTGAGGCCCGCCACGCCGCGCCCCGCGATCAGCACGCGCTTCTGCGCTGCTCGTCGATTGCGCCCGTTCGAATTCGGCACGTTAATCCTCGCTCCCTCGGGCGCGTCCGGCACGGCCCCGAACAGTTTACGTGCCGCGACGGCCTGCGCGGGGCGCCCCCCGCGCGCGCGGTTGCCTATGCTGGAGGGCGTGCTCGAGCTCCGTCGTGCATGCGAAGAGTCAGAGGAATCAATCGTAGTGAACCCGACGCGGCCATTGGTCGTCGATCTCGACGGCTCCCTGCTCCGAGGGGACACACTCCACGAGTCGATCGTGGCAAACCTGCGGCACCCGTTGGTCATCGCCGCGGCAGTCGTCGCCCTGCTGACCTCCGGCAAGGCCGCGATGAAACGGCGACTCGCCCAGACCGGACGAGTCGAGGTTGCGCTCCTCCCGGCCAACGCCGCGGTTCTGTCACTCATGGAGGCGCGAAAAGGCGACGGCGGCCAGGTCTTTCTCGCCACTGGCGCCGACTCGGCGATCGCAGAGTCCGTCGCTGAGCGATTCCCCTCGATCGACGCCGTGTTCGCGAGCGACGGCAGCACGAATCTCACGAGCCACGCGAAAGCGACCGCGCTGACGGCGGAATTCGGCGAGGGCGGCTTCGACTACGTCGGGAATTCGCAGGCCGATGTCGAGATCTGGCGTCGCGCCCACACCTCGTATCTCGCAACCACCGACCGGAGCGCAGCTGCACCAGGTTGGGCGGGACGCGACCTCGAGGTCCTCGCGGATCCGGGGCCTACTCGTTTGCGCGCCTGGGGACGGGAGCTCCGAGTCCATCAGAGCCTGAAGAACACGTTGCTCTTCCTCCCGCTGATCGCGGCGCACGAGTTCACCAATGTCTTCGCCGTGGCAGCGACTCTCGCGGGCTTCATCGCCTTCACCTTGATGGCGTCCTCCGTCTACCTCCTCAACGACGTCCTCGATGTGAACCTCGACCGAGTGCATCGACGCAAGAAGTCACGGCCGGTCGCCGCGGGATGGATCGATCCGCTCCACGCCCTCGCGGGGAGCCTGGTTCTGGCCGTCGCCGCGTTGACGCTCGGCTTCGTCATCGGCCTGGGCTTCGCACTCGTGCTCGTCGGCTATGCGGTGCTCACGCTCTCGTACAGTCTCTGGTTGAAGCGCATCACCCTGGTCGACGTCGTCACGCTCGCCATGCTCTACATGATCCGCATCGTCGCCGGCGCGGTCGTCACCGGGATCACGCTCTCGTTCTGGTTCACCGGCGTCACGCTGTTCCTGTTCCTCTCCCTCGCGTTCGTGAAGCGGTACGCCGAGTTGCATTCGGCGAACGGATCATCGCGTCGGCTCCCCGGACGCGGATACTCCGGCGACGACGTCCACGCGATCCT
Organism: Agromyces aureus; assembly: GCF_001660485.1. Classification (GTDB taxonomy): domain Bacteria; phylum Actinomycetota; class Actinomycetes; order Actinomycetales; family Microbacteriaceae; genus Agromyces; species Agromyces aureus. Next base: position 3,170,133 of record NZ_CP013979.1, read on the forward strand.
CGCTCTCGGAGTGGCCTCGGGGATGGCCTCGACCGTGCTCATGGCGATCTACATCCAGAGCGATGCCGTGAGCCGCCTCTACCCGGCCCCGGTCGTACTCTGGCTCGTCATCCCGGTTCTGTTCCTCTGGATCGGAAACCTCTGGATCAAGGCGGGTCGTGGACAGATGCACGACGATCCGGTGATCTTCGCGCTGCGCGACCCCTCGAGCCTCGTGATCGGGGCGGTCGTGCTTCTGCTCTTCGTCGTGGCATCGATGCCGGTCACCGCCGAGCTCTTCGGCCGGATCGCGAGCGTGCGTTGAGGTGAGGGCGCTCCAGGCGGCTCTCGAAACGATCGCCTTTCGCCGTCCGAATCTCGAACTCCGCTCCGTGCACACACCACTGCAACTCCGACCAACGATTGGCGCATGTCCGTGACCGAACGCATCGATGTCTTCCTCCAGTACTACAAGCCGCACGTGAGCGGTCTCACGAACATGGCGGCCGACCTCGCGGGCGCGGCGGTCCGGTCGGGCTACGAGGTGCATGTGCATTGCGTGGCGAAAGAGGGCGGGACCACGCATCAGGAGATGGACGGCGTGCAGGTGCACGCCTACCGTCGCACTTTCTCCCTCGGTCGCGGGAACTTCTCGATCTCCCTCCTCTTGGCCTCGATGAAGCTCCGCAGGCTGCGGGGCATCGCGCACTTCCATCTCCCGCTGCCGGAGTCCGCGTTCTTCTCATGGGTGCTCGGTCCCGGGTGGCGCACGATCGTGACCTACCAGTGCGATGCGCCGGTCGGCAGCACGTTGGACACCCTCATCGCACGGGCGCTCGACGCTTCGCATCGCGTCCTCATCCGTCGGGCGAACGTCACGTGCACCTCGAGCTCCGACTATGCGGACGAATCCCGTCTGCGCGACCTCTTCCGCGAACGCGGAGCGATCGCGATCCCCGCGACGAGCATCGATCGCCGCGGAGGGACGCGGAGGTTCGCTCTGGAAGGTCGACGCCAGCTCGGATTCCTCGGGCGGCCCACTGCTGAGAAGGGGATCGACGTCCTGATGGATGCGCTCGAGCAGTTGCCCGACGACCTCGTGCTCACGCTCGCCGGCCCGTTGGACGGCCTCGCCGACCAGGTCGGATACGACCGCCAACGGCTCCAGCGCCTGATCGACAACGGACGGGCGCGGTCTCTCGGATTCCTCGCCGAAGAGGACATCGCCGACTTCTACGCTTCGCTCGACGTCTTCGCGCTGCCGTCGACCAACTCGTTCGAGGCCTTCGGCATCGTGCAGGTCGAGGCGATGTCCGCGGGAACACCCGTGGTCGCCTCGGCGCTGCCCGGGGTTCGCACCATCGTGCGTTCGACCGGCTTCGGCGAGATCGCCGAGATCGCCGACGGTACGGACCTCGCCAGAGCCGTCATGCTCGCACTGGACACGGAGTACGACGTCGCGCGCGCGCGCGACGTGCTAGAAGAGCGCTACCTCTCACCCGTGCCCGAGAACGCGTATCTCGGCATCTACCGTCGACTCGCGGCCTGATCATCGGTCCAGCCACGCGTTCTCAATCGCAGATGTTGCGAACCACGACCGCTGCGACGGGATAGCTCGGCGAGGCCTCGACCGCGCCGACCTCGATCCAGCAGTCGGCACCGCCGGGGAGCACCTCGCTCCAGGCAGCCGCGTCGCTCTCGTAGAGCACGGCGAAATCTGCGGTCGGAAGCGCTGAACGTTGCGTGCCTCCCTCCCTCGCCCCGCCGTTCTCGTCGAACTCGATCGGCACCACGGTGTTGCAGAGCGCATCACCGTACAGGCTGTACGGCAACGTGGCCAGCAAGGATTGCTCAGTGAGACCGACCGGCGTGAGCCCTCCAGCGGTCTGAACCGCGATGGAGACGCAACCCTCGTCGCTCGAAGGCAACCAGGCGAGGTAGTCCGGGGTGCCCCACGGGTTCCCAGGAGTGTCGGGTTGCCAACCGCTGTCGAACGAGCGCATCTGGAGGAGCGCACTCACACCCGGATACACGTTGCGTTCGTTCCAGACGATCTGGCCGGTCGCCAGGAGCATCGCGAGGGAAACCGCCAGGACGTCGACGATTCTAGGCGTGGTGATCACGGTGGTCATCAGCATCGCGACGAGCAGTCCGACCGTCGGTCCGATGACATACCGGGCATCGAACGTCGACGGTTGCATAACGAGGATCAGCACGCTCAATCCGGCGATCGCGGCCTGAGCGAGCCACTGGCCTCGGGCGGGTGCCGCTGAGCCCCGCCTCCTTCGCACGAGGAAGAGAACGAGCTGCGCAAGCAGGATCGCCGCGACCACCGCCAGCACGAAGGCCGGCACGTGACCGAATCCGCCGGCACGTGGATCGTAGTCGGGCTTCGTCATGCCGTGCAGAACCCCTGACGCCATCCCGTCCAGGAAGGATCCGATGCGTTGGATGTCGAAGAGGCCGGTGCCGCGCTCGCCCGAGGTGAAGACGCTCAGGTCGACGATGCCCGGGAACTGGATCGGTCCCATCGAGACCTTCACCGGATACACGGGATTGCTGAACGAGACGAAGTTGCGGATGTAGAACGAGAGCGCGGCGAGAGACGGCACGCCGATCGTGAGCGCCGCGATTCCGAAGGTCCGCCAGAAGCGGGCGCCCTGAGCCATCCTGCGCCAGATCACCACTGCGGCGAGCGCGGCGATGAGCAGCACACTCGTGAGGATGCCGGTCGGCTTGGTCGCCAGAACCGCGGCTGCGGCCGTCGCCGCCACGAGGATATCGACGGCGCCGAACCGCTTCGTCAAGACGACGAGGAAGATGCAGGTGACGAGGGCCGTGCCATATGCGAGGTCGACGTAGAGGATCCGAGGCTGCATCCAGATCACCGGGGCCGAAACGATGAGCGCGGCTAGCCCGACGCGCATCCAGGCTCGCGGGAACCGAGACTTCAGCGCGAAGTTGATCGCGAGCATCAACACCACGAGGTGAGGAATCTGCAGCGCGTCGTCGAACCTCGCTTCGCCCGTGAAGGATGCCAGGTTCACACCGCCGACCATGGTGAGGTCGGAGTAGAACACGTACTCGTTGAGCGCGTTCCAGCCCCACAGGTTGCCCGACTGCACCAGCAGCGCCAGGACGGGACCGTGGTAGAGCTCGCCGTCCACCGACAGTTCGGGCTTGACCACCCCGATCGCGACATGGAAGGCCGCGATCAGGCCGACGATCACAATCGCCCCCCAACCGGTGCGTGCTGCTCCAGCGAATTCGCCCCATCCGTTCGCGACGCCCTTTCGAACGCGGCGAGAGAGGAACGAGAGTCCGACTAGGAGGAGGAGTACTGCGTTGGTGACGGCCCACGGGATTCCGAACAAGAGCCCGAAGGCGAGGGTCAGCGCATAGCCGTACACGGCGACGACGGCCCCGTACAGCAGCGCCCTTGCATGGCCGCGCGAGCGCGCGAGCAGCAGATACGCGAGCGCGAACAGAGCGAACTGAAGCAGGAGGCCGATCGAACCGGCGAAGGCGGAGGACACAGGCCGAGGATAGTCGAGTCATCGGCCCCGTTCGATTCGGCGGCCCAGTTACCCCCGGCTACGCTTGGTGAGTGCCAGTACCGACTTCCACCCCACCGACACCCCAAGCCGAGGGTGCGATCGCGCTCAGCGTCATCGTCACGACACACTCGGAGGGTCGACTGCTCCGGCCCACTGTGCGGTCCATCGCGGCAGCGATCGATGCGGTGCAAGCCAACGGCGACAGCGTCGAACTCATCTTGGTTCGAGACCGTCCCGATGCGCCGACACGTCATGAGGTGGATTGGTGGTCCGCCCGCTCGGACCTGTCGTTCACCGTTCGCGTCCTCGATGTCGACCTCGGCGAGTCCGGGGCGTCGCGCAACGCCGGCGCGGAGGCATCCGTCGGCACCTACGTCGCGTTCATCGACGGTGATGACCTAGTGTCGAGCAACTATCTCAGCGATTCGGTCCGGATGCTGCGCGGATCCGACGGTCGCACCATCATCCATCCTCACCGCGTCATCAGCTTCGGCGCACGCTCCATCGTCTGGGAGATCCGTTCCACCGTCCACGGCGACGTCGACTACAAAGCGCTGGTGCGGAACAACCAGTGGCCGTCATCTTCTGTGGCCCCGGCGACGATCTACCGCGAGATCCCCTTCCGTTCGCTCCGACCGGGCGACGGCTATGGCCCCGAGGACTGGATCTGGAACATCGACACGGCCGCAGCAGGCATCGCCCATGACGTCGCACCTGAGACGACGTTCTTCTACCGGGTGAAGGCACGCAGCGGCGTCAATGTCCGGCACGTGCAGTCGATCCTGCCGGCCTTCGACTTCGAAGCATTGCGTAACGCGCTGCCGGTACGGCCTCCGACACCGACCTCGGGACGATCGCTCTCACCACGTTCGCTTGGCCAGTCAGCGTACCGAAAGGCTCTCCCAACGGTGCGTCGCCTGACCCGGCGACTCACGCCAGAAGAGCGTGCCCGGATCTACACGGGGGTTCGGAGGGCCTATCGAACCGCACTGCGACTGCCGCACCACCGGATGACCGCACACTTGAAAACAGCCTTCGAAGAGGCCAGTCACTTGGATCCGGCGATTTCATGGACGGCATTCGATTACGAAACGCTGGAGCTTTGGGCGCCGCGAGACGACGGATACGCCGACGCACTCGAGCAGGCCCTCGATGACCTCCGCGATCATGCTGGAGCAATTGTGGTCGTTCCGTGGGTCGGCATTGGTGGAGCAGACCTCGTGTCTCGCAACTACGCGCGTGCGCTGGAGGCATCGCCGGAGTTCGGCGGACGGACCTCGATCCTCGCGACGGATCTAGCGGACAACACGCAGAGGGAATTGATTCCCACCGGGGTCAATTTCGTCCAGCTCTCACCGATTGCCGCGGCATTCTGGCCCGAACAACACGCTCGGCTCGTTGCTCAGATCGTCATTCTCTCCGAGCCCAAACTGCTCGTCTCTGTCAACGGCTTCCACCTCACTCGGGCTATGGAACGCTATGGAACGCAGATTTCCGATGGACGACACGTTTTCGCAACCCTGTTCGCCTTCGACCACATCGGCCCCGGCTACCCGGTCAACCCGATCACCAACGACTCCGAGCGCGAGTATCTCGACGATCTGACCGGCGTCATCACCGACAACACCACGACGGCGCGCCTGCTGAGCGAGATCCTCGCCATCGAGCCGCCTCGAGTTCAGATCCACCGCCAACCGGCCATGGAGCAGATTCCCGAGCTGCGACGCGACAGCCGCGCCTATTCGACCGACAGCTTCACCGCCGCTGAGCCGTTCCGGCTCCTCTGGCCGCATCGTCTCGACAAGGAGAAGCGGCCGGATGCCGTGGTGGCCATAGCCCGCAGCCTCCGGGAGCGCGGCATTCCGGCGAAGATCGACGTGTGGGGCCAACGTGTCCTCTCCGGCCATGGTGACCACCTGATGAAGGACTTCGCCGAGGCGGGAGTCACCTACCGCGGTCCGTACTCCGGAGGCATCAGTGCGCTGCCGACCGGCGACTATCACGCGCTGCTGCTGACGTCGGAGTCGGAGGGCCTTCCGTTGGTCCTCGTGCAGTCGCTGCTGAGCAGCCTGCCCGTCATCGCCTCGGGTGTCGGCGGTGTGCCGGACATTATCGTGGACGGCGAGACCGGGTTGCTCACCCTCGGCCCGGACGACACCGACGGGTTCGTCGATGCGATCGAACACCTCATGACCTCCCCCGACGACCGGCGTCGGATCATCGAAACGGGCTACGCCTTCGGGGTGGAGCATCACTCGTGGGAGAGTTTCACGAGCCTGGTCGACGAGACGCTCATCCGGCCGTAACCGTGGTTCCACGGAATCCCGCCACTGCCCGTACCGGAAATCGCGCAACGAGACTCGGCGCTCAGTGGGCCGGTGAGCCCCGCAGATAGCCGGGGATCGACGCCAGCCGCTCGTCGAACGCGGGCGCAGAGAACTCGGACCTGATCACGTCACGCGCGGCCGCCGCGCGCCGCGAGGACTCCTCCGGGTCCGCAAGCATCGATTCGATTGCCGCCACGTACGCCTGAACATCGTCGAACCGGTCGATCGGATACCCGACCGACTCGGTGAGGACCTCGCCGACCCCTCCGACGGTCGGAGCGATCACCGGCAGACCGGCACCCATCGCCTCGAGCATGGTGATCGGGACGCCCTCCCACTCGGAGGTCATGAGCAGTGCCCCGTACTCGGTCAGCGGCAGACTCGAGAACCCGCCGGTGAACGCCGGGTACCGATGCGCGCCGGCTTCCTCGAGCTGGAGGAGATGCTCGGCCAGGCCCGAATCGCCCATGACCTGTTCGCCGTAGAAGTCGATCTCCACCGGCAGTTCCCGTCGAGCGATCTCCCTCGCGACCGCCGCGAGGAGATCGAGCCGCTTCTGCACATCGAACCGACCCGCCCAGACCAGCCGCAAGGGCCTCATGGGGTCGCGTCCGACCGCCGCCACCGGAGTCGGCCCGGTCGCGGCGACGATGTTGCGCTGCACCCGGAACTTCGCGCATTCGTACCCGAGGTCGTCGACCATGGTCGAGACGAATGACGCGCTGTCGACGAGCACGGCCGTGACGGGATCGAGGAAGCGATCGCGACGGTAGAACATGACCGACGTCCGCTCACCGTCTTGGGTGCGATCCACGACGAACGTCGAGAGGAAGATGGCCGAATCGGCCGCCAACTCGTCGCCACGGGCCTCGATGACGTCGAACGCCATCGTCGAGTTGAATGCGTGGATCGTGATCGGCCGGAGTTGGGCGATCAGTTGCGGCAGCAGCCGCTCGGTGCACCAGGCGCGGTCGACCACCGCCGAACCGACCGTCCGAAGCTCGACAACATGCACGTCCGGCGGGAGCAGATCGAGCCGGGTCGACTCTTGGAACTCGGTCGTCACCAGGGCGATGCTCGCCGTAGGCTCGATGCGACGCACGGCGGCGATGTACTGTGCCAGAACGAAATCACCGCCGCCGGTGCGCACCCATGGCGCGAAGAACAGGTAGTCGACCGCGTCGGGCAGCATCGATCGGACACGCCAGTACGCCTCAGCTCGCTGATTCTCGATCGCATCGAGCTCGACCGACCGATACTCGCGAAGCGCGGAGGGACGCGGGAACGGCACGGCAGGTTCGAGCCGGTTGAGCTCGCGCATCTCCGACACGAGCCACTCAGGCACCGCCGACCCGCGGCGGGCTGCCATCGCGCGCCGGAAGGCGTCGCGCGTTGGCCGAACGGTGTCGATCGCGAGACGGGCGACGGCGGCGGCCGGGCGAGGCAGTCGTCGGATGCGGTCCTGGATGCCGCCGCGATGCGAAGACGTAGCGGCGTGCGCAGCCGGTTGCGAGGAACTCCGGCGAGCGAGCCACTCCGAGCGGAGCATCATCGGCCGCCCCGCGGAGTCCCGATCGACGAGGTCTCGTGGCTCGCGGAGCATCAGGGCCGTCCCCGGCGCGATCCGCCGTTCGATGCGATCCGCCGCGATCCGACCGTTCCACAGCCATCCGGCGTCGCGGAGCGAGGATGCCGGTGTCGATTCGACGACGCGGCGAAGCGCAACGGCCGTGCCGGCCATCCGCCAACCCCATGGATCGGTGACCGCCAGCGCCTCGACCGCGTGTCGGTCGCCTCCTCGCGGGCGAGCGGCCACCTCCCGCGTGGCGCCGAAAGTCATCAGCAACTCGGAGTCGACCACGATGTCGGAAGCTGCTGCTGCGACCTCTTCGAACGCCGAGGCGATCCAGGTCGCGCTCACGAGCACGTCGGAGTCGAGCAGCACGATGACGCGGCCCGACGCGGCCTCGATGCCTCGGACGACGGCCGCAGACGCGGGCTCGCCCAAGAGCCCCTCGAGGTGCACCAGCGTGAACGCCCGGCCCGAGCGATCCGCGAACTGACCGTTCGCACCCACCGCGATCACCTCGACCTGGATGTCGCGGGCGGCGGCAAAGGCGATGGCTCGTTCGAGCGAACGAAGCGAAGGCAGGGCGAGGCGCCGTTCGTCCCCGACGTGGAACACGACGGTGAGGTCGGATTCCTCAGCCATCTAGCCTCGCCCCAGCACGCGCTTGACGCGCGACTTCGCTCGTCTGAATGCCGTGTCTCCGGCAATGGTCTCGAGCCGATCCAGCCGACGAGCGAGTTCGTCGAATCGATCATCGAGGAGTCGGGTGAGGTACAGCGGGAGTCCCGAGCCTTCGGCGGCGACGTAGTCGCGCAGGGCGCGATCCCGGACGATCCGGTCGTACCGGCGGTGGTCGTCGCGGAGCGCGACCACGGAATTGCCCGCGTCGCCGTGCGCGTTCGGACGCTGATGCCAGAACGCGAGGGCGGGTGCGGGCACGAAGTCGATCTCGCCGCGCGCGGCCAGCCGGAGATTCGCCTCCCAGTCCCCGGTAACCGGGAGCCGCCGGTCGAAGAGCCCGACGTCGATCAGCGAGGTCCGCCGATACAGCATGGAGATCGGGACGCAGGTATTGAACCGCATGAGATCGAACAGCGTGATCTGCCTGAGTTCGGGGAGGAACGTCTCGCGCCCGTCCTCACGGACCGTCTGACCGTCGAGAGATTCCCACACGATCTCCGTCCGGACGCCGACGGCCACCGCCGACGGATCCGCCTCGAGCCTCGCACCGGTCAACGTGAGGAACTCGGGGTGCCAGGTGTCGTCGTCGTCGTGGATCGCGACGAAGGTGCTCTCGAGGGACCGCACACCGACGTTCGAGGCTTCCTCCATGCCCACCGACGCCTCGTGGTGGATCACGCGAACTCGTCCGGCGAATCGGTCTGACCGGTCGTCGACCAGTGCGTCGACCGAGGCGAAGTCGCCGCCGTCGTTCACCAGCGTCAGCACCCAGTCCTGGGCGCTCTGCGCGAGCACGTCGTCGAGCGCGCGCTGGAGCAGAAGCGGACGATTCTTCGTACGCATGACGATGTTGAACCGCGCCGGAGCGGCGGTACCTTCTGCAACCACGCGACCTCCCGGCAGGATACTCCGCACATTCTATCGGGGCCTCCGGTGCGCCCGACCACCGGCGGAAAGTGAGCTCAGGCGATGCCGGTTAGTATTAGGAAGCTCTGCGCAGTTTCAGCGCTGGATCGATCGAATCTGAGGAACCGAATGACAGGCGGATACCCCCACGCCGACATCGGGCTGCAACGCCCCGGGGTGAGTCGCGGACTCATCGACGTCTTCGAACACCGCTATCTGCTCACGCTCATCGTGCGCAAGGAAGTGCAGATCAGATACCGCGGCTCTGTGCTGGGATGGCTGTGGTCGTACGTCAAGCCACTCGTGCAGTTCGCGGTGTTCTTCGTCGCCCTCGGCGTCTTCCTGCGCCTGAGCAACTCGATCGACGCGTATCCGCTCTATCTGCTGGCCGGTATGACCGTCATCAGCTTCTTCACCGAAGCGTTCGCGAACGGCACCCGCAGCCTCGTCGACAACGCCCCGCTGATCAAAAAGATCTACGTGCCGCGTGAGATGTTCCCCGTCTCGAGCATGATCGTCGCTGCGATCAACACCCTCCCCCAGATGATCGTCGTCGGCATCATCGCGGCGGTCCTCGGCTGGCAGCCGACCGCGCTCGGCGTTGCGGCGATCCTGCTCGGCTTCGTGATCGTCGCCGTGCTCTCCACCGCGCTGGGAATGCTGTTCGGCGCGATCAACGTCTCCTTCCGCGACGCTCAGAGCTTCGTCGACATCATCGTGATGTGCGCGGTCTGGGCCTCTCCAGTCATGTACCAGCTGAGCATGGTCCGCTCGACCCTCCCCGACTGGGCGTTCACGCTCTACCTGCTCAATCCCCTGACGCCGGCCGTCGAGCTGTTCCACTACGGATTCTGGGCGCCGCTCGACACCTCGGGCTCCGATCAGCTGCCCGAGCTCTGGCTGTTCGCGGGCATCGCCGTGGTCACGTCCGTCATCCTGCTCTTCGTCGGGCAGCTCGTCTTCCGCCGGCTGGAGGGCCGCTTTGCCCAAGTACTCTGACTCGCTCGCGCTGCCCAGCGTCGTCGTCGACGACGTCCACAAGACGTTCAAGCTTCGCCACACGCATTCGGTGAAGGAGACCTTCCTCGCTGCGGTGAAGCGCAAGCAACTCACGACCGACTTCAATGCGCTCGACGGCATCTCCTTCACCATCGAGGAGGGCGAAGCCGTCGCGCTCATGGGATTCAACGGCTCTGGCAAGTCGACGATGCTCAAGCTCATCTCTGGCGTGATCGTGCCCGATCGGGGCAGCGTGATGACCCGCGGAAGGATCGCCGGACTGATCGAAGTCGGTGCCGGATTTCACCCGGACCTCTCGGGACGGGAGAACATCTACCTGAACGCCGCGATCCTCGGGATGTCGAAGAAGGAGATCGACGAGCGGTACGACGAGATCGTCGCGTTCAGCGAGATCGAGCAGTTCATCGACACCGAGGTCAAGCACTATTCGTCGGGCATGTTCCTTCGCCTCGCGTTCTCAGTTGCGATCCACACTGAAGTAGATGTGCTCCTCATCGACGAGATCCTCTCGGTGGGCGACGAGCCCTTCCAGGAGAAGTGCCTGGCTCGGATCCGCGAGCTCCACGATGCCGGAAAGACGCTCGTCGTGGTCAGCCACGATCTCGACATGGTCTCGCGGCTCTGCAGCCGTGGCATTGTGCTCCGCGGCGGCAACGTCGCGTTCGACGGTGCGAGCGCCGAGGCTGTGGCGTTGATGCGCGCATAGGCTGCGCTCGGCTTGGCCGAGCGCAGTCGGCCGCTCCCCCCGTCGCGACAACCTGAACGACTTCGTGAGCACCGTGTTCACGAAGCGGCTGGAGCATCCTTCGCGGAACGCGCGATGAACCGCCGGTACGCGGCCTTGCGCACGGGCTCAGGCACGAACCGGTAGACACCACGGATGCTCACGTTCCGCAGGTACTGGCCACGGGTGGTGAATCGGATGCCACGGAGCGCGCGCTGCAGCGCGAGTTCGCTGCGCCACTGCGCGCGACCTCCGCGGCGAGCATATGCTCCGGCACCGACCCGGTACATCACGAGCGGTTCGGGAACGTTTCCGACCGCGGCACCGTCCGCAATCATCCGCGCGAAGAGCCAGTAGTCCTCCATGAGGCCCATGGGCTGATATCCGCCGACGCGATCGACGGCCGATCGGCGATAGACGACGGTCGGATGGCTGAACGGGTCGTGGAACCGCGAGTAGGCGGCGATGTCGTCGGCCTCGCTGCGGGGCACGCGTTTGCCGACGATGGTGCCGTCGTCGTCGAGAAACTCGTACATGCCCGTGCCGACGAGCTCGAGTCCGGCTTCGACGAGCGGCACCTGCTTGGCGAACCGTTCGGGCAGCGAGATGTCGTCGGCGTCCATGCGCGCGACGATGTCGTGATCGCTGAGCGCGAGACCTTCGGTCAGCGCTCGAGTGAGGCCGACGTTCTCGGCGATGCGGTGGTGCACGACGGGGACTTCGGATGCCGCGACGCTCGCCTCGATCGCGGCGGCGAGCTCATGGCCGACCGGCCCGTCCTGGACCAACACCACCTGCGCGGGCTTCAGGGTCTGCTGCGTCACGCTCGAGGCGAATGCCTTGGCGAAGTGCGCCGCGTCGTCGCCGCGGTAGACGGGCATGAGCAAGGCGAACGGCTCGGTCATCACCCCTCCAGCGAGCGGACGGCCTCGCTCGCGTCGCCGAGCTCGGCGAGCGCCATGGCGTTGGGCCGCGGCCTGGTGCGGGTACCGTCGCGGTAGCCGCGCCGCCAGCCGTCGCGGAGGACCGCGCGGTCCTCGGAGCGGAGGAAGGTCTTGATCCATCGACGGATGCTCGATGCGCCGTAGACGGCCTTCTCGACGGGCGAGAGACTCTGCGAACGGCGGAACATCCAGAGCTTGTTGCGCACCTCGTAGTAGAAGCGCGCCCCGGGGTCGGCATCGGTCGAGCCGAGCACCTTCGTCTTGTGCACCACGACGGATGCGGGAACGTGCAGGCCACGGCGACTGCGCAGCACACGCGTGGAGTACTCGAAGTCGTCGTTCCAGATGAAGTAGTCAGCAATCGGCAGCCCGACCTCGCGGACGATGTCGGCGCGCACGAGCATCGAGACGAAAGACGTGCTGCGCACTGCGATGCCCCCGGACTGCGCCGCGGCGAGCCGCTCGGCCTTGCCGACGAACGGCTTCTCGCGCGGCGTGTTCATGGGATGCTCGGATCCGTCGGTCCAGATCACGCGCGATCCGGCGGCGACGACCTCGGTTCCTTGGACGGCCCGGAGGAGCGCTTCGAGCGCGCCCTCGGTCGGGACGGTGTCATCGTCCATGAGCCAGAGCCACTCGGGGTCGTGGCGTTGGAGAGCGAGCGCCATGCCTGCGGCGAAACCTCCCGCCCCCCCGGTGTTGCGCGCGAGCGTCGTGAGGTCCACGAGTTCGCCTGCGTCGCGCGCGACGTCGATCGTGTCGTCGGTCGATGCGTTGTCGACGACCACGATCTTCGCAACCGGAGTGCGCTGCGCGGCGAGTCCGTCGAGCACTTCGACGAGCAGGTCGCGACGGTTATAGGCGACCACGACCGCGACGACGCGCGGGGGCAGCGAGGAGGAGTTCATACGGCTCTCATCATGGAGTGGGAGTGACATTCCATCTTGCCCTGCCGCCGGGCGCATCGCCGACCATGGGGACCGGTTCCCGTCGGATTCGCAGCGGCGCTCCCGGTAGATTGAACTGGCCGCCGCGCCCGACCTCGAAGGAGATGCATGTCCATCACGCTCCGGATGATCGTCGATCAGGTCGTCGCCCCAGTGCCGGGCCCACTCGGCAGGTACACCCGGGCGCTCACGTCGGCGTTGATCGAGAGCGCTCCGAGCGGATGCGAGGTCGAGGGCATCGTGGCTTCATCTCCGACCATCGACTACGAACGGGTGGAGCAGGCGTTCCCCGGTATCGGGCGGCTCTACAAGACGTCGCTGGCCAGACGGGAGCTCACGGCCGCATGGCAGCTTGGACTGACCACGTCTCCGGGCGGCGGCATGATCCACGCGCCGAGCCTCTTCGCCCCGTTGCGACGACACGATCGATCCGTCACGGGCGATCAGGTGGTCGTCACCGTCCAGGACCTCGTGGCGTGGACGAATCCCCAATCGCTGACGCCCGCCACCGTCGCGTGGCATCGCGCCATGCTGAAGCGTGCACGCAAACACGCCGACGCGGTCGTTGTGCCGACGCATGCGCTGGCCGAGCGTCTCGCGGAGATCGCCGAATTCGGTGATCGGGTGCGCGTGATCGGAACGGCCCCGCGCATGGGTCTGGAGGTCGACGGTGCGGATGCCGCGCTCCGCCGTGCCAGGCTTGGCCTGCCGTCCGAGTACCTCGCCGTGACGGCGACGCTCGCCCCTGCAACGGGCCTCGTCGATCTCCTCGAGGCGCTCGGCAGCCCTGGCGTTCCGCCGATTCCGTTGGTCGTGCTCGGCCCAGACTCGTGGGGCGAAGTGCATCTCGCGAACGTGGCCGACGAGTCCGGCGTCGACCCCAGCCGGGTGCAGGCCGTGCAGGTCGAGGATCCGGCAGACCTCGCAGCACTCCTGGCGGGCGCGACGGCGATCGTCTCGCCCAGCCACGAGGACGGCGCGGCGACCGATCTCATCGAGGCGTTCAGCATGGGTGTCCCGCTGATCCACTCGAACACGGCGACTCATCTCGAGGTCGCAGCCGAGGCAGGCCTCGCGGTGACCGTCGGTTCAGGCGGGTACGTCGACCGGTTGGCCGCGGCCGTCACCGCGGTCGTCGAGCATCCGTCGCTCGCAGACCGGCTGGCCGTGACCTCGAGTGATCGCGCCCGAGCGTTCAGCTGGCGCGATTCTGCCGAGCGCATCTGGCAGTTGCACGCGGACCTCTGAGCCGCGGCGCCCATGCCGGAGCAGGTCAATCAGCCTTCGGTCGGCTCCGCGGTCGGCGGGATCAACGCTTGTGCGATGAGCTGCCGAACGTACTCGTAGTCGGGATCCTCGGCCGAATCGACACCGTTTTCGGGGGTGAGGGCCACCGAGATGATCGGCAACTCCTTGGTCTTGAGGCCGAGGTTCACGAAGTAGCCGAGCATCGATTGCGGGATGTCTGTCTTCACGGTATCTGCGCCTGCCGACGCAATGCCCTGGAACTGCGAGAGCACCGTGGCGGGTGTGAATTGCTGAAGGATCGCCGTCTGAAGGTTGTGCTGGCGCTGCATGCGCTCGTAGTCACCACCGGCCACGCCGTACCGAGCACGGCCGTACCAGAGTGCGTAGTATCCGCTAAGGTGCTGCTCGCCGGGCTCGATCCAGCCGTCGACGCCGTTATTGTCCTCGTCGCCGCCGATCGGGATGCGGGTCTCGACGTTGATGTCGATGCCCCCCAGCGCGTCGATGAGCTGCTCGAATCCTTGCATGTCGATGAGCACGTAGTACTGGATCTGGAGTCCGGTGATGCCCTCGATCGCGTCGCGCATGCCCTCGATGCCGGGCTCACTCCCCTGCGCCACCGCATCGGGGTACATCTCGGGCGACTTCAGCTCGACCTCGGTGTAGACCGAGTTGAGCTGGCACGCGTCGACCTCGCAGCCGTCGACGGCACCGTAGCCCTCGGGGTACACCGCCTGCAGTGGCGAGTCCGCATCGAACGGGAAGTCGACGAAGTCACGTGGAAGACCGATCGTGACGGCCTGGCCGGTTTCGGCGTCGATGCTCACGAGGCTCATGCTGTCGGGGCGCATGCCCTCGCGGTCGGGACCGGAATCGCCGCCAAGCAGAAGGATGTTGTAACGGCCGTCGATCGGAGGCTCGCTGGGGCCGGCCACGAACACCGATGAGATGAACCCGCTCGCGGTGGTCGCGACGTACGCACCATACGCTGCCGTACCCGACACCACGGTCATCACCGCGATCGAAAGCAGGGCGACCCAAGCCCGTGCCGACGGTGCCGTCCTCACGAGGCGCACGAGCCTCAGCGTGTCGAGCGTGAGCACAACCCAGAGCACGGCGTAGAAGAGCGCGGCCGCCGCAACGATCCAGAGGGTGATGGTAGTCGACGCCACGGTGTACAGCACGGTCGGCCAGAGCAGCCAGACGACGAGCGCGATGAGGGCGAGCGCCCAGAGCGTCAGGGTCGCCCCGAGGCCGAAGCGGCCGAGGCGCCGGTCTCCGGCGAGCACCTGCGCCGAGCCCGGCACGAGGAAGTTGAGGACGACGAGCCACCACGCGCGACGCGTCATGACCGGGCGCGATGCGACGTCGGGGAACCTGATCGGGCTTGCGGCGAGCGTCATAGGGTCGACTTCAGCCGTTCGTTCTTCTCCTCGACGAGCGCGGCGAGCGACTCGGCGTAGGCGGCGAGTGCCTCGGTGAGCGCGGCGTCCGAGGTCGCGAGGATCTTGGCGGCGATGAGGCCGGCATTCTTCGCGCCGCCGATCGAGACGGTCGCGACGGGCACGCCCGCGGGCATCTGCACGATCGAGAGCAGCGAGTCGAGGCCGTCGAGACGCGAGAGCGGCACGGGCACGCCGACGACGGGCAGCGTGGTGACCGAGGCGAGCATGCCGGGCAGGTGGGCTGCACCGCCCGCGCCCGCGATGATGACCTTGAGGCCGCGCGAGGCCGCCTGCTTGCCGTACGCGATCATCTTCTCGGGGGTGCGGTGCGCCGAGAGCACCTCAACCTCGTGGGGGATGCCGAATTCGGCGAGCAGGGCGGATGCCTCGTGCATCACGTTCCAGTCGGAGTCGGATCCCATCACGACGCCCACGAGCGGGCTGTTTGCTGCAGTCACCCGACGATCTTAGGATGCCCGGCTGGCAGATCGCCGCAGGGCGCGCACGGTGACGCGCACCGGCAGGCGCGCCGATGCCGGCCCGGCACCGGCTCAGTCCTGGAAGGCGGCCGCCGCCGCGCGCGCCTCGTAGACGACGGCGTCGAGGTCGTCGCCGATGGCGGTGACGTGTCCGACCTTGCGACCGGGTCGCGGCGCCTTGCCGTAGTTGTGCAGCTTCACGGTGGGGTGCTGCTCGAGGGCCGCGGCGTAGCGGTCGGCGAGCGAGCCCTCGACCGGGCCGCCGAGGACGTTGACCATGACCGACCAGTCGGCGTGCGTGCCGGTGCCCCCGAGCGGCAGGTCGAGCACGGCACGCAGGTGCTGCTCGAACTGGCCGGTCGTCGCGCCGTCCATCGACCAGTGGCCGCTGTTGTGGGGGCGCATCGCGAGTTCGTTGATCAGGATGCGTTCGTCGGTGGTCTCGAAGAGCTCGACGGCCATGACGCCGGTCACCTCGAGGCCCTCGGCGACGGCGAAGGCGATCTCGGCGGCGACGTCGGACATCCTGCCGGCCGAGTGCGGCGCGGGCGCGATGACCTCGCTGCAGACGCCGCCGACCTGGACGGTCTCGACGAGCGGCCAGGCGACGATCTCGCCGGACGGGCGCCGCGCGACCATCTGCGCGAGCTCCCGGCGGAAGTCGACCAGCTCCTCGACGAGCAGCGCGCCGTCACGACCGTCTTCGGATGCCGCGACGAACCACTCGGCGACCTCGGCCGCGGTGCGCACGACCCGCACGCCCTTGCCGTCGTAGCCGCCGCGCGGGGTCTTCACGACGGCCGCGCCCCCGTGAGCCGCGATGAACTCGTCGAGCTCGGCGGGCGTCTCGATTCGCGCCCAGTCGGGCACGGGCAGGCCGAGCTCCGAGAGGCGTTCGCGCATGAGCAGTTTGTCTTGGGCGAACCGCAGCGGGTCGGGGCCCGGGCGCACGGCGACGCCCGCGTCGACGAGCGCGCGCAGCACGTCTTGGGGCACGTGCTCGTGATCGAACGTGATGACGTCGACCCCGCGCGCGAACGCGAGCACGGTGTCGAGGTCGGTGTAGTCGCCGACCCGATCGGCCGCGATCGCCGCGGACATGCCCTCGGCCTCGGCGAGCACTCGGATGTCGACGCCGAGCTCGATGGCCGCGGGGATCATCATCCGGGCGAGCTGTCCGCCGCCGATCACTCCGACTCGCACGCGGTCGCTCCTTCGGGTTCAGGGGTTCTGCTCAGGGGTCGTGCATCCGGGGGTTCGCGTGTCGCGAGCACCTCCCGGAGCCGCCTGCGCGGCACTCCCCCAGTCTAGGCGGCCAGCTGTCGGCATAGGATGTGCCGGTGCCCGACCACGAGCCACGCAACGCGACCCCCCACGCGCCCTCCGGCCTCCGCAGCGCGCTCTCCCGCCTGTGGGACGGCCTGCTCGCGTACCTGCTGAAGTTCGGCGTCGTGGGCCTGCTCGGTCTCGTGATCGACGTCGCCCTGTTCAACCTGCTGCGCATCGGAGTCTTCGGCGACGACCACTGGGCCCAGTCGGCGATCGGCGCGAAGACCATCTCGACGAGTGTCGCGATCGTGTTCAACTGGCTCGGCAACCGGTACTGGACGTTCCGGATCCATCGCCGCAAGAACTACCTGCGCGAGTTCGGCGAGTACGTCGTGGTCTCGATCGGCGGCATGCTGATCGCGCTCGGATGCCTCTGGATCAGCCACCACTGGCTCGGCTACACGAGCCTCCTGGCCGACAACATCGCGACGAACGTCGTGGGGCTCGCGCTCGGCACGGTGTTCCGCTTCGTGCTCTACCGCTACTGGGTCTTCGGGCACCACCGCGCCGACGGGCTCTCGAACCTCCGGGTCGAGGAGGCCCAGCGCACCCTGTTCGAGGAGCCGGCGCAGGACGACGGCACGGACCTCGACGGCACGGCCCTCAACGGCACGGATGCCGCAGACGGCCCGGGCACGAACGCGGGCCCCGATGCCGCAGACGGCCAGGGCCCCGCCGCGCTCAGCCCTCGCTGACCGCGCCGCCCCCGGGCTGGAAGTACGGCGGGTGCACGGCGACGCGGGTGCGCAGGTCGAACGTGTCGAGCACCGCCCGCACGCGGTCGCGCACGCGGTCGTTGCCGACCGCGATGAGCAGCACCCGCTCGAGCGGGAGCGCGTCGTGCACGAGGAACTCGCCGGACGCCAGCTGGGCGCCATCCTCGTCGCGGTGGATGCGCTGCAGGGCGCGCAGCACGTCGGGCCAGGCCGAGTCGGCGACCGAACCGGTGGCCGCGACATCCGTGCCGGTGACCGCGACCGCGCCGACCTGCTCGGTGCGTGCGCCGACGGCCTTCTCGATCGACGTGACGAAGAGCACGTGGTCGGCGGCCGGGCGCGTGGCCGCGCTGTCGGCCAGGCGGGGGTCGGGCGAGCCAGTGCGCAGCGCCTCCCAGACGTGGGCGTCGGTCGAGAGCAGGAACGGCACGTAGTCGGCGACGACGTTGTCGGTGCCCTCGACGGGCGCCGAGCGGCGGAACTCGCGCGCGGCGGGCGCGGAGACGTCGACCTCGGGCTGCGCACCCGTGGTGTCGGCGAGGATCGCGCCGGCGCCGAAGATCGATGCGAGGTTCTCGACGTGCGTGACGTGGTAGATGCGCACGGTCTTCGGGTCGATCGGCGTGAACGTCGCCGCGGCACGGGTGCCGGGCACGCGTGCCGGCGGCCTGGTGGACGCGCGGGTCGTCGTGCCGCGCAGCGACGTCGTCGTACGGGGCGCGCGCACCGGTGCGACCACGGGGCGCGGCGTCGGTTCGGGTGGCGGGAAGCACGTGGCGCACATGCCTGCTTCGAATCCGTGCCTGCATTCGTCCACGGGTGACCTCCATAGGGGCGGCTCGCGCTCGGGGGCGCACGAGTCCGACCTTCTAGGGTAAGCCTTGAAACCGGATGCCGCGTGCGAGCCGTCTCGCGACCGCGTCAGACGGGGCTCGGCACGGCCCGTTCACTGCCGGTGCCAGGCGACCGTGTCGCCCTCGGTGCCCGCTCGCATGGCGCGTCGGTGCTCGAGCGCCGCGGGGCTCGACGGATCCATGAGCTCCTGCAGCGCGGCCTGCACGAGTTCGGGTCGCGGCACGTCCTTCAGCACGAACGTGCGGTCGTGGGCGGTGTTGATGCGGACGTCGCCCGAGCCGAACATCGACGCGAACCAACCGGCCCGCACGTCGACATCCGTGGCCCTGCTGTTGAGGAGCTCCTGCCGCACGCGCGAGAAGACGCCGTGCCGGAGGATCACGCGCCTGGTCGTGACGGTCGTGCGGCGTGTGAGCCAGGCCATGAGCGGCAGCAGGCAGCCGACGAGCACGACGAGCACGGCCGCGACGAGCACGCCGATCCGCACCCACGGGTCGGCAAGCACGCCGAGCGCGTACGTCGTGGCACCGGCCACGACGATGAGCAGGAGCGCCGACGGGATCAGCCGGCGCGCGTGCGAGCGCACCCTGGCGACGACGCGCTCCGGGCGCAGCGCGGGCGCAGCGCTGCTCGGCGGGTACCCGGTGGATGCCGGCCACGCTCCGGACAGCGCCGGCGTGCCGACGGTCGACGGTACCTGCCCGGTGCGGCCGGCGGCCGGCGTCTCGGAGGCCGATGCCGGCGCCTCGTCGGAGCGCGCGCCCGATCGCGCCGCCCGCTTCACGGCACGCGAACCGCTCCCCCTCGCCATATGCCCATTAATACCGCAGGTGGGTCACATCCCCGGCGGCGACAGCCTGCTCCTCGCCGTTCTCACGGTCTCGGACGACCAGACGGCCGTCGGGGTCGAGGCGCTCGGCGGTGCCCAGCAGTTCCACTCCGCCCGGCAGTTCGACGCGCACCTCGGAGTCGAGCGTGCCGCAGCGCGCGGCCACGACGTCGGCGATGCCGCTCGAGACCGCGTCGCCGCCGGCCGCGACGAACGCGTCGAACCGTCGGGCGAACACGTCGAGGTAGTCGGCGAGCACGGCATCGGCATCGGGTGCCGCACCGGTGGCGAGCAGCAGCGACGTCGACGTGAGCGTCGGCAGGTCGTGCTCGTCGAGGGTGAGGTTCAGGCCTGCGCCCACGATCACGGCACCGGACTCCGGCAGCAGCTCGGAAAGGATGCCGCACACCTTGTAGCCCGACACGAGCACGTCGTTCGGCCACTTCAGCGCGACCTCGAGCCCGCCGGTGCGGTCGTCGGGGTCATCCAGCGGGGCGGATGTCGCCACTGCCGCCTCGACGGCGCGCGCGACGGCGTCGGTCATCGCCGCTCCGGCGATCAGCGGGATCCAGCCGTACGCGTCGGCCGGGAGCGGCCCGCCCTCGGCATCCCGGGGGCGCAGCAGCACCGAGATCGCGAGGGTCTTGCCCGTGGGCGCCATCCAGGTGCGCCCGAGCCGCCCGCGCCCGCGCGTCTGATCGTCGGTGACGAGCACCGAGCCGTGCGGCCAAGCCGCGGCATCCGCCCCCTCCAACGCCTCACGGAGCACGTCGTTCGTCGACGTGGCGGTCTCGAGGAACTCCAGGCGGGGGGCGACGGCGCGAGACTTCGGAAGGTCCATGCCGACAGTCTCCCGCAGGGAGCAGGGCAGAACACACCATCACGGGCGTCCGATTTGTAGGAATCCGTCAACGAAGGCGGCCGGATGGGCGACGGTAGAGTGAAGCGCGTGACCGAAGCGACTGACGGCCCCGACCTCTTCACCACGGCGGGCAAACTCGCCGACCTGCGAGCCCGCTACCACGAGGCGGTGACCGCGAGCGGCGAGGCTGCCATCGAGAAGCAGCACGCCAAGGGCAAGATGACCGCTCGCGAGCGCATCGCGGAGCTGCTCGACCCCGGCTCGTTCGTCGAGCTCGACGAGTTCGTGCGCCACCGCACGCACGCGTTCGGCATGGAGGCCAAGCGCCCCTACGGCGATGCGGTCGTCACGGGCACCGGCACGATCCACGGCCGACAGGTCGCCGTGTACTCGCAGGACTTCACGATCTTCGGCGGCTCGCTCGGCGAGGTCGCCGGCGAGAAGATCATCAAGGTCATGGAGCTCGCGCTGAAGACGGGCGTGCCCATCATCGGCATCCTCGACTCCGGCGGAGCCCGCATCCAGGAGGGCGTCGTCGCGCTCGGCAAGTACGGCGAGATCTTCCGCCGCAACACCGCGGCCTCCGGCGTCATCCCCCAGATCTCGATCGTCTGCGGGCCTGCGGCCGGCGGCGCGGTCTACTCGCCTGCCCTCACCGACTTCGTCATCATGGTCGACAAGACGAGCCAGATGTTCGTCACCGGCCCCGACGTCATCAAGACGGTCACCGGCGAAGACGTCGGCATGGAGGAGCTCGGCGGCGCGCTCACCCACAACTCGGTCTCGGGCGTCGCGCACTACCTGGCGAGCGACGAGTCCGACGCGCTCGACTACGCGCGCACGCTCATCTCGTTCCTGCCCGACAACAACATGACCGACGCGCCGGTGTACGACACCGAGTCCGCACTCGAGATCACCGACGAGGACCTCCGGCTCAACACGGTGATCCCCGACTCGCCGAACCAGCCGTACGACATGCACGCGGTCATCGAGGGCATCGTCGACCACGGCGACTTCCTCGAGGTGCAGCCGCTGTTCGCGCCGAACATCCTCATCGGCTTCGCGCGCATCGAGGGCCGCTCGGTCGGCATCATCGCGAACCAGCCGAGCCAGATGGCCGGCACGCTTAACATCGCCGCCGGCGAGAAGGCCTCCCGCTTCGTGCGCTTCTGCGACGCGTTCTCGATCCCGATCCTCACGCTCGTCGACGTGCCCGGCTACCTGCCCGGCACCGACCAGGAGTGGACCGGCGTCATCCGCCGCGGCGCGAAGCTGCTCTACGCGTACGCCGAGGCGACCGTGCCGCTCGTCACCGTCATCACGCGCAAGGCCTACGGCGGCGCGTACATCGTCATGGGCTCCAAGCAGCTCGGCGCCGACATCAACCTCGCGTGGCCGACCGCCGAGATCGCCGTCATGGGCGGTCAGGGCGCCGTCAACATCCTGTACCGCGGCGAGATCAAGCGCGCCGAAGAGGCCGGCGAAGACGTCGCGGCCGTGCGCACCAAGCTCGCGAACGAGTACACCTACAACGTCGCGTCGCCGTTCCTCGCGGCCGAGCGCGGCGAACTCGACGGCGTCATCGAGCCCGCGGCCACGCGCGTCGCGGTGCTGAAGGCCCTGCGGTCGCTCCGCACCAAGCGCGCGAGCCTGCCGCCCAAGAAGCACGGCAACATCCCGCTGTAAGGGGCCGATCATGAGCACGCGAGACGAAGACACCACCGAAGCGGATGCCGCGGCGCGCGCCTCGGCGATCCGGTTCACCACGCGCGGCGTCACCGACGAAGAGGCGGCCGCCGTCACCGCGGTGCTGCTAGCCGCCATCGACGCCGAGTCCGAGACGACGCACGCCGCCGACCCCCGACGTAGCGCATGGGCGCGGAGCGCGGGATCCCTGCGATCCGTCGACCCGCGCGGCACGCGCTGGAACCGCAGCGTCGGCTGACCGACGAGCCTCCGGACGCGACGGACGACCCGGGTCCCCCGTGCTGTCCCCCGAAGTGCCGACTGTCGAGGTCACGCCGGGTTTGTGAATATTGTTCTGCAGGCTCCCAAAGGGAGCTGCCGCCCTCGTCGGTCGGGTAACCGGCGAGTGGTTGGGGGCGAGTCAGGGCGATATTCGGGTTGTCGCCGTGACTCGGGCTTGTTGGGGGGTCGGCCATCGGTCGGCCCCCCAACCTCATTTCCGGCGGCGTCGGCTCGTCGGGCGGCGCGGCGTCAGCCCGTCGCGCGGCATCAGCCCTTCGGGCGAGGTCAGGGCCCGAGCGGCTCGCGTCGCGGGATCTCGAGCCAGAGCTCCACGTCGAGATCGTCGGGGTCGATCGCCGGCACGCCCGGCACCGGCTCGACGAGTCCGACCACGGTGACCGCCGCGGTGGACGTGTCCGCTGCGGTGCGCACGACGATCCGGTCGGCCTGCGAACCCGCGATCGCCGCCGCGAGCCGAGCGAGCACGCGCTCGCGCTCCGCGGGGTCGAGGTCGTCGATGCCGCCCTCGTCGAGCAGGGTGACGACGGCGCCGCGCTCGCGGGCCCGCTGCACCTGCTGTCGCACGTCGTCGGTGAGCAGCATCCGCCCCCGGATCTCGTCTCTGATGGCGGCCTCGAGCATGCGGCACTCGAGTCGCTGCGGCTCGGTGAGCACGCCGCCGCGGTCGGCGATGCGGCGGAGCATCGGCGCGGAGATGCGGTTCGTCTGCACGAGCCGCGTCTGGCCGACGAACAGGTGCGCGTCCTGGGCGGCCTGCCACTCCGCGGCCTCGCGCTCGGCATGCGCGTACCGCCTCGTCTCCCTGGCCGCCGTGCCGAGCGCGGCCGAGAGCATGTGCGCGATCGCGACCCACGCGATGCTGCCGATGACGCCCAGCGTGCCGAGCGCCAGCGGCCCGGCCCAGATCACCGTCTGCACCGCCAGCGCGATGACGCCGAGCCAGGCGGCCGCGAGTTGGCGACGGGCCGCGGCGATCGTCATGAGCGTGCCGACCGCCGCGACGTACCAGGTCGCGTACCCGTTCGGGATCGACGGGTCGAGCTGGCTCGTCACGAGCAGCGGCAGCACGATGCAGACCGCGAGGTCGAACGCCGCGAGCCAGTCGGGCATCCGCACCCGCGACCCGATCGAGAGGCTCGCGATCGTCGCCGCGACGTAGAGTGCGAGCGCGACGATCGTCGGCCACGGCGACGCCGGCACGTCCAGCGTCGAGATGGCGAGCGCCACGTGGTACGCCGAGAACAGGGCTGCGAGCACGAGCAGCAACGAGCGGGGGATCGCGATCATCGCGTACCCTCCATGCCGGCCGGCCAGACGAGCGTCACCGTGGTGCCGAGCCCCGGCGTCGAGTCGATCACCGCGGACCCGCCCACGTTCGCCATGCGCTCGATCACCGAGACGCGCACGCCGAGGCGCTCCGACGTCACGCTCTCGACGTCGAAGCCGACGCCGTTGTCGGAGACCTCGATGACGCACCCTCCGGTGCGGATGCCACGCACCCTCAGCTCGCGCCGGACCGTGCGGCCCGGATCCTCGGCGTGCTGCATGCTGTTGACCATCGCCTGGACAGCGGCCGCGTACAGCGCTTCGCCGGCATCGGCGGGCAGGTCGACCCCTCCCGTGTTCACGACCCGCACCGTGAACGGCGCGGCGAACGACGCGAGCGCCGCCCTGAGCCGTCGCACCAGGGAAGGGAGACGCATGCGATCATCGGCGGCGGCCTGCGCCGCACCGGCCTCGTCGAGCCGGTGCATCGCGTCCCTGGCCATGCGCGCGGCGAGCGCCTGCTCCTCGGGGGTGTCGGCCGCGGCGGCGGAGAGCAGGGTCGTCAGCACGCTGTCGTGCACGAGGGCATCGACCTTCGCGCGCTCGATCTCCGAGGCGTGCAGGCGCACGGCGTGCTCGTACCGCTGCAGTGCGGCCTCCTGCGCGACGTCGACGGACTTGGCCGCGTTGCGAAGCATCGTGACGATGATGAGCACCACTGCGCCGAGGATGAGCGCGTACATGGCGTCGAGCAGGGCCACGAGCGGTGTCACCGCCCCGCCGGTCGGCAGGAGTCGCACGACACCGTACATGGCGGGCACGAGCACCGTGTACGCGGCCGCCCACGGCAGCGGCAGCGCGACGACCGCGGCCGTCGTCGCGACCGTGCAGAGGTAGTAGAGCCAGGGCGGCGATGACGAGACGACCGCGACGTCGTCGACCACGAACGGCCAGACCACGATCGACACGGCGTAGAGCGCCGCGAACGTGAGCGCGGCGCTCCGCACCGCCGTGCGGGCGAGCGCGGCAAGCGCGATCGCGAGGATCGCACCGTAGAGGAAGGCGATGATCGACGCGCCCGCACCCGGGCGGAGTCCCTCGGCCTGCGCGAGCGCGAGCGGGAGGGCCTGCAGCCCGAACACGACGCCGAAGATGCCGAGCGCGCGGCTCGCGACGGTCTCGACCTGCTCGCGGGTGACCGCCGTCCGGCGCCGCACCACGACCCGTGATGCGCGCTCCTCAGCGGCGGGCATCCCCGCCGTCACCGTCGAGACCCGGGAGGATGCCGTCTTCGACCGCCCGACGCAGCAGGTCGACCTTCGTCGGCGCCGGGCGACCGACCTCGACGTACTTCGCGCGGATGCGGTCGAGGTACTCGCGGGCCGTCGAGTGCGCGATGCCGAGCTGCGTGGCGACGAGCTTCAACGGCAGCCCCGACGCGTACAGGTGCAGCACGTCGTGCTCGCGCCGCCCGAGCTGCGCCTTGGCGAAGTCGCGGTCGGCCTCGATCGCGCTCGCCCATTCGACGTTGGTGAGCGCCTCGCCGCTGGCCACGGTCGCGATGGCGGCGATGACGGAGGCCATGGGCGACGCCTTCGGAATGACGCCGGCAGCGCCGGCGGCGAGCGCTTCACGCACGGCGGCCACCCGGTCGGCGATGCTGTGCACGAGCACGGCGCTGCCCGTCGCGAGCACGCTCCGCACGTTCTCGGTCACGCTCGACCCGTCGCCGAGCGAGAGGTCGAGCACGACGACGTCGCACCGCCCGCCCTGGCGTGCGGCGAGCGCGGCGAGCAGGGTGGGCACATCGGCGGTCTCGGCGACGACGTCGTACCCGGCGTCACGGCAGGCCGCCCGGAGTCCGAGCCGCACCGCCTCGTGGTCGTCGACGATCGCGACCGTCGCCTGCTCCCCCTGCACTGCGACCGACAACGGGTCCCCCTCCTGACGGTCGGCTTCGCGTCCGACCGGTCAGTCACACGATAGCGGCCAGCCGGGCCACCGCCTCGACGTGATGCGTGTTCGGGAACAGATCGAACGCCTGCAGCTCCTCGAGCTCGTACCCCTGCGCGCGGAGGAGGCCGATGTCCCTGGCGAGCGCCACCGGGTCGCACGCGACGTACACGAGCTGGCGGGGCCGCAGTGCGGCGACACGGTCGACGACGTCGCGCCCAGCGCCCGACCGCGGCGGGTCGAGCACGACGGTCGCGTCGCGCAGCCTCGCCCGCTCCTCCTTGCCGGCGTCGGCCTCGAGCGATGCGAGGTAGCGGTCGACCCTGGCGGTCACGGCCCGCGCGCCGACCCACTCGGCGAGGTTGTCGCCCGCGTGCATCGTCGCCCGCTCGTCGGACTCGACGCTCGTGATGCGCACGGTCTCGCCGAAGCGGTCGCCGACGGCCGCGGCGAGCAGCCCGACCCCGCCGTAGAGGTCGAGGTTCGCGGCGCGCGGGTCGAAGCGGTCGGCGTCGATGAGCTCCTGCACGGCCTTCGACAGCGTCGCGGCAGCGCCCCGGTGCACCTGCCAGAAGCCGTCGCGGTCGACGGCGAAGCGGCGGTCTCCGACGACCTCGGTCGTGACCGGGCGCTGGCCGCGCGGCATCCGCTCGCTCTCGTCGGTGACGATCACCTGCGGGTCGGCGCCGCTCGGGGCGACGAGGTCGATCGTGCGCGCCCCCTGGAACCGGTCGGCGAGGGGTGCGAGCTCGGCGAGTTCGTCGACGGCCAGGGGCAGGGATGCCACGGGCACGACGGTGTGGCTGCGTGCGGCGTACGGGCCGACGGCGCCGTCCTCGGCGACCTGCAGGCGCACGCGCGTGCGCCAGCCCGTGCCGTCGGCGCGCACGCCGGGGGCCAGCGTCGGATCGACGGCGCGCACCTCGACCTCGCGCTCGACGCCGCCCATGCGGCGCAGCGCGTCGGCGAGCACCTCGGCCTTCAGCGCGCGCTGGCGCTCGGGCGCGATGTGGCCGAACTCTGCACCGCCGGCCCGGCGCTCCGGCGCCCGCTCGACCGAGGCCTCGGCCCAGACGTGCGCCTGCCGATCGGGCGACGCGGTGAGCACCTCGAGGGTGTCGGCGCGCCAGAAGCGCGTGTGCGCGGCATCCGTCACCCTGGCCCTGACCCGCTCGCCCGGGATCGCGTCGGCCACGAACACCACGCGGCCCTCGTGGTGCGCGACCGCGATGCCGCCGTGCGCGATGCGCTCGACGTCGAGCTCGAGCACCGGCCCGTCGGTCTTCACGGGCGTCGACGGCGTCGACGGGCGACGGCCGCGGCTGGCGGAGTTCTTGCGTGCGGGGCGGTGCGGACGGGGCATGCACCGAGCATTCCACAGCCCGCCTGTGAGCGGCAGGATGGAGGCATGCGCCTCTACCTCGCCTCGACCTCGCCCGCCAGACTGCAGACGCTCCGTGCGGCCGGCATCGAGCCCGTCGCGATCTCGCCGGGCGTCGACGAGGAGGCCGCCGTCGTCGCGGCCGAGGCCGCCGCCGGGCGGGCGCTCGAGGCCCACGAGATGGTGCAACTGCTCGCGCAGGCCAAGGCCGAGGCGATCGTCGGCACGTTCGTCGACGGCGAGCCGATCGACGGGCTCGTGCTCGGCGGCGACTCGGCGTTCCTCGTCGGCGGGCGCATCCACGGCAAGCCGCACCTGCCCGAGGTCGCGAAGGCGCGCTGGCTCGAGCAGAACGGTGCGCACGGCGACCTGTGGTCCGGCCACTGGCTGATCGACCACCGCGGCGGTCGCGTGCACGGTGCGGTCGGGCGAGCGGATGTCGCGACGGTGCGCTTCGCCGCGCTGGACGAATCCGAGATCGACGCCTACGTCGCGACCGGCGAGCCGCTGCTCGTGGCCGGCGCGTTCACGGTCGACAGCCTCGGCGGACCCTTCATCCGCCGGGTCGAGGGCGACCCGTCGACCGTCGTCGGGCTCTCGCTGTCGACGCTCCGCGACCTCGTGCGCGAGCTCGGGGTCGACTGGCCGTCGCTGTGGAACCGCGACTGAGCGGGTCCGTTCGGCCTCGCTCTTTGTCGACACCCGAAATGGTCGGCCCCCTTTCTTGTGGACTCGACCCAAAGGCAACGCACCTCAGTTGAATAGGCTGAAAGGCATGCCGCGTATCACGAAGGTCCTCATCGCCAACCGCGGCGAGATCGCCGTCCGCATCATCCGCGCCGCTCGCGACGCCGGACTCGGTTCCGTCGCGATCTACGCCGACCAGGACCGCGACGCGAGGCACGCCAAGCTCGCCGACGAGGCGTACGCCCTCGAGGGCACCACGAGCGCCGAGACCTACCTCGTCGTCGACAAGATCCTCTCGATCGCCCGCCGCTCGGGCGCCGACGCCGTGCACCCCGGCTACGGCTTCCTCGCCGAGAACCCCGACTTCGCCCGCGCCGTGATCGCCGCGGGGCTCATCTGGATCGGCCCGTCGCCCGAGGCCATCGAACGCCTCGGCGACAAGGTCTCCGCACGCCATGTCGCCGAGAAGGTCGGCGCACCGCTCGCGCCCGGCACCCTGAACCCTGTCGCCGACGCCACCGAGGTGCTCGACTTCGTCGACGTGCACGGCCTGCCCGTGGCCATCAAGGCCGCCTTCGGCGGCGGCGGCCGCGGCCTCAAGGTCGCCCGCACGCGCGAAGAGGTGCCCGAGCTGTTCGAGTCCGCCACGCGCGAGGCCGTCGCCGCGTTCGGCCGCGGCGAGTGCTTCGTCGAGAAGTACCTCGACAAGCCGCGCCACGTCGAGACGCAGTGCCTCGCCGACGAGCACGGCAACGTCGTCGTGATCTCCACCCGCGACTGCTCGCTGCAGCGCCGCCACCAGAAGCTCGTCGAGGAGGCGCCCGCGCCGTTCCTCACCGAGGCGCAGACCGAGGCGCTCTACTCCGCCTCGAAGGCCATCCTGAAGGAGGTCGGCTACGTCGGCGCCGGCACGTGCGAGTTCCTCATCGGCCAGGACGGCACCGTCTCCTTCCTCGAGGTCAACACGCGCCTCCAGGTCGAGCACCCGGTCTCCGAAGAGGTCACGGGCATCGACCTCGTGCGCGAGCAGTTCCGCCTCGCCGAGGGCGGCGTGCTCGACTACGCCGACCCGGTCGCGGTCGGCCACTCGATCGAGTTCCGCATCAACGGCGAGGACCCGGGCCGCAACTTCCTTCCGGCACCCGGCCCCGTGCACCAGCTGCGGTTCCCCGGCGGCCCCGGCATCCGCATCGACTCGGGCGTCACGAGCGGCGACGAGATCTCCGGCGCGTTCGACTCGCTGCTCGCGAAGCTCATCGTCACGGGCGCCACGCGCAAGGACGCGATCGAGCGCGCACGCCGCGCCCTCGACGAGTTCGAGGTCATCGGCCTGCCGACGGTGCTGCCCTTCCACCGCGACATCGTGCGCAACGAGGCCTTCGCCCCTGCGGGCGACGAGCCGTTCTCGATCTACACGCGCTGGATCGAGACCGAGTACGACAACCGGCTCGAGCCCTGGTCGGGCGAACTCGCCGCACCGACCGCCGCGACCGCGCGCACCAGCCTCGTCGTCGAGGTCGGCGGACGCCGCATCGGCGTCACCCTGCCCGCGAAGCTCGCCGGCGGCACCTCGGCCTCACCCACCGCCGGCGCCGCGCCGCGCCGCCGCACGACCTCGCACGTGGCCGACACCGCCACCGGCGACGCCGTCAAGGCGCCCATGCAGGCGACCGTGGTCAAGGTCGCCGTCGCCGAGGGCGACAAGGTCGTCAAGGGCGACCTCGTGCTCGTGCTCGAGGCCATGAAGATGGAGCAGCCGATCGTCGCCCACAAGGACGGCGTCGTGGGCATCGTGAACGCCGAGGCCGGCGCCACCGTGTCGAGCGGGCACCTGCTGCTCTCCATCGCCGACGCCTGAGCGGATGCCGCGGGCGGCCGCCCGCGGCATCCGCAGCGCTCGCAGAATTCAGGAGATCCCGGTCTCCAGGCCTCTCAGGGGACCCGGAGGTCGGGATCTCCTGAATTTCGTCGCGCCGGCCCCACCGGCACGCCGGCGGAGCGCCCGGTGGTCAGACGTGACCGATCCCGAAGTTCCACGGCGCCATCACGATGCTCGTCACCGCAGGATCGTTGCCGCGATTCCAGAGATGGATCGACACGGCGTTGGCGTTCGCGTACTGGTCATACGTGTCGTTCCACTCGTCGTACGCACGCTCTCCGATGTCGGGGCCGGTCTCGGCGGGGAACTCGTCGTGTCCCGTGCCGTACCAGGTCTCCCCGAGTTCCGCGGCGAAGGCCTGGGCGTCGTCACCCGGTCGGAATCCCTGCACCGTGGCCACGGCGATGCCGCTGCCGACGATCGGGTGGGTGAACTCCACGGCGACGTTCAGGTCGGAGGAGACGCCCTCCGGCTCGTGATCGTCGATGATCAGGACTCCGGGCCAGCTGTACCTCGTCGTCGGAAACCACTCGTGCCCGCCCGGGAACTCCTCGACCGTCGGCGGTCCGCCGAGCACCTCCGAGACGGTGTCGACGAACGCGGACGCATCGGCGTCGTAGGACAGTTCGTCGACGACGACCCCCGATTCGTTGACGAGTTCGAGGTACTCGGGCCTGACCACGATCTCCGTCACGACCTCGTCGACGTCGGTGACCGGCTCGACCGGCGCCGCCTGATCGGTCGGCGGCACGGTCGCCGCTGGTGTCGGCGTCGGCGTCGGCGTCGGGCTCGGATCGGGCGGAGACGGAACGCATCCGGTGAGGAGCAGGGCCGCCGCGAGCAGGATCGTCGCGAGCGTCGCCGATCGTCGGTCCATTCCGCCTCCATCCGTCACCGGAGCGGCCCGGTGAGATGAATCTATTGGCGCCGCGGCGCCGGATGCGTCGATCCGGGTCTCGATTCGATCACGCGGCCGGCGTGCGCCGCACTCCGACCTTGGACCCGAGGCCGATCAGCGGACGGGCGGCGGCTCGTCGCCCTGCGGGGTCGGCAGCTCGACCTCGCTCACCCCGCCGCCGGCCAGCCGCGAGTGGCGCCGGCCGTAGAGCAGGTACACGACCACGCCGATCGCGAGCCAGACCAGGAAGCGCACCCAGGTCAGCGTCGTGAGGTTCAGCATGAGCCAGAAGCAGAGCACCGCCGAGAGGATCGGCACCACGGGCGAGAACGGCACCCGGAACCCGCGCGGCAGGTCGGGGCGCGTGCGGCGCAGCACGACGATGCCCAGACTCACCAGCACGAACGCCGAGAGCGTGCCGATGTTGATCATCTCCTCGAGCAGCCCGACATCCGTGAATGCCGCGACGAAGGCGACCGTCGCTCCCCCGATGATCTGGATGCGCGCCGGCGTCTTGGAACGCGAGGTCGTCTTCGACAGCCATCTGGGCAGCAGACCGTCGCGGCTCAGGGCGAACACGATGCGCGACAGGCCGAGCAGCAGCACCATGATGACGGTCGTGAGGCCGGCGAGCGCCCCGACCGAGATGACGGCCGAAGCCCAGTCCTGCCCGACCAGCCGGAAGGCGGTCGCGAGCGACGGCGACTCCTCCTCGGCGAGTTCGGTGTACGACACCATGCCGGTCATCACGATGGACACGGCCACGTAGAGCACGGTCACGATGCCGAGCCCGAGGAAGATGCCGCGCGGCAGTCGCTTCTGCGGTTCCCGCACCTCCTCGGCGCTCGTGGCGACCACGTCGAAGCCGATGAAGGCGAAGAAGACGAGGGATGCCGCGGCGAGCAGTCCGAAGATGCCGTACTGCGCCGGTGCGGCCCCCGTGGCCCATGACACGAGCGACTGGGTCCAGACATCCGCCGACCCGCCCTCGGTGGGCACCGCCTCGGGAATGAAGGGAACGTAGTTGGCGGCGTTGACGAAGAAGAAGCCGACGACGATCACGAAGAGCACGATCGCGACCTTGATGATCGTGAAGACCGCCCCGACGCGCGCCGTGAGCTTGGTGCCCGCAACGAGCAGCGCCGTGAACACGGCCACGACGAGGAACGCCGGCCAGCTCACCTCGACGCTGCCGATCGAGAACGTCGGCGCGAACGGCAGCCCGAACGCGAGCAGCGCCTCGCCGAGGTAGACGCCCCAGTACTTCGCGATGACGGCCGCCGCGGTGAACATCTCGAGGATGAGATCCCACCCGATGATCCAGGCGAGGAGTTCGCCCATGGTCGCGTACGTGAAGGTGTACGCACTGCCCGCGACGGGCACGGTCGACGCGAACTCGGCATAGCACATGATCGCCAGTCCGCACGTGACGGCCGCGAGCACGAACGAGACGATCACGCTCGGGCCGGCGAAGTTCGCCGCGGCCTGCGCGCCGACCGAGAAGATGCCGGCGCCGACCGCGACCGCGATGCCCATCAGGGCGAGATCCCACGTGCCGAGCGACCGTTTCAGGCTGCGCTCGGTGTCATCGGCATCGGCCAGCGACGCCTCGACGGACTTCACGCGCAGGTTCATCATCGACCCCCGAACCGCGTCGCCCCCGCGACGCTCGTGGGCCTAGCGTACGACGTGCATGGCCCTCGCGGCATCCGTCAACGACCCCGTCAGCGACGGATACACCGGGAAGGCCTCGGCGAATTGATCGACCGTGAGCCGGTGCTCGACCGCGAGCGCGAGCGGGAAGATCAGCTCCGACGCCTTGGGCGCGACGATGACGCCGCCGATGATCGCACCGGAGCCGTTCGACGCGAAGAGCTTCACGAAACCGTCGCGGATGCCCATCATCTTCGCGCGCGGGTTCGAGGCGAGCGGCAGCTTGTAGACGACGCCGGGCACGACGCCGTCCTCGATGTCGCGCTGGGTCCAGCCGACAGTCGCGATCTCGGGCTGCGTGAAGATGTTCGACGTGATGTTGCGCAGCTCTGGCGGGTTCACGATGTCGCCCATGGCGTGGAACACGGCCGTGCGACCCTGCATCGACGCGACCGAGGCGAGCGGCGGGAACGTCGTGCAGTCGCCCGCCGCGTAGATGTTCGGCATCGACGTGCGCGCGACCCGGTTCACCCGGATGTGACGCCCCTCGGCGAGCTGCACGCCCGCCTCCTCGAGCCCGAGTCCATCGGTGTTCGGCACCGAGCCGACCGCCATGAGGCAGTGCGAGCCGCGCACCTCGCGCCCGTCGGAGAGCGTCGCGACGACCTCGTCGCCGTCGCGCACGACGGACTCGGCACGGGACGTGTTCAGCACCTTCATGCCGTTGCGCTTGAAGACCTTCTCGATGACGGATGCCGCATCGGCGTCTTCGCCCGGCAGCACCTGGTCGCGACTCGAGATGAGCGTCACCTTCGCGCCGAGCGCGCGGTAGGCCGACGCGAACTCGGCGCCCGTGACACCCGAGCCGACCACGATGAGGTGCTCGGGCACCTGCTGCAGGCCGTAGAGCTGGGTCCAGGTGAGGATGCGCTGCCCGTCGGGCACGGCCGTCGGCAGCACGCGCGGCGTCGCCCCGACCGAGATCACGATCGTGTCGGCCTCGATGCGGTCGAAGTCGGTGCCGCCCTTCGCGGTCGACGCGATGATGGCGTTCGGCCCGTCGAGCCGGCCCTCGCCGTGCACGAGGTGCACGCCGGCGTCGAGGAGGTTGCGACGCATGTCGTCGGACTGCTGCGCCGCGAGGCCGAGCAGTCGCTTGTTCACGGCCGCGAGGTTGATCGCGACCTCGGGCTTCACCGCCTTGTCGGCGGCGCCCTTCGCATAGAACTGCACGCCGAGGTCGGCGGCCTCCTTGACGGCGTTCGAGGCCTCGGCGGTCGCGATGAGGGACTTCGACGGCACCACGTCGGTGAGCACGGCCGAGCCGCCGACGCCGGCCCGCTCGATGAGGGTGACCTCGGCGCCGAGCTGGGCGCCCGCGAGCGCCGCCTCGTACCCGCCCGGCCCGCCTCCGAGTACCGCGATCCGTTGCGTGCGCTCGAACTCGTAGACCATGCTCATATTCTGCCAGTTCGAGCGCGACGGTCGACAAACGAGCAGCGCCCTGCCGCGGCATCCGCCCCCTGATTAGAGTGGTGGGATGACCGAAGCAAACGTGCTCGACGACCCCGCCGCAGATCCCTTCGCCGTCGCCGCCGACGCCGCGGCCCGCATCGCGGAGCTCACCGGAGTCGAACGCCACGACATCGCCCTCACCCTCGGCAGCGGCTGGGGCCGTGCCGCCGAACTCATCGGCGAGACGACGCACACCCTCGCCGCCACCGACGTGCCCGGCTTCTCGAAGCCCGCACTCGAGGGCCACGTCGGCACCCTCCGCTCGGTGCTGCTGCCGAGCGGCAAGCGCGCGCTCGTGATCGGCGCCCGCACGCACTACTACGAGGATCACGGCGTGCGCCGGGTCGTGCACTCGGTGCGCACCGCGGCCGCGACCGGAGCGAAGACGATGATCCTCACGAACGGCGCCGGCGGCATCAAGGAGCACTGGACGCCCGGCACCCCGGTGCTCATCAGCGACCACATCAACCTCACGGCCGACTCGCCGCTCGAGGGCGCGACGTTCATCGACCTCACCGACCTCTACTCGAAGCGCCTGCGCGACCTCGCCCACCGCATCGACCCCACGCTCGACGAGGGCGTCTACTGCCAGTTCCGCGGGCCGCACTACGAGACGCCGGCCGAGGTGCAGATGGCGAAGATCATCGGCGGCCACATCGTGGGCATGTCGACCGCGCTCGAGGCCATCGCGGCCCGTCAGGCCGGCATGGAGGTGCTCGGCATGTCGCTCATCACGAACCTCGCCGCCGGCATCCAGAAGACCCCGCTGAGCCACCAGGAGGTCATCGAGGCGGGCCGGGCCGCCGAGCCCGTGATCTCGTCGCTGCTCGCGAAGATCGTCGCAGAGCTCTAGGGGCGCCGGATGTCGCAGACAGACGCAGCATCGCCCGAGGGCGCCTCCGACGACTCGCGCCGTATCGCCCTCGCCCGGGCCTGGGTGGCGCAGGACCCCGACCCCGAGACGCGCGTCGAGCTCGACGAACTCGTCGCACGGGTCGAGGCCGGTGACCCCGAGGCATCCGCCGACCTCGCCGACCGGTTCGATCAGCGACTCGCGTTCGGCACGGCCGGCCTCCGCGGCGAGATCGCCGCCGGCCCCAACCGCATGAACCGCGTGCTCGTGTCGCAGGCCGCCGCCGGGCTCGGGGCGTTCCTGCTCGAGCGTGCTCCCGGCACGACCCCGTCGGTCGTCATCGGCTACGACGGGCGCCGCAACTCGGCCGTCTTCGCCCGAGACTCCGCCGAGGTCCTCTCGGGTGCCGGCATCCGGGCGATCCTGCTGCCGCGGCTGCTGCCGACGCCCGTGCTCGCGTTCGCCGTGCGCCACCTCGACGTCTCCGCCGGCATCATGGTCACCGCATCGCACAACCCGCCGAACGACAACGGCTACAAGGTGTACCTCGGCGGGCGGGACCACGGCTCGCAGATCGTCTCGCCGTCAGATGCCGAGATCGCCGCGCACATCGCCGGCGTCGCCGCCACGACGCTCGTGACCGACCTGCCGCGCGGCGAGTTCGAGACCGCCGACGAATCCCTCGTCGACGCCTACGTGCAGGCGACCGCGCGCGAGGCGGGCTACGCCCCTCCCGCGCAGCCGAAGGTCGTGTACACCGCCATGCACGGGGTCGGGTGGGAGACCGCCGCGCGCGTGCTCGCCGCCGCCGGGTTCGACGCACCTGCGCTCGTCGACGCGCAGATCCAGCCCGACGCCGCGTTCCCGACGGTCTCGTTCCCGAATCCCGAAGAGCCGGGTGCGATGGACCTCTCGTTCGAGCGGGCGCGCGAGGTCGGCGCCGAGCTCATCGTCGCCAACGACCCCGACGCCGACCGGCTCGCGATCGCGATTCCCGATGCGACGAACGCCGAAGGCTACCGGCGCCTCACGGGCAACGAGGTCGGGCTCCTGCTCGGCTGGCGCGCCGCACGCAAGGCGGCCGACGAGACCGGCGACGGCGGCTCCGACGGCACGCTCGCGTGCTCGATCGTCTCCTCCCCCGGGCTCGAGGCCATCGCCGGGGCGTACGACCTCGACTTCGAGGCCACGCTCACCGGCTTCAAGTGGATCTCGCGCGCCCCGAACCTGCTCTTCGGGTTCGAGGAGGCGCTCGGATACCTCGTGAACCCCGGCACCGTGCGCGACAAGGACGGCATCTCGGCGGCCGTCGCCTTCCTGTCGCTCGCCGCCGAGCTGCACGCGACCGGTCGTACGGTCGCCGACCACCTCGACGAGTTCGTCGAGCGATTCGGATGCCACGCCTCCGGCCAGATCTCGTTGCGCGTCACCGACCTCAGCCGCATCGGCGCGATCATGGCGCGCCTGCGCGCCGAGCCGCCGTCGGAGATCGGCGGCATCGCGGTCGACCGCATCGAGGACCTCTCCGAAGGGTTCGGAGCCCTCGCCCCGAGCGACGTGCTGCGCATCTTCCTCGAGGGCGGGTCGCGGGTCATGGTGCGTCCGAGCGGCACCGAGCCGAAGCTCAAGGTCTACCTCGACGTCGTCGCCCACGAGGGCACCGTCGCCGAGCGTCGCGCCGCGGCATCCGACACCCTCGCCCAGCTCGAAGCCGGCATGCGGGAGCTCACCGCCTGATCGGGTTCGCCGAACTCTGATCGGACTCAGCGGGTCGGGCCGTTCGCGATGCGGGCGGCCCGACCTGCGGTGGCGACGTGCTCAGCAGGCCAGCGGTCAACCGAGCGAGCGCTCGAGCTTCGAGCCGATCTCCTCGACGTCGAAGTAGTTCACGATCTCGATGATCTCGGCGAACGATCGCCCGAGCTTCGCGCGCACGTCGGCGGCGAGCTCGGTCGACGTGAGCACGACCTGGGCGTCGGCTGCGGCCGCCGCCACCGAAGCGAGGTCGCTCGCGTCGACCGTCGCCCGCAGGCCGAGCCGGTCGAGTGCCCGCTCGGCGTTCACCTTCAGGATGGCCGAGGTGCCGATGCCCTCGCCGCAGACCGCGATGATCCTCATGCGCCGGTGCCCTCGGGCACGCCGAGCAGTCGGCGCACCTCGTCGGCGTCGCTCGCCTGCGCGAGACGGTCGATGACGCCCAGGTCGTTGAAGACGTTGGCGAGGCGGGCGACGGAGGCCACGTGCTCCTCGGCGTTGGCGACCGCCAGGCCGATCACGACGCGCACGGGGTCGTTGTGCGGATGTCCGAAGTCGACCGGGGTCGCGAGTGTGACGACCGAGAGCCCCTCACCGAGCACGTCGGGCCCAGGGCGGGCGTGCGCGAGCGCGAGGCCCGGCGCGATGACCACGTACGCCCCGAATTCCTCGATCACGCCGATCATGCGTTCGGTGTACTCGGGCTCGGCGACCTCGGCGCGCGTGAGCGCGCGACCGGACTCTCGCACCGCAGCGCGCCAGTCGGGGACGTCGGCACCGAGGACGACCGCCGTGTCAGGCAGTGTCGTGGTCATGTCTGGTCGTTCCGTTTCAGCACGGGATCGCGCGGTGGCTCGAGGTTCGGGAGTGCACTGGGCGTCGGCTCGGGCGTGCGCCGCGGCATCCGGTCAGGCTTCGTCGAAGCCCTCGCGGATGACCTCGGCGAGCTCCTCGCGGTCGTCGAGCGGAAGGAAGGTCGCCGCCGCCGCGTTCAGCTGGAACGTCTCGAAGTCGTCGAGGTCGTAGCCGAAGGCGTCGGCGAGCAACGCGAGTTCGCGCGTGAGGCTCGTGGCCGACTGCAGGCGGTTGTCGGTGTTGACCGTGACCCGGAAGCCCAGCTGGTAGAGCAGGTCGAACGGGTGGTCGATGAGCTCGTCGCCCCACGCCTCGATCGCCCCCGTCTGCAGGTTGGACGACGGGCTCAGTTCGAGCGCGATCTCGCGGTCGCGCACCCACTGGGCGATCGGGCCGAGCGAGACGTAGGTGTTCTCGTCGTCCTGACGCTCGATCGTGAGGTCTTCGGCGAGGCGCACGCCGTGACCCAGTCGGAGGGCGCGGCCGTCGAAGAGCGCGCTGCGGATCGACTCGAGGCCGTCGGCCTCGCCCGCGTGCACGGTGACGGGCAGGTACTGACCGGCCAGGAAGTCGAAGGCCGTACGGTGACGGCTCGCCGGGAAGCCCGCCTCGGCGCCGGCGATGTCGAACCCGACGACGCCGCGGTCGCGGTGGCGCACCGCGAGCTCGGCGATCTCGAGGCCGCGGTCGGCGTGCCGCATGGCCGTGATGAGCTGGCCCGTGCGGATGGCGTGACCCTGGTTGCGGGCATCGTCGATGCCCTCGTCGAGGCCCGTCTGGACCGCCTCGACCACCGCGTCGAGGCTCAGTCCCCGCGCGAGGTGCTGCTCGGGCGCCCACCGGATCTCGCCGTAGACGACGCCGTCGGCGGCGAGGTCCTGCACGAACTCGCGGGCCACCCTGGTGAGTCCCTCGCTCGTCTGCATGACGGCCGTCGTGAGGTCGAACGTCTTCAGGTACTCGACGAGCGAACCCGAATCGGCCTTCTCGGCGAACCACGAACCGAGTTCGTCGTCGTCGTGGACGGGAACGTCGACGCCTGCGGCGTCGGCGAGCTCGATGATGGTCTGCGGGCGCAGGCCGCCGTCGAGGTGGTCGTGCAGCGACACCTTGGGCAATGCCTGGATGTTCGCGCCGTCGCCCTCGAGCCGGTACTCCGTCGGAATCGTGTTCACGAGTCCACGATAGCGGCGAGGCCGCCGCGAAGTCTCGGCAATCTCGAAGCTAGCCGCCCCGAGGTCCGCCGACGTTCACCGCCGGCGGACGCCGTGGAGTCAGCGCGTGATGCGGTCGGCGATGAGCGGGCCGCCGTCGAGGACCGGTTCACCGGGCTCGCCGATGCGGTAGGCACCCTCGACCGCATCGAGCGCGCGCGCGAAACGGGCGGGCTCGTCGGCGAGGAGCGTGAACAGCGGCTCGCCCTTGCGCACC
Source organism: Agromyces aureus (assembly GCF_001660485.1). Taxonomy (GTDB): domain Bacteria; phylum Actinomycetota; class Actinomycetes; order Actinomycetales; family Microbacteriaceae; genus Agromyces; species Agromyces aureus. Next base: position 3,208,666 of record NZ_CP013979.1, read on the forward strand.
ACGTCGCCCGGCTTCGCGTGCAGGTCGATGCCGGCCGCGTGGTGCACGGGGTCCTCCTTGCGCGCTCGGCCGGCGCCGAGGCGCCAGGCCGCGATGCCGAAGGGCAGCGCCTGCTGTTCGACCAGCACGCCGTCGCGCTCGGCGACCACGGTATGGGTCTCCTTCGCGACCGGCATGGCGGCGTCGGGGTCGCCACCCTGTGCGACGACGAAGGCCCGCCAGGAGTCCATCGCGCGCCCGTCGTCGAGCGCGGCCTCGACATCGGCGTCGCGCACGCCGGCGAGCTCGAGCATCTCGCGCGCGAGGGCGATGGTCAGTTCGCGCACATCGGCCGGCCCTCCGCCGGCGAGCACCTCGACCGACTCCCGCACCTCGTTGGCGTTGCCGATCGTGAGCCCGAGGGGCACGTTCATGTTCGTGATGAGGGCGGAGGTGGCGACGCCGGCGTCCTCGCCGAGCTCGACCATCGTGCGGGCGAGCTCGCGCGATCGGTCGATGTCCTGGAGGAACGCGCCGGAGCCGAACTTCACGTCGAGTACGAGCGCGCCCGTGCCCTCGGCGATCTTCTTCGACATGATCGAGCTCGCGATGAGCGGGATCGCCTCGACGGTGCCCGTGATGTCGCGGAGTGCGTAGAGCTTCTTGTCGGCAGGCGCCAGACCCGAGCCGGCGGCGCAGATGACGCCGCCGACCTCGCGGAGCTGCGCGAACATCTCCTCGTTCGTGAGGTCGGCACGCCAGCCCGGAATCGACTCGAGCTTGTCGAGCGTGCCGCCCGTGTGCCCGAGCCCGCGACCCGAGAGCTGGGGCACCGCGACGCCGAAGCTCGCGACCAGCGGCATGAGGGGCAGGGTGATCTTGTCGCCGACGCCGCCGGTGGAGTGCTTGTCGGAGGTCGGCTTGCCGAGTCCGCCGAAGTCCATGCGCTCGCCGGAGGCGATCATCGCCATGGTGAGGTCGCGGATCTCGCGACGGCTCATGCCGTTCAGGAAGATCGCCATCGTCATGGCCGACATCTGCTCGTCGGCCACGTAGCCGCGCGTGTACGCGTCGACGAGCCACCCGATCTCGGGCGTGTCGAGTTCGTGTCCGTCGCGCTTCGCCCGGATCAGGTCGACCGCGTCGAACGCCTCGATGCCGCTCATGCTCCTGCTCCCTTGTACTCGATGCCCTTGAATTCCGCGAGCTGCCTCGGTCCGAACGCGTCGGGCAGCACCTCGTCGATGGTCTTGATGCCCGAGACGGTCTCGAGCAGCATCCCCTCGGTCGAGTGCTCGTAGAGCAGCTGACGGCAGCGCCCGCACGGCATGAGCACGTTGCCGTGCCCGTCGACGCACGAGAATGCCACGAGACGCCCGCCGCCCGACATGATGAGTGCCGACACGAGCGAGCACTCGGCGCAGAGCGTCACGCCGTACGAGGCGTTCTCGACGTTGCAGCCGCTCACGATGCGGCCGTCGTCGACGACGGCCGCGGCTCCCACAGGAAACTCGGAGTACGGCACGTAGGCCTTCGCCATGGCTTCGCGCGCGCGCTCGCGAAGATCGGTCCAGTCGATCGCATCCGTTGCGGTCATGGTGCTCCCCCGTTCGTGGATGGGTGTTCTGCCGTGCTCGTGCGCGCCGGCATCGGCGCGCACGAGGTCAGGACTTGATGTACGGCTTGCCGGCAGCGGCCGGCCCGCGCACCTTGCCCACGAGCCCGGCCACGGCGAAGATCGTCACGACGTACGGGAGCATGAGCATGAACTCGCTCGGCACGGGCGACCCGATGACCGCGAGCGTGTTCTGCAGGTTCGAGGCGAAGCCGAAGAGCAGCGCGGCGAACGTCGCCTTGATCGGATCCCACTGGCCGAAGATCACGGCCGCGAGCGCGATGAAGCCGGCGCCGGCCGTCATCTCCTTGTTGAACGCGATGCCGGACCCGATGGTGAAGAACGTGCCGCCGAGGCCGGCGATCGCGCCCGCGAGGGCCACATTCCAGAACCGGGTGCGATTGACCTTGATGCCGACGGTGTCGGCGGCCTGGGGGTGCTCGCCGACCGCGCGCAGGCGCAGGCCCCACTTGGTGTGGAAGAGGCCGATGTAGACGAGTGCGACGGCCGCGTACATGAGGTAGACGACGAGCGTCTGGCGGAAGAGGACGGGCCCGATGATCGGGATGTCGCTCAGCACCGGGATCGGCAGCCGGTCGAAGCGCGGCGGCGTGTTCAGCTGCGCGGCGTTCGGCACGAGCACCTGCGAGTAGAAGAAGCTCGTGAGGCCCGTGACGAGCACGTTCAGCACGACACCGACGATGACCTGGTCGACGAAGTACTTGATCGAGAACGCCGCGAGCACGAAGGACACGAGCATGCCGGCCACCATGGCGGCGAACAGGCCGATGATCGGCAGCCCCGTGAGGCTCGCGACGAGCGCCGACGTGAACGCGCCGGCGAGCAACTGGCCCTCGATCGCGATGTTGATTACGCCGACACGCTCGGAGAGGACGCCCGAGAGCGAACCGAAGATGAGCGGCACGGCGAGGCTCAACGAGCCGAAGAGCAGCCCGACCACGGGGATCGTGGCGCCTGCGGCCGCCCACGTGAGGAAGCCGACCATGAACAGCACCGCGAAGACGACGATGAGCCAGAGCGGCACGCGGCGCTTCGACCGGACGATGAACGCGGAGTACGCGGTCGCGAGGGCGAGCAGCACGATCACGATCCACAGGGTGGGCATCGTCGGCGTGGTGATCGTGGTGAGCTGGATGACGTCCTTCGCCTCGGAGAGGCGGAACCCGGTCTCGCCCTCTCGCGGCGCGAACACCGCGAGCAGGAGGGCGATGAGCGTGAACGCGGCGAAGGCGATGGGTGCCTTCCAGCTCGTGACGACGGTCGTCGCGAGGGCGGGGACGTCGGATGCAGGCGTCTGCTGAACGGTCGTGCTCACTTCGCCTTCACCTCCTTCGTGACGATCGGACGAGGTCGCTTGGCGGCTCGTGACGGGTCGGGCAGGCGGAAGATCGTGCGCACGAGCGGCGGCGCGGCGATGAAGAGCACGATGAGGGACTGCACGACGAGCACGATCTCGACCGGAACGCCCTCGGCGGCCTGCATCGAGAAGCCGCCCGCCTTGAACGCGCCGAACAGGATGCCGGCGACGAAGATGCCCCATGGCGTCGAGCGCCCGAGCAGCGCGACCGTGATCGCGTCGAAGCCGATGCCCGCGTCGATGCCGGCCGTGAAGCCCGTCGTGACGGTGCCGAGCACCTGGCTGACGCCCGCGAGACCGAGCAGCGCACCCGCGATGAGCATCGCGTACACGTACATCGACTTCACGTTGATGCCGGCCACGCGCGCCGCGTTCGGGTTCTCGCCGACGGCGCGGAACTTGAAGCCGAGGCTCGAGCGGCTGAGGATCCACCAGACGAGCACGGTCGCGCCGACCACGAGGATGAAGCCGAAGTGCAGGTTGTACTGCGGACCGAGCAGGGCCGGGAAGATCGCGGTCTCCTTCATGGCCGGCGTCTTCGGGTTGCTCGAACCCGGGGCCTGCAGCAGGCCGGGGGTGCGCAGCATCCAGGACACGAGGTAGAAGGCGACGTAGTTCAGCATGATCGTGACGATCACCTCGTGCGCCCCGGTACGGGCCTTCAGGAGGCCCGCGATGCCGGCCCAGAGTGCGCCGCCGAGCAGGCCGCCGACGAGCGCGACGAGCATGTGCAGGCCCCACGGCAGGTCGAAGCCGAAGCCGATCCAGCCGGCCACCGACGCTGCGATGAGCATCTGGCCGCGGCCGCCGATGTTGAACATGCCGACCCGGAACGCGAGCCCGACGCCGAGACCGCCCGCGATGAGCGGCGTCGCGAACGTCAGGGTCTCGGTCAGCGGGCGGATGCCGGCCGCGAACGTGTCGCGGTTGAAGTTGTAGACCGAGCCCTGGAAGAGCGCGGTGTACGCGCCGGAGACCGACTGCCAGACCGCGACGACGGTGTCGCCAGGGCGGGCGAAGAAGTACACGCTCGCCTTCTGCACGTTCTCGTCGGTGAAGGCGATCATGATCGCGCCGACGATGAGCGCGAGGAGCACGGCGAGCACCGAGATGATCGCGTTGCCGGTGGCGATCTGGTGCAGCATCGTGTGCCAGCGCGACGGCGGCTCGACCTCGGGCTCCGCGGCCCTCGTGGCCGTGGTCGTGGTCGTGGTCGCGGGCGCGGGCGCGACGGCACCGGGCTCCTCGATCGCGACATCGGCGTCGCGTTCGCGGGGAACGGGCTCGCGGGAGTCGGCTCCGCCGACTTCGGGTTCGCGGGGGTCGCTCATGCGGCGGCTCCTTCGGTGGGGACCTCTCCGGCCATCATCAGGCCGAGCACGTCGCGGGGGGTGTTTCCGGGCACGATGCCGACGATGCGGCCCCGGTACATGACCATGATGCGGTCGGCGAGGGCGGCGACCTCGTCGAGCTCGGTCGACACGACGACGACGGGCACGCCCGAGTCGCGGGTCTCGACGATGCGCTTGTGGATGAACTCGATCGACCCGACGTCGACGCCGCGGGTCGGTTGCGCGGCCACGAGCAGGCGCAGTTCGCGGCTGAGCTCGCGTGCGAGCACGACCTTCTGCTGGTTGCCGCCCGAGAGCTGGCGCACCTTGGAGTCGATGCCCTGCGTGCGCACGTCGAACTCGGCGACCTTCTCGCGCGCGAACTGCTCGAGTGCGCCGCGCTGGATGTTGCCCGCCCGCACGAACGGCGCACCGTTGCTGCGGTCGAGCATGAGGTTCTCGGTGATCGTGAACTCGCCGACGAGGCCGTCTTCGTTGCGGTCCTCGGGCACGAACCCGACACCGGCATCGAGGATGCGGCGCGGGCTCGCGGATCTCAGCTCGATGCCGTCGATCGCGATCGACCCCTCGACGCGCGGCTGCAGGCCGAGGAGCGCCTCGGTGAGCTCGGTCTGCCCGTTGCCCTGCACGCCGGCCACGGCGAGAATCTCGCCGCGGCGCACGGTGAAGCTGACATCGTTGACGACGAGCTGTCCGATGTGGTCGATGACCGTCAGGCCCTGGACGACGAGCGCGTCCTCGCCGAGCGTGGGCGCCTCCTTGTGCACGGTCAGCTCGACGGCACGGCCGACCATGAGCGACGCGAGCTCGGCGTTCGAGGCGGTGGGCGAGGCTTCGCCCACGACCTTGCCGAGGCGGATCACCGTGATGCGGTCGGCGACCTCGCGCACCTCTCGCAGCTTGTGCGTGATGAAGACGATCGACGTGCCGCTCTCCTTGAGCTGGCGCATGATGCCCATGAGCTCGTCGGTCTCCTGCGGCGTGAGCACCGCGGTGGGCTCGTCGAAGACGAGCACGCGGGCGTCGCGCGAGAGGGCCTTGATGATCTCGACGCGTTGCTGCACGCCGACCGGCAGGTCGTCGACGAGCGCGTCGGGGTCGACGTCGAACCCGAACCGTTCGGAGATCTCGCGCACCTTCGCGCGAGCGCTCGCCAGGTCGAGGAGGCCGCCGACCTTGGTCGACTCGTGGCCGAGCATGACGTTCTCGGCGACCGTGAACACGGGGATCAGCATGAAGTGCTGGTGCACCATGCCGATGCCGGCCGCCATGGCGTCGCCCGGGCCGGCGAAGTGCTGCACCTCGTCGTCGAGGAGCACCTCGCCCTCATCGGCCTGGTAGAGGCCGTAGAGCACGTTCATGAGAGTGGATTTTCCGGCGCCGTTCTCCCCGAGCAGGCAGTGGATCTCCCCTGCCTCGACGGTGAGGTCGATGTGGTCGTTCGCGACCAAGCTGCCGAAGCGCTTCGTGATGCCGCGCAGTTCGAGCTTCATGTCCTGATCCTAGTGAAGATGGCGCATCTGCAGCAGATGGCGCTCGGATGTCGGAGCGGGCGGATGCCGCGTGCTCACGTGTTGGCCGAAGGGCCGAACGTGCGCATCTGCAGCGCCCGGTGAACGCGCAATCGGGGAGGCCGGCCGAAGCCGACCTCCCCGCTGCGCATGCCGTGGATTACTTCGAGAGGTAGGACTTGACCTCGACGTCACCGGAGATGATCGCGGCCTTCAGCTCGTCGAGCTGGCCCTGGAGGTCGGCCGGTACCTTCGACTCGAAGTCGTGGAACGGCGCGATGCCGACGCCCTCGTTCTCGAGCGTGCCGATGAACGCGGTCGGGTCGAACTCGCCGTTGCCCGCTGCGAGCACGGCGTCGTACGTGCCGACGTCGATGCCCTTGAGGATCGAGGTGAGCATGAGGTCGGCGACCGACGGGTCGGTCTCGGTGAAGTCGGCGTCGACGCCGATCATCGCGATGTCCTTGCCGGAGTCGCGGATCGCCGCAGCAGCCGACTGGTAGATCGGGCCACCGACGGGCAGGAGCACGTCGACGTTCTGGTCGATGAGGCCCTGCGCCGTGTTGCGCGCGGTGTCGTTGGCCTCGAAGCCACCCGTGAAGAGGCCGTCGGTGCCGTCCCAGCCGAGGACCTTGACGTCGGTGCCGGCCTCGGTGTTGTGGTAGTCGACGCCCTGCTTGAAGCCGTCCATGAAGATCGAGACGGTCGGGAAGTTCATGCCGCCGAAGGTGCCGACGACGCCGGTCTGGCTGTACGCGGCAGCCGCGTAACCGGCGAGGAACGCGGCCTGGGCCGTGTCGAAGAGGATCGGCTTGATGTTCTCGGCGTCGACCGTGCCGTCGAAGTCGTTGTCGGCCGCGTCGTCGATGATGACGTACTCGACGTCGGGGTTCGCGAGCGCGGATTCGACCGTGGCGGCCGAGAGGGCGAAGCCGACGGTGACGATGAGGTCGCAGCCCTGGTCGACGAGGTTCGTCAGGTTCGGTGCGTAGTCGGTCTCGGCCTCGGACTGGACGGACTTGAGCTCGACGCCCAGTTCGTCGGCGGCCTTGGTGGCGCCCTCGAAGCCGAGCTGGTTGAACGACTTGTCGTCGAACCCGCCGGAGTCGGACACCATGCAGGGCTGGAAGTCGATGGCCTCGCCACCGTCGCCACTGCCCGAATCCTCGGGAGCGGACGCGCAGCCGGCGAGCAGTACGACGCTGCCGAGCAGCGCGAGGCCGGCGAATCCGGCCTTCTTGGTCGTGACCTTCACTGTGTCCTCCAAATAGTGCGCCCCGAGACGAGAGAGCGGGGGCTGTGGGCACACGTTACCGAATGTTGCGCGCACCGCCCCATCACTTTGCGGACGCGACATCCAATGGTTATGAAGACGCGACATTCTGCTCATATGAGCACGGGCCGCCTCCCCCGCGCGGGGGTCGGCACCGCCCGGGGCCACCGGATCAGGGCGCGCTCGGCGACTCCACGACGATCTCCCCGGAGATGATCGCCTGCCGAAGACCCTCGATCTCGCCGTCGAGCTCGGGTGAGACGAGCGTCGCGAGGTCGTGGTACGGCGCGATCTCCACCCCGCCGTTCTCGAGCGTGCCGACGTAGGGCTCGTTCGTGAACGCGCCCTGCTGCACCTCGTCGACGATCTGCACCATCGCGTCCTGCGTGTTCTTCAGCACGCTGGTGAGGATCACCGGTCGGAACGACGCCGAGAGCGTCTCGTAGCCGTCGCTGTCGACCCAGATCACCGAGACGCCGCCGCGCTCGACCGCGGCCGCCGCGGCTCCCTCGCCCACTTGCCCGGCGACGGGCAGGATCACGTCGGCGCCCTGGTCGATGAACCCGTCGGTCAGCGTCTTGCCCTTGTTCACGTCTTCGAAGTCGCCGGTGAACGCGCCGTCCTGCGTCTCTTTACTCCACCCGAGCGCACGAACGCTCGTGCCGTGCACCTCGTTGTACTTCGCGACACCGTCGACGAAGCCGTCCATGAAGAGTGTCACCGGAGGCTGGTTGCCGCCGCCGAAGGTCGCGACGACGCCCGTCTTCGTCACGCCGGCCGCGAGGTACCCCGCGAGGTACGAGGCCTGCGCGGTGTCGAACACGACGGGCTTGACGTTCTCGGCCTCGATCGTCTCGTCGACGATCGCGAAGGCGGTCCCGGGGTTCGCCCCGGCCTGCTCGAGCGTCGGATCCGCGAGCTCCCAGCCGACCGTCACGACGAGCCCGCAGCCGGAGGCCACGGCCTGCTCGACGTTCGGCGCGAGGTCGGTCTCGCCGGTCGAGACGATCGCCTCGGCCTCGACGCCCAATTCCGACTCGGCCTGCTGCAGCCCCTCCCAGCTCGACTGGTTGAAGGAGCGGTCCTCGAGTCCGCCCGAGTTCGTCACCATGCGCACGCAGCCGGCGCTCTCGGTCGGCTCCGTCTTCTCGGGCGCCGCCTGGCACCCCATCAGGGCGACGGATGCCGCGACGAGCGCGATCCCGAATCCGAACCTCGTGTGCGACATCCGTGTGCTCCTTCGCGTTCTCGACCGCGTCTCGCGGCGCCTGATCTCGTTCGGTCGGTCGGTGCGGTTACAGCACGTCGCCGGAGCCGCCGAGCCGGAGCGCGTCGACGACGGCCTTCACGCGCTGCGCGTGCTCGCTCGTGGTCACGAGCAGGGCGTCGGGCGTGTCGACCACGACGATGTCCTGCACGCCGATGAGGCTGATGACGCGGTTGGATCGGCTGACGACGATGCCGCTGGAGGCGTCGGCGAGCACGCGCGCCCCCTCGCCGAGGATCGCCAGTTCGCCCGAGCGCCCGCTGGAGTTGAGCTTCGCGAGCGAGGCGAAGTCTCCGACGTCGTCCCACTGGAAGTGGCCGCGCACGACGACCAGGCGGCCTGCATCGGCCGCGGGCTCGGCGACCGAGTAGTCGATCGCGATCTTCTCGAGCTTGGGCCAGATGCGGTCGACCGCCGGCCCGCGGGTCGCGGTGTCGTCCCACGCCTCGGCGAGCTCGACGAGACCGGCGTGCAGCTCGGGCTTGTTGCGGGCGATCTCCTCGAGGAGGGTCGACGCCTTCGCGATGAACATGCCCGCGTTCCAGAGGTGCGCCCCGCCGTCGAGGTAGGTGCGCGCGGTGTCGAGGTCTGGCTTCTCGACGAAGCTCCGCACGAGCTCGACTCGCGAGGCGCCCTCGACCGCGAGCTCGGTGCCGCACTCGATGTACCCGAAGCCCACCGCGGGCTCGGTCGGCGTGATGCCGATCGTCGCGATGTAGCCCGCGCGCGCGGCGGCCACCGCGTCGGCCACCGCCGAGCGGAACAGCGCCGCCCCCGAGATGACGTGGTCTGCGGCGAACGAGCCGATGATGATGCCGGGCTCGCGGCGCTCGAGGATCGCGGCGGCGAGGCCGATGGCGGCCGTGGAGTCGCGCGGCTCGCTCTCGAGCACGACGTTCTCGTCGACGAGGTCGGGCAGCTGCGCCTCGACCGCGGCGCGATGCGCACGCCCCGTGACCACCATGATGCGCTGGTCGCCCGAGAGCGGGGCCAGGCGGTCCCAGGTGTCCTTGAGGAGCGTCTGCCCCGAACCCGTGAGGTCGTGCAGGAACTTCGGGGCGTCGGCGCGTGAGAGCGGCCAGAGCCGGGAGCCGACACCTCCCGCGGGGATCACGCTGTAGAAGTCGTCGAGGGGTTCGGCGCGCGTTGACATGCCTCAGAGGATACCGGCAGCCCTCGACATCCGTCCTCCCCGTCCCCAGCTTCCGAAACGCACGTCGATATCTCGACGTCGAGAGAGTTAGGCAGCCCTTAGCGGCGGCGCGACGGGCTCGGGACTACAATCGCATCGGGCCGTTCGGCCTGTTCGCGCCCTGAAGTCGCAGGGCCATTCACACAGCCAGGGAGGGTTGTTCATGCCAGAGAACTCGGCAGGAACCCTGGCCGCACCCGCGAAGCCGGCGAAGCAGAAGCCTGGTGGCACGCTGTATCGCGGTCGAGAGGGAATGTGGTCGTGGGTACTGCACCGGATCACCGGTGTCGCCATCTTCTTCTTCCTGCTGGTGCACATCCTCGACACCGCGCTGGTGCGAGTGAGCCCCGAGGCGTACAACGCCGTCATCGGCACATACCAGACGCCCATCATGGGCCTCGGCGAGGTCGCCCTCGTCGGCGCGATCGTGTTCCACGCCTTCAACGGCCTGCGCATCATCCTCGTCGACCTGTGGGCCTGGGCCACGCGCCACCAGAAGCTGCTGTTCTACATCGTCATCGCCCTCTGGGTCATCACGATGCTCGGTTTCACGCCCCGCCACCTCATGAACGTCTTCAGCCACTAAGGAGCCGCCGACATGTCCGTCATCGAAGCGCCTCGCAGCCAGGCACGACCCGCACGCAAGCGCGGGCTCAACCTGGAGAAGTGGGGCTGGATCTACATGCGCGCGAGCGGCGTCGTGCTGCTCGTGCTCATCTTCGGCCACCTGTTCGTGAACCTCCTGGTCGGCGAAGGCGTCAAGGCCATCGACTTCGGGTTCGTGGGCGGCAAGTGGGCCGACCCGTTCTGGCAGTGGTGGGATGTCGCGATGCTCTGGCTCGCCCTCATCCACGGCGCCAACGGCATGCGCACCATCGTGAACGACTACACCAACCCGGGCACCACCCAGAAGGTGCTGAAGGGCGCGCTGTTCCTCGCGGCGACCGTGCTCATCGTGCTCGGCACGCTCGTGGTGTTCACGTTCGACCCGTGCCCCGCAGGCTCCCCCGCCGACCTGCTTCCCTCGTTCTGCCCCGCTGCCTAGGAGAACCGTGACGTCCCAGAGCGAACACGTCGAGACGAAGATCGTCGACGGAGTCCACTACCACCAGTACGACATCGTCATCGTCGGCGCCGGCGGCGCGGGCATGCGCGCGGCGATCGAGGCCGGACCCGGCGCCCGCACGGCCGTCATCTCCAAGCTCTACCCGACGCGCTCCCACACCGGAGCCGCGCAGGGCGGCATGGCGGCCGCGCTCGCGAACGTCGAGGAAGACAGCTGGGAGTGGCACACCTTCGACACCGTCAAGGGCGGTGACTACCTCGTCGACCAGGACGCGGCCGAGATCCTCGCGAAGGAGGCCATCGACGCGGTCATCGACCTCGAGAACATGGGCCTGCCGTTCAACCGCACGCCCGAGGGCAAGATCGACCAGCGCCGCTTCGGCGGCCACACGCGCGACCACGGCAAGGCGCCCGTGCGCCGTGCCTGCTATGCCGCCGACCGCACCGGGCACATGATCCTCCAGACGCTGTTCCAGAACTGCGTGCGCCTCGGCATCGAGTTCTACAACGAGTACTACGTGCTCGACCTCGTGATGACCGAGGTCGACGGCGTCCAGCAGCCCTCCGGCGTCGTCGCGTACGACCTCGCCTCCGGCGAGCTGCACGTCTTCCAGGCGAAGGCGATCATCTTCGCCACCGGCGGCTTCGGCAAGATCTACAAGACCACCTCGAACGCGCACACCCTCACGGGCGACGGCGTCGGCATCATCTGGCGCAAGGGCCTGCCGCTCGAGGACATGGAGTTCTTCCAGTTCCACCCGACCGGCCTGGCCGGCCTCGGCATCCTCCTCACCGAGGGCGCCCGCGGTGAGGGCGCGATCCTCCGCAACGCCTCGGGCGAGCGCTTCATGGAGCGCTACGCCCCCACCATCAAGGATCTCGCCCCCCGCGACATCGTGGCGCGCTGCATGGTGCAGGAAGTGGCCGAAGGCCGCGGCGCCGGCCCGCACAAGGACTACGTGCTACTGGACTGCACGCACCTCGGCGCCGAGGTGCTCGAGACGAAGCTCCCCGACATCACCGAGTTCGCACGTACCTACCTGGGCGTCGACCCGGTCTACGAGCCCGTTCCCGTGATGCCCACCGCGCACTACGCCATGGGCGGCATCCCGACGAACGTCTCGGCCGAGGTGCTGCGCGACAACGACACCGTCGTGCCCGGCCTCTACGCCGCCGGCGAATGCGCGTGCGTCTCGGTGCACGGCTCCAACCGCCTCGGCACCAACTCGCTGCTCGACATCAACGTCTTCGGCAAGCGCGCCGGCCGCAACGCCGTCGAGTACGTCAACTCGGGAGTCGACTTCACGCCGCTGCCCGCAGACCCCGCCGCCGGCATCCGCGACATGCTCCAGCTGCTGCGCGACTCCGACGGCACCGAGCGCATCGCGGCGATCCGCAAGGAGCTGCAGGACGAGATGGACAAGAACGCGCAGGTGTTCCGCACCGACGAGTCCCTCGCCCACGTCACGAACGTGATCGCCGGCCTGCGCGAGCGCTACAAGAACATCGCCGTGCAGGACAAGGGCAAGCGGTTCAACACCGACCTGCTCGAGGCCGTCGAGCTCGGGTTCCTGCTCGACCTCGCCGAGGTCGTCGTCTACTCGGCGCGCAACCGCCAGGAGAGCCGAGGCGGCCACATGCGCGACGACTTCCCGAAGCGCGACGACGAGAACTTCATGCAGCACACGATGGCCTATCTCTCGGGCGACGCGCACTCGGCCGATGCGGCCGACCACATCCGGCTCGACTGGAAACCCGTGACCATCACCCGATACCAGCCGATGGAGAGGAAGTACTGATCGTGAGCACCACCACGCTCGAGCAGCCGCCGGCCGCTGAAGCCGCCATCCAGTCGTTCACCGTCACGTTCCTGATCCGCAGGTTCGACCCCGACGTCGACACCGAGCCGCGCTGGCAGGACTTCGACGTCGAGATGTACGCGACCGACCGCGTGCTCGACGCCCTGCACAAGATCAAGTGGGAGCAGGACGGTTCGCTCACGTTCCGTCGGTCGTGCGCGCACGGCATCTGCGGATCCGACGCGATGCGCATCAACGGCCGCAACCGGCTCGCGTGCAAGACCCTCATCAAGGACCTCGACATCTCGAAGCCCATCTACGTCGAGGCCATCAAGGGCCTGCCGCTCGAGAAGGACCTCGTCGTCGACATGGAGCCGTTCTTCGCGAGCTACCGCGAGGTGCAGCCGTTCCTCATCGCGAACTCGAAGCCCGAGTCCGGCAAGGAGCGCGTGCAGTCGATCGCCAAGCGCGAGATCTTCGACGACACCACCAAGTGCATCCTCTGCGCCGCGTGCACCTCGTCGTGCCCCGTGTTCTGGACCGACGGACAGTACTTCGGCCCGGCCGCGATCGTCAACGCGCACCGCTTCATCTTCGACGACCGTGACGATGCGGCGAACGTTCGCCTCGACATCCTGAACGACAAGGAAGGCGTATGGCGCTGCCGCACGACCTTCAACTGCACCGACGCGTGCCCCCGCGGCATCGAGGTGACCAAGGCCATCGCCGAGGTCAAGCAGGCGATCATGCGGGGCAAGCCCTGACGGTCCCCCACGCGACCTCGCCCGATGGGCGAATGAGCGAGTGACACGAAGAAGGGCCGATGCGATTCCTCGCATCGGCCCTTCTTCGTTCCCGGTCGCGTTCCCCCTCGCGTCCGGGGTGCCTGTCACGGCGGCCCGGCGGGTTCACCCACCGTCGGGCCGCCGCGGATCAGTCGGCGGCCGCCTCCCGACGCCGTCGGATCGTGACCCAGATCACGGCCAGGCTGCCGAGGACCAGGAGGCCGGCGGCCCCCCAGACCCACGGGCCGCCCGCGAACCCGGTCACCGCGGTTCCGCCCAGGAGCGTCACGGGGACGGTGTCCTCCGCGCACTCCGTGACCGGCTCCGTATCGTCGGCCGTCTGCCAGCAGACCTCACCGGTGTTCTCGATCGTGGAGACCTTGGTGCCCTCCTTCACGTGCACCGCCAGGTCGATGACCGGCGCCGACGTGAAGTTCGGCCCGAGCTGCCCGAGCAGGTCGCAGTGGAGCGTGCCACCGTATCCGCTCGAGTCCTTGCCCGTCACCTCGCAGTTCTCCCAGCGCGGGAACGCCGGAGCCGGGGCCGTCGTGATCGAGTCGACCCGGAGGTTCGCCGGGATCTCATCGAACACCTCGGTCGGGTTGGTTGCTCCCGTGCCGACCGACGTCACCTGCAGCGAGTAGCTGTAGTCGCCGCCCGCCTTCGTGCTGGTGACGCTCGCGGTCTTGTCGATCTGCAGCTCGGCCGGACGGTCGATCGCACAGGTCGGCAGAGCCTGCGGGTAGACCGCGAGGACGCTCTGGCTCGGGTTCACCGAGAAGGTGATCGTCGCGCCGTTCTCCGTGTCGCGCCACGGGTACGTGTCGACCGTCTCATCGAGGATCAGGTCGAGGAACCTGGTGCCCGGAACGACCGAGCCGGGGTTCGCGAGATCCTCCTCGGTGATCGGACGCCATCCCGGGAACTGGTACGGAATGCCGTCGGCATCGACCGCGGCGCCCGGCCAGAGCAGCCGGCCGTTGCGAGCGTCCCACGGAACGGTCTGCACCTTGGTGAGCGTGCCGTCGGCCGAGGTCCACGTCACGGTGATCTCACCGGGAGTGACGTTCTCGGTCGCCTGTACGTCGAAGTACAGCCACGGGACATCCGCGATGCATCGGACGTACGCGCCGGCGTCGACTCGCTTGACCGGCACCTCCGCCTCGGCGCAGTCGTTCGTCTCATCGAGGTCGAGCAGGTCCGCCACAGGTCCGAGATCGACGTCCGCCGAAAGCTCGAGCTCCTCATCGGGGCCCAGGATGGCGACGCACGCCTCGTTCGGGATCGGCTCCGTGTTCAGCGGCGGAAGCACCGGCGCCGGGTCATCGGGACCGACAGCGGGCGGGGCCTCGACCTCGACGGGCAGGACCTTCACCGGGATGCGGATCGTGGCGACCTGGCCGGCCGCGAAGACGCCGCTGTAGGTGGCGCTGAACGCGTTGCCCTCGGTGTCCTCCGTCCAGTTCTCGGCCGGATCGAAGGTCGCCGGACCCGTGATCTCGAGCTGCGGGTCGATGAGGTCGGTCACCTCGAGGTTCGCGACCGCTCGTCCGTTGTTCGTGACCGTGAGCACCCACTCGAACTCGTTGTCCTCGGTGTCGTCCACCGCGGTCACGCCCTCGGGCAGGTCGGCACGCTTCTCGATGCCGACATCCACCGCGAACACCGTGTTCGTGATCGTGCACGTCACGTCGTCGCCGGCTGCGAGTTCGATCAGGTGAGTGATCGGATCCTCCTCGGAAGAGGCTTCCGTCGCCTCGTTCGGTTCGCACTCCCAGGCCGAGGCATCGTAGTAGTCGGGCACGAGCGGGCTCGACGGATCGGCGATCGCCTGCTCCCAGAGGCCGTACTCGCCCACCGGGACCACCGTGGTGACGCCGTCCTCGTTGCCGACCGCGTCGACCAGCACGGGGCCGTCTGCGAAGAGCGACCAGTCGCTCGCCACACCGCCCGTGATGGGCAGCCTCTCGATCGCCGTGTTGTCGACGTGCTTGGTGAGCGTCAGCTTCGCGACCGGAATGTTGACGCAGGCTTCGAGATCGGTCTCGATCGTGCCCGACGAGAACGATCCGCCGTTGAAGAAGCCCTTGCCCGAGGTGCTCTCGACGCACTTCACGTCGTCGATCTCGGTGATCGTCTCGACGTTGGCCGTGGCCGTGATCACCCAGGTCTGCACCGTCGGCTCACCGTCGGCGGCCGGGATCACCCAGTCGTCGGCGAGCACCGTGTCGGGGTCGACGCCGGTCCAGTCGCCGACGGGGTCGCCGTCGGGATCGACCGCCGTCGCCGTGAACGTCGTACCGGCGGGGAACGCCGGGGTGTCGCTCAGGTCGTAGAACAGATCCTTGTCGCTCTCGTTCGTCACCTCGATCTTGTACTTGACCGTGAACGTGCCGTCGCCGTTCAGCGTCGGTTGTGCGCCGTCGAACAGCGACTTGACGGCCGTCGCCTGACCCGGCTCGTCGCAGTCGGTGCGAACCTC
Source organism: Agromyces aureus (assembly GCF_001660485.1). Taxonomy (GTDB): domain Bacteria; phylum Actinomycetota; class Actinomycetes; order Actinomycetales; family Microbacteriaceae; genus Agromyces; species Agromyces aureus. The sequence continues at coordinate 3,224,364 of NZ_CP013979.1, forward strand.
GGGCCGCTCGTTGATCGTGATCGTGGCCACGTTGCGGAAGCCGCCGGCCTCGGTCGAACCGGGCAGGGAGCAGACCGTGGTCTCGCCGGTCCACGCCTCTTCGGTCACGGTCGCGGACACGATCACCGTGAAGACGTCCTCGGCGCCCGCCTCGAGCGGCTGGTCCGTGGCCAGCGTCTCCTCGAGCGTGTCGGGCAGATCGCCCCAGTCGCCCGAGTCGCCGTTGGTCGACGACCAGGTCGCCTCGTCGATCGTGATGCCCTCGCCGAACGACGAGAGGTCGTCGATCAGGTCGTAGGTCAGCGGGGAGACCACGCTGGTGTTCTCCACCGTGACCTCGTAGGTGATGAGCCACGAGCCGTCGGCCTGCTGCTCAGCGGACTCGACCGTCTTGTCGACCTCGTACGTGGCGGGGTTCGCCGTGTTCGTGATCGAGCAGGAGACGTCCTGTCCGGGCTGGAGCACCACGGCGTCGTCGTCGAGTTCCACCGGCACCGGCGGCGTCTGGCTGTTGTCGAAGCACACCCACTCGCCGGACTCGAACTCGTCGGATCCTTCGAAGTCCGCGCTCTCGGCGAGGTCGTAGGAGACGTTCGACTCCACCGGGCCGCTGGCGGCGCCGTCACCCTCGATCACCGTGGTGCCGTTGTCGCTCGCGGTGAGCGTCCACAGCGACGGCGGGAAGTCCGTCGCCACCGAGTCGGGCTTGACGATCTTCTCGAGCTCGAGCGTCGGTGCGATGTCGGAGTTGGTGATGGTGCAGTCGACACTCGCGCCGAGCGTGTTCACCGTCAGCGTGGCGTTGACCGAGCCGGGCGTGCTCAGGAGCGTGAAGGCGTCAGGGCCGCTCTCGGACTCGCAGGTCCAGGTCGCCGTGACCTCGTACTCGACTCCGTTCACCCACTTCGTGGAGACCTCGTTCAGCGTGTAGCCGACGTTGACGTCGACCGTGCCGGATGCCGTGCCTTCGCCAGTGAACGTGTCACTGTCGTCGCCCACGTTCTCGCCGCTCAGGGTCCAGTCGGCCGCCACGGCGTCGCCGCCGTTGGGGTTCTGCACGACCTTCGTGAGCGTGACCGTCTGCGTGCAGTCGACGTAGTTGGTCACCAGGAAGGTGTTGAACGTGTTCTCGAGCGTCTGGTCACCCGTGCCGCTCGAATCCACGAGCTCGCAGTTCTCGGGAACCTGGACGCCGGTCTCACCGACCGTGACCTCGTCGTTCAGTGCGTAGGGACCGTACTCGGTGTCCCACTCGACGTTCTGACCATCGAGCGTGCCCTGGGCGCTGAAGCCGTCGGGCAGGTCGTCGCTGTCCCAAGCGATCGGAGCACCGCCGTCGATGACCCACTCCTTGTCGAGCAGGACGACCACGGGGACGTCGAAGCAGGCGTCGTCGGTGTAGGTGTCGCCGGAGGTGACGGTCGCCCCGTTCAGCAGGCCCTTGCCGTCTTCGCCCTCGCAGAGCAGCTCGTCGCTGCCGTCGACGTCGTCGACGGTGAACGAGACGACCACCGTGAAGGTGTGCGTCGCGCCGCCCAGGAGCTCCTGGTCCTCGACGACCACATCGTCGGAAGACGATGCCCCGTTCCAGGCCGGGTTCACCGTGACATCCGAACTGGTGACCTCGCGATCGGTGATCGAGACGTCGCCCGCGAAGTCAGGCGTGTCGGACAGGTCGTAGACGAGGGCCTGAGTGGCGCTGAGGTTCTGGACCGTGACCGTGTAGGTCGCCTCCCAGTGGTCGCCGACCTTGGTCACGTCGCCGACGGAGCTCTTCTCGATCTTCGGCTGGGCGGGAAGGCCGCATCCGGTGTCGGAAGAAGAGATGCCGTTCGACGTCAGCGTGGCCTCGTTGAGGAACCCGACGTTCGGGTCGACCTCGGTGAACGCGCACGTGTTCGTCGTCGGGTCGGTGAAGGCCGCCTTGTCGACCTTCGCCGTCACCGTCACGGTGTACTCGTGGACGCCGGCGATGCCGATCACCTTGTCGGTCGGGACCAGCTTCGCGGTCTCGTCGGTCGGCGGGCCGCCCACCGGGCCGGGCCACTCGCCGCTCGTCTCGCCGGTCCACGTCGCCGACAGCACGTCGACCTCGGGACCGAACCGGAGCGTGTCGTCGAGCGTGTACTTCGAGACGAAGTCCTCGTTGCCGGTCACGGTGACGTCGTAGACGATCGTCCACACGCCGTCCGCATCCTGCGTGACGGTCGGGTTGCCCTTCTCGACCGTCGGCTCACCGCCGCGGTCGATGTTGGTGCAGTCGTCGTCGGTGCGCGTGATCTCACCCGACGTGACGATGGCGTTGTTCAGGAAGCCGACGCCGCCGGGGTTGTTGTCGGTCTTGCACTCGAGCTCTGCCGGCGGGATCTCGCCCGCGGGTGCATCGACGTTGATCACGACGGTGTAGACATCGACCGCGTCGGCCGCGATGGCCTTGTTCGACGCGACCGTGAACGGCGAGCCGTCGTACGGGGTGACCGGCGCCTGCGCGTCGATCTGGTAGCTGAGGTAGTCGACACCAGCGGGGAACGCCGGGTCATCGGTCAGCGTGTAGTACGACGGCTTCGCGCCCGGGTCGGTGTTCGACACCGTGAGCGTGTACGAGACATCCCATGTGCCGTCGTCGAGCCGCTGCATGGACGTCGCGCCCGACTTCACGATCTTCGGAGCGCTCGGGAATCCACAGGCCGAGGCATCGGTCGATGTGCCCGCGACCTTGAGGGTCGAGGTGTTGTTGAACGCGGCGTTGGCGCTGCCGCCGGTCGGACACGCGGACTGCGCCGGCGTCAGGTCGGGGCCGGTGAGCCCGATGCCTGAGACCGTGATGCGGTACGTGGTCGTCGTGTTGCCGGCCAGGTAGGCATCGACGGCGATGTTGCCGCTGCCCGCCCATGAGGTCGGGTATGCGACCGAGTCCTTCGTCAGGGCGTACGAGGCGCCGGTGAGCACGACTCCCGTGCCGAAGTGCAGCGAGTCGGCCAGCGTGTAGAGGCCGCCGACCGCCGTGGTGTTCTTCACCACGAGGTCGTAGGCGATCGTCCACTTGCCGTCGCTGCCCTGCGAGACCGAACCCGGGACGACCGCCTTGGTGTGGGTGATCGTGGGCGAGTTGACCGTGACGCAGCCGGTGGCGTCGGTCGTCTGGTTGCCCGAGACGAGGGTCGCCGTGTTGTTCAGGCCGCCCGCACTCGGGCAGGTGTACGCCGGGTCACCGGAGTCGATGCTGACCTGGACGGAGATCTGGTACACGTGGGCCGCTGCTCCGCCCGCGAGGGCGATGTCGTCGGCCAGCAGGTCGTTCGGTACGGCACCGGTCCACGTCGGGACGGTGGTGACACCGCCCGGCTTGGACACGACCACCGGCGGACCGACCTGCGTCACCGAGGCGGGCAGGGCGAGCTTGTCCCTCAGGTCGTAGACGACGCCGGTCGTCGCCGACGGGTTCGTGACGGTGATCGTGTACGGGAGGGTCCACGTGCCGTCACCGTTGTCGACGGCGGTGCCGCCGACCTTGGTGATGGTCGGGTTGACCGGGACCGCGCAGTCCTGGGCGGGGTACGTCGTGCCCGCGACCGTCATCACGGCCGAGTTGAGGAATCCGACGTTGCCAGGAGTGCCGGTCTTGCACGCGGCGGGATCAGTGCTCGGCACCGTGTTCGGGGCGACCGTCGCGTTGACCGTCACGTGCCAGGTCTGCTGCGTCGCCTTGAGGAGCGTCGGAACGCCGGCGAAGGCCTGCACGTTCGCGAACGGCACGCTCCACGCGGTGACCGCACCGGCGGGCTGCAGCTGGTAGGTCGCACTGTTCACCGTCACGCTCGTGCCGAACTTCAGCTGGTCGCTCAGCGTGTACGTGAGGTCCTGGAAGTTGCTCGGGTTCTTCACGACGATGTCGTAGCCGATGGTCCAGGTGCCGTTGGCGTTCGCCGTCGGGATGGCTGCCGTCTTGGTGATGGTCGGCACGATCGGCTTCAGCGTGTTCGTGACCGTGCAGTCCACCTTGTCGCCCGGAGCGAGGGCCGGGACCGAGGGCCCGGCGACCGGGGCGCCGCCGTTCTTGGAGCACGACCACGTTCCCGGCAGGAACTCGCCCGCGTTCGGCAGTGAGGTCGACTCCGCGAGGGTCAGCGGGACGCCGGCGGGAACGTCGACGAAGCCGCCGGTTCCACCGTCGCCGCCTACGACCGTGCCGCCTGCCGTTGCGGACAGGTACCACTGGTTCGCCGGGGCGACGTTGCCGGTGACGACCTTCGTCAGCTTGATCTGCGGGGCGATCGGCTCGTTCGTCACGATGCAGGTGCCGGTGGCGAGGGCCGCCACGGTGACGGTCGACGTCACCACGTAGTCACCGCCGGCCGTCGTCTTGCACTGGATGTCGCGCAGCTGGTATCCCGCAGGGCCACCGGACTCGGAGATCGTGTAGCTCGTGCCGGGACGGACGAGGACGGTGTTGCCCGTCGTCGTCGACGCGGGGTTCAGGCCCGGGATGGCGACGTTCGGAGTCGCGGTGAGCGTCCAGTCGCTGGGGTCGGGGTCGGTGCCCTCGAGCTCGACCACGTCCTTGATGAGCGTGAGCAGCGCGGTCTGGTTCACCGCGGTGCACTGCACGCGGAAGCCGAGGGGCACGGTGACGCCGCCGTTGAGGCCGTCGCTGAAGCCGGGGATGACCGTGCCGCCCGCGTTCACCTGCTCGCAGTTCCAGCTGCCCGTGGCGGGCGGAACCGGCACTGCGTTGAGGCCGAGCGTCTGCACGTAGCGCGGGTCGCCGGTCTCGACGAGCGGATAGGTCGTGTTCGGGGTCACGAGTGCGGTTGCGCCGGGCGTGCCGGTCGCACCGTTCGGCCCGGGAAGGGATCCGCCGGGAGCGACGGCGTCGAGGTTCCAGACGCTCGGGGCGACTCCGCCGTTCGTCACGGTCTTCTTCAGCGTCAGCTGGCTGTCGCAGGTGACGGTGTTCGTGATCGTGTAGGTGTTGTCACCGGGTTGCAGCGTGGCACTGTACGGCAGCGCACCGTTGCCGGGGGCAGCGCCGTTCGCGAGGGTCACCTTGCTGTCGGTGATGCGGCAGAGGTCGCGAGAGCCGACGCCCGTGGTCTCGTTCAGCGAGATGACGGTGTTCGCCGGAACCGGTCCCTGCACGGTCACCCAGGGGGTGTTGGTGCCGCCGACGGTCAGCTGCGCGGTGAGGCCGATCGGCTGCTGGCCGTTCTGGTAGGTCACGCCGTTGACGACCCAGACCTTGTTCACACTGTAGGTGGCCTGCGGCAACGGTGGCCGGTTCCAGACCGTACAGGTGATCGCCTGCGTCGAGCTCACCGGAACCGAGAAGCCGGTCGCCAGGTTGCCCACGGTGATCGCCGCGCCCGTCGCGACATCGGTGCAGACCGCGTTCTTGCCGCTCGTCTGCACGATGCTGTGGCCTTGCGGGTCCTCAGTGACGTTCACCGTGCCGCTCGTGGTACCGCCCGCGAAGGTCAGGGGCAGGTTCACGGCGCCGGTTCCGGCGGCCGTGGTGCCCTCCTGCGAAGCCGGGGTGATGCCACCGGTCGTGGGGGCCGCGGTGAACTTCCAGCCGCCCGCCGGCGTCTGGCCGGTCTTCGACTCACCCGTGCTCGTGCTCGAGACGACCTGCTTGACGACCGAGATCGATCCCTCGCAGGCGCCGAGCGCGAGGTTGCGGAGGATCGTGCCGGCCTCGTCGTAGTCCGCGGACTGGAAGTAGTCGGAGTTCAGCGTGTTGCCCGAGATGGCGATGAGGTTGTCGGGCGAGCCGCCGACGCCGTCGCCGACACCGAAGCCGATGACGCGCGTGCCGAGCGCCTTGACGGCGTTGGCCGAGAACACGCCGTTCTCCACCTCGCGGAAGCGCGTGCGGTTACCGGGGCCCTCGTCGTTCGAGTAGACCGTCGGGTTGCCGTCGGTGAGCACGACCGCGAGGTCGTACTGCGTGCCGCTGGTCGCGACCTGGTAGATGCCGCGGTCCCAGTTCGTCGCCTCGGTCGGCGTCGAGAAACCGTCGATGTGGTTGCGCACGGTGTTCGCGCCGGCGACGGTCGAGACGGGGGTGATGCCGAGGTTCGCTCCCGAGCTGGCGGGGGCGACGTTGTTGAACGTGAAGATGCCGACCTGCGACGGCGTACCCTGCAGCGCCGTGACGAAGCCCTTGGCTGCGTTCTTCAGTTCGGTGAAGTTCGGTGCCACCGACCCGGAGAGGTCGATCACGAGCGCGACGCGCACGCCGCACTTCTGGGAGGCCGGCGGGTTGGCGAGCGAGTTCTGCCAGATGCCGCCGGACGCGTTGTTCGTGGTGTTGCCCGTGGCGATCATGAAGTCGCTCGTCGAGCTGTACGTTCCGCCGTTGTTTATGACCGACGTCTGGAACCGGTACGGCGCGGAGGCCGGGGTGGTTCCGGTTGCGAGCGTGCCGTTCTTCGTCCAGCCTCCGGGGACGCCCGGCGTGGCCTGCGCCACCCAGTAGCGGGCTCCGTTCGGTGCCGGCACGGTGAACGTGCAGACGCCGGAGGCGAGCGAGACGCAGGTGGCCCACGGCTGGTTGATGATCGAGCCGAACGAACCCGCGTTGTCGGTGTACAGCTGCAGCGTCACGCCGGCGAGGCCAGCGACGGCGGAGATGCCGGTGCGAACGCCACCGACCTGGACGTTGATGGTGCCCGGGCCGGTGAAGGTCTGCGTGAACGTGCAGTTCGCGAACTTCTGGGTGGGGTTGCCGTTCGAGTTGCTGAAGGTCACGGTGCGGTTGGCCGCGTTGAAGGTCGGGTCGCCTCCGCCGCTGCCGCCGACCGAACACGTGAAGCCGGTCGTCGTGTAGTTGGCCGGACCGTTCTCCGCGTAGAGCGTGTAGGTGTTGTTGCGCGGCACGGACCGTGTCTGGCCCGACGTGAAGTTGTAGTTGTCGCTGTTGCTCAGGCGAACGGCGTGGATGGTCCACTGGTCCGGCGTCGCCGATCCGCCGGAGACGGTGTTCGTGATCTGGAGGTTGCCGCATTCGGTCGTACAGTTCGCCGTGTCGGCCGGGAACACCGAGAACACCCCGACATCGCCGGCGGCGGACTCCTTCGCGGCCTGCTTGGCGGCCGGTGCCTCTTCGGCGGGCGGCTCGGCCGCCTCCTCGGTCGGGGTCGCCGACTCGGTCGGCGTCGCCTCCTCGGTCGGGGTCGCGGCCTCCGTCGGCGTGGCCTCCTCGGTCGGCGTCGCGGCCTCCGTCGGCGGCGTGGTCTCCGTCGTCGTGATGGGCTGCTCGGTCGGCGGGTCGGTCGGGGTGACGCCCTCGGCGAAGGCCATCGTCGGCAGGCCGACGACGAGCAGACCGCCGACGGCGATCGAGGCGATCACGCCTCGCAGGGTTCGCGCTCGCTCGGCTTCACGTCGACGTCGGGACCGACGCGGTCCCTGTGCGTGGTCGTCGTTTCGGGTGCCGAACCAGTTGAGCTTCATCATCGAACCTTCGCGTCGGGTCAGCCTGCTGAATGTGAGGATTACGCAGGTGAGCCGAGTCAAGCACTGCTGGGGGAGGCAGCGACAGGGTTCCTGCGTGACCAATACGGGGGGCATCTCGTACCCGATCCGCGGGTTGATCAGGATTTCGGCAGCCCTGTCACCCGAACGCGGGGCATCTGAGGACCGCTCATTTCCTTGCGTACGAATGGATGTCGCGACTCGCGTCCATACGAACGAATGGATGCCGCGACTCCAGCGAGCCGCGGCATCCGTTCACCGTCGTCGACCGGTCGGCGATACCCGACCGCTCAGGGCCGCTCGCCCTCGGTGCGGCGCCTCCTGATCGCCACGAACGCGACCGCGACCGCACCCATCAGCAGCAGCCCTCCGGCCACCCAGATCGACGGGCCGCCCGCGAAGCCGGTGCTCGCGATCGAGGACCCCGGATGCGGCACGGTCACCGTGACCGTGGAGTCGTCGCACAGGATCGCCTCCTCGGGATCGAGCGGGATCGCCCCTTCCGCCACCGGGGCCGTCTCGTCGTCGGGCAGGTCGTTCCAGCAGATCTCACCCGTGTTCACGACGCTCGACGCGTTCGTTCCCGGATTCAGCGTGACCGAGAGCACCACGTCGGGTGCGTCCGGTCTCGATCCACCGATCTGCCCGTTCAGGATGCAGTGCAGCGTGCCGCCGTATCCGGTCGAGGACGTGCCCGTCACCGCGCAGTCGTCCCAGCGCGGGAACGCGGGCGCGGCCGGGGTGGTGATCGAGTTCACCTTGAGGTCCGACGGGATCTCATCGAAGAGCTCCATCGCCTTGGTGGCGCCGAGGCCCGGGTTCGTGACCGACAGCGTGTAGTCGAACGTGGAGCCGGGCTTGGCCGAGGTGACGCTCGAGGTCTTCTCGATCAGCGGCCCGGCCGCGCGGGTGACCGCGCAGGCGGGGGTCGCCGACGGGTAGACCGCCAGCACCGACTGGCTCGGGTTGATCTCGAACGTGATCGTGAGCGGATGCAGCTGGTCGGCGAATGCGTAGCTCGGGAGCGACGAGTCCTTGACCATGTTCTCCCACGAGTCGACGATCGTGCCCTCGCCCACCACATCGCCCTCTTCGGCGAGGCGCCAGCCCGGCCAGGCGATCGAGATGCCCTCGGAGTTCACCGCGCCGTACGGCCAGAGCAGCCGGCCGGTGCGCTCGGCCCACGGGATCGTCTGCACGATCGGCTCCGCGTCGGGGTAGAACACCGGGTCGGGCGTCCACGTCACGGTGATGTCGGCCGGAGCGACCGGCCCGACGGTCTTGACGTCGTGGTAGAGCCACGGCACGTCGTTGATGCACTGCACGTACGCGTTGGCCTGCATGGCCTTCGTCGGCACGGTGACCTCGTCGCAGTCGTTGCCGGGGTTGAGGTCGTTCGTCGGCAGGATCGGGACGGCGACCGCCGCCACGGCGGACTCGACCGGCTCCTCGACCTCGGGCACGACGATCGAGACGCACGCCTCGTTCACCACGGGCTCGGCCGGGACCGGCTCGGGCGGCGTCTCGGGGTTCTCGGGCAGCGGCCCGAGCGGGTCACCGAGGAACCGCACCTGGAACCGGAACTCGGTCACCGAGCCCTCGGCGTACACGCCGTTGTACAGCGCCTCGAACGCGTTGCCCGTGAAGGAGGCGCTCCAGTTCGGGTCGTCGGGGTCGATCGTGATGCCGCTGATCACCTCGAGCGTGTCGGGCAGCGTGTCGGTCACGAGCGCGCCCGGCACGTCGGGTCCGTGGTTCGTCACGGTGAGCGTGAACCAGAACTCGGATGCCTCGGGGTCGGTGTCGTCGATCGCCTCGACACCCTCGGGCAGCTCGTACTCCTTCACGATGCCGAGGTCCGCGGGCTCGGCGGTGTTCACGATCTCGCAGGAGGCCTCACCTCCGACCGGCACGAACACCTCGCCCTCGGGGCCGACGAGCTTCTCGAGGTCGTCGTCGCCCGTGCACTCCCAGTCGCCCGCGACGTAGGTGCCGTCGGTGACGAGCGGATTGTCGCTGTCGGGGTTCGGCCGCTCGCTCACGGTGTACCAGCCCGACGGCACGAGGGCGGTGCGGCCGGGATCGGCGACGCCGGGCTCCTCGATCGTGACGGGACCGTCGGCCTTCAGCAGCCAGTCGCTCGGCACGGCCGGCTCGATGTCCTCGCCGAGGGCGCCGTTGTCGACGGTCTTGATGAGGGTGAGACGCCCGGGTGCGTCGCATGCGGTGTCCTCCTTCGTACCGGTGCCGACGGTGACGATGCCGGTGTTCGTGAATCCGCCGCCCTCCTCCTCGTCGCAGCCGTACGTCGGCTCGCCCTCGTCGTCGATCGTGGCCGTGACCCGCACGAACCAGTGGTCCGTGATGCCGAGGGGCAGGTGCGCGCCGCTCGCGAGGGCGTACTCGCCGTCGGGCACGACCGGGAGGGAATGTCCGGGATCCGTCGTCGGATCCTCACCCGGCGACCAGTACGTGAACGAAGCGACCGTCATCCCAGGACCGAAGTCCGTGACATCCGACAGATCGTAGGAGGTGTCGACGTCGCCGGTGTTCGCGACGTCGAGCGTGTAGTCGAGCGTCCAGATGCCGGTATCGGGGTCCAGCGTCGTCGAGTCGACGTTCTTGTCGATCGTGACATCGGGCGTCGGGTTCTCGGTGACGCAGTCGTCGACGGGCGTCGCGACGGCGTCGTCCTTCGTGACGTCGTCGAGCACGACGTCGGGGCATCGGCCGTTGTCGCCCGGCGTGATGACGTTGTGGAGCACCTCGTCGAACGCATTGTCGTCGACCTCGACCGTGAACGACGCCGTGGCCTCGTCACCCGGACCGAGGTCGGGGATCGACCAGGTCAGCGTCGTGCCGGTCAACGAGAGACCGGCTCCGACCGTCTGGATGGTGGAGTTGTCGAGCACGTCGCTCAGGTCGTCGGTGACGGTCGCGCCGGTCACCTCGATCAGGCCGTCGTTCTTCGCGTGCAGCGTGTAGGTGACGGTCTGGCCGGGCAGGACGGTCGAGCCGTCCTTCGGATCGACCGTCTTCCATGTGAGCCACTTCGGGGCGAAGGTGTTGAGCACCCAGCAGTGCGTCGTGGATTCCTTGGCGACGGTCGCCGTGAACGTGCGGGTCGGCGTGTCGAAGGGCACCGCGACCGCGTCGGCGAGGTTCGACGTGGTGCCGCATCGCGCGCCCGTCATGACGCTGCCGCCGGGATCAGGCGTCTCGCTGAAGACCACCTGCCGTGCCGGCGGGTTCGGCACGACCGCGAAGCCGGTGACCGCGTACGGATCGGTCTGGCTGGACCCGTCGGTGGTGTCCGAGGTCGGCGCGACGTCGGACGTCGCGGTCGAGTACTCCCAGCCGGCTCCCCCTGGCGTGCCCGGGAACGCGATGCCGACCTGCTTGTGGATGATCACGTTGCCGCCGCACAGCGCCTTCGCGACGAGCTTCAGGGAGTCGGCGAGGCTGGAGTAGTCGGTGGTGGTCATGTAGTCGGCCGTCGTGATGTTGGACCCGGTGAACGCCTCGCTGCCCGAGATCGCCTGGATCGGTCCGAGGTCGATGTCGCCGACCGCGACGACGAACATGTGCGAGGGCTCGCCCTTGATGGAGTTCGCCTCCAGGATCGCCGGATCCAGCGCGCCGGGTGAACCGTCGGGGAACTCGCCGCCGTTGTCTGGGTCGACCGTGTTCGGGTTGCCGTCGGTGATGACGATCGTGAGCTCGACGGGCCGGTCGTCGAAACCGCCGAAGGTGCCGTGTCCGACCTCGAGGCCGCGCTTCCAGTTGGTCCAGCCGTCGGAGGACAGGCCCGAGTACGAGCCCTGGACGGTCCCGAGGTTCGCCGCGGTCAGGTCGGTCGCGGGGAGCAACTGCGAGGCGTCCTGATCGAACGCGGTCACGGAGACCTGGGACCCCGTGTCCTTCAGCGCGTTCGTGAAGGCGTTGGCCGCGGACTTGAGGTTCGCCATGCCGCCGTCGCCGATCGAACCCGACTTGTCGAGGATGAGCGCGAAGTCGAGCCCGCAGCTGTTGGGCAGGTCGGGGTTCGGGTCGGGCGCCGGCGAGTCGGCGGCCACCGCGAAGCTGCGCATGCCCGCCTGCTGTCCGGCCAGGCACGCGTCGCGCGCACTGCGGTCGTCGTTCCCGATCGGGATGGCCTCGCAGTCGACCGGGGCGGGCTCGGGCACGGCTGCGGTTGCGTCGTCGGCGGGCGGAGCGGACCCCTCGGATGAAGGCGCCGACACATCGGCCGGAGGCGCAGCCTCGTCCGACGACGGCGCGGCCTCCGCGGCCGACGGCGCCGACACGTCGGCCGGCGGCGCGGACACGTCGGCCGGGGGCGGGGCTTCCTCTGACGAAGGGGCCGCCTCGCTCGGCGGCGCAGCCTCCTCAGTGGGCGGCGTCGCCCCTTCGGTCGACGTCGCGGTCGTCTCGGTCGCGGTCGGAGTCGATTCCTCGGCGGCCGCGATGGTCGGGCCGGCGAACAGCACGAGGACGCCGACGGTGATCGCGGACACCACCGCGCGGATCGTCGAGGGTGGCGGCGGTGCCGCCGAGGCGTCGGAGCGTGCAGCAGAACGGGTGCGCTGATTGCGGTGCATGACGGACTCCATGTTCGGGTACGGGTTGGCCGGCTCGGAGCAGATCTCGGGTCAGTGGCGTCAGTCTCCTCGCCGAGCACGCACGAATACAAGAAGTCCTCACCTTTCGTCCTCCCCCATTTCGCGGGGCACCCGGAGGCCGACGCCACCCCCGACGCCGTCGCCCGATCGCCGCGCCGCGACCCGCCACGAACGCCGACGACGCCCTTCGCCGGCCCTCGTGGCTAGGGTTGAAGCGTGAACGCGCACCCCACGCCAGACCGACCTGCGGGGCGCCGACGGGGTGCGTCGTCACCGCCCGACGCCGCGAACGGCGCATCGGTCGCCACCTCTGCCGCGACATCCGACCCATCGACGGTCGCCCCGTCCCTCGACGCACCGGTGCCGCTCACCGCGCGCGAGCGCTTCGACGAGCTCAGCAGCCCGCTGCGCGACCGGTTCGAAGAGCCGATCAGCCGGGTCTCGCGCATCACGAACCGCACCATGGAGCTGTTCCCCGTGCGCGTGTGGCGGTACTTCCTGGCGCAGAACGGGTTCATCCTGTCGTCCGGCATGAGCTACCAGGCACTGTTCGGCATCTTCGCCGCGATCTACGTCGTGTTCGCCGTGTTCGGCATCTGGATCACGGGCAACGACGAGACGATGACGGCGTTCGCGAACCTGTTGAACACCTACGCGCCCGGCCTCATCGGCGACAGCGACAGCACCGGCATCATCTCGACCGACGAACTCGTCGCCATCACGACGTCGAGCACGAGCGCCCTCGGCATCACGGGCGGTGTCGCGCTGCTCGGCCTCGCGTGGACGGCGATCGGCTGGGTCACGTACACGCGCATCGGCGTGCGCAGCACCTTCGGGCTGCCGAAGGACGAGCGCTCGTACCTGCTGCTCAAGGCGCGCGACCTGCTCGCCGGCCTCGCGTTCGGCATCGTGCTCATCGTCGCCGCGGCGCTGTCGGTCGCGACGACGGGGTTCATGCAGTGGCTCATGGGGCTCATGGGCCTGGACCCGAACTCGAGCTGGACCGCCTTCTTCGTGCAGGTCGGCGCGATCGCGGTGGTCTTCGTCATCGACACCGTCGCCCTCGCCGTGCTGTTCCGATTCCTGTCGGGCGCGGCCATGCCGTGGCGTCGCATGGTGATCGGCTCGCTGCTCGGGTCGGCCGCCCTGTCGGTCATGCAGTTGCTCGGCGGCTTCCTCATCACGTTCGCGAGCAGCAACCCGCTGCTCGCGACGTTCGCGGTGTTCATCGCGCTGCTCTTCTGGTTCCGCATGACAAGCATCGTGATCCTCGTGGCCGCGAGCTGGATCGCGGTCGAGGCCTCCGACGCGAACGAGAGCCTCCGCGAGCTCACGCCGGCGCAGCTCGCGGCCGAGCGTCGCGCGATCGAAGCCCAGGCCGCGGTGACGGTCGCCCGGGTGCGGCTGCGCGAGGCCGAGGCCGCGGTCGAGTCCGCCAACTGGATCGGCGGGTTCAAGGCCCGCCGCGTCGCCGCCCGCGCGCAACTCGACCTCGACGAGGCGCAGGCGAAGGCCGACCAGCTGCCGCGCCCCCGACGAACGATCGGTGTCTGAGGCCTCGAATAGGATCGAGGGCATGCCTTCGACCTCCCGTCTCCGTGTCGCCAGCGTCAACGTGAACGGCGTGCGAGCCGCGTATCGCCGCGGCATGGCCGAGTGGCTCGATGCCCGCGACGTCGACCTGCTGGCCCTTCAAGAAGTGCGCGCGTCGACCGAAGACCTGCAGAGTCTGCTCGGCGACGAGTGGAGCATCCTGCACGACCCCGCGACCGCGAAGGGCCGCGCCGGCGTCGCGATCGCGAGCCGCCGCAGGGCGAGCATCCACCGGGTCGAGCTCGGCGCGCACGACTTCGATTCGGCCGGCCGCTGGCTCGAGGCCGACTACGAGGTCGGCGGGCGCATCGTCACGCTCGTAAGCGCCTACGTGCACTCCGGCGAGGTCGACACCCCGAAGCAGGTCGAGAAGTTCAAGTTCCTCGACGCGATGCAGGCCCGCCTGCCCGAGCTCGCCGCGCACTCCGAACTGGCCCTCGTGGTCGGCGACCTCAATGTCGGTCACCGCACGCTCGACATCAAGAACTGGAAGGGCAACGTCAAGCGCGCCGGGTTCCTCCCCGAGGAGCGCGCCTACTTCGACCGTTTCGTGGGCGCCGAGGGCTCCGACGACCACGGCCTCGGCTGGGTCGACGTCGGGCGCCGGTTCGCGGGCGACGTCGACGGCCCCTACACGTGGTGGTCGTGGCGCGGCAAGGCGTTCGACAACGACAGCGGCTGGCGCATCGACTACCAGCTCGCGACGCCCGCGCTCGCCGAACTCGTGACCGACTACACGGTCGATCGCGCGGCCACGTACGACACGCGCTTCTCCGACCACTCCCCCGTGGTCGTCGACTACGCCATCTGAGCGGATGCCGCGACGCGGCGTCTGCCCGACACCTCGACCTCTCCACTGCTCGACGAAGGAACCTCGATCATGAACTCCGCCCGTCCGGTCATCTTCTCCGGCATGCAGCCCTCCGCCGGCTCGCTGCACCTCGGCAACTACCTCGGCGCGCTCGTGAACTGGGTCGCGCTCCAAGACGACCACGACCCCATCTACTGCGTGGTCGACCTGCACGCGATCACCGTGCCGCAGGATCCGAAGGAGCTCCGCGAGAACGTACGCCGCACGGCCGCGCAGTACCTCGCCGCTGGCGTCGACCTCGAGCGCTCCACGCTGTTCGTGCAGTCGCACGTACCGGCGCACGCCGAGCTCGCCTGGGTGCTGAGCACCATCACGGGCTTCGGCGAGGCCAACCGCATGACGCAGTTCAAGGACAAGTCGGCGAAGCACGGGGCCGACGCGACCACGGTCGGACTCTTCACCTATCCGGTGCTGATGGCCGCAGACATCCTGCTCTACGGCACCGACGCCGTGCCCGTCGGCGACGACCAGCGCCAGCACCTCGAGCTCACGCGCGACCTGGCCGGCCGGTTCAACGCCCGGTACGGCGACACGTTCGTCGTGCCCGAGGCGCTGATCCCGAAGGAGTCGGCGCGCATCTACGACCTGCAGGACCCGACGTCGAAGATGTCGAAGTCCGCCGCCTCCCCCGCCGGGCTGGTCAACCTCCTCGACGACCCCGCGATCACCGCGAAGAAGTTCAAGAGCGCGGTCACCGACACCGGTCGCGAGGTGCGGTACGACCGCGAGGAGAAGCCGGGCATCTCGAACCTGCTCGACATCTACTCGTCGATCTCCGGTCGAACCGTCGCCGACATCGAGGCCGAGTACGACGGCCGCGGCTACGGCGACTTCAAGAAGGACCTCGCCGAGGTCGTCGTCGACCGGCTCGCGCCCATCCGCGCTCGCACGCTCGAGCTGCTCGACGACCCCGCCGAGCTCGATCGCCTGCTCGGCATCGGCGCAGACAAGGCCGCCGAGCGCGCCGAGGTCGTGCTCGGCAAGGTCTACGACCGCGTCGGCTTCCTCCGCCGGCGCTGATCGGCGTCGATCGCATGCTCCCCGTCGAGATCGGCACCCGACGCCTGCTGCTCGACCTGCCGGTGCCGGCCGACGCCGACGCCGTCACCCGGTACTGCCAGGATCCCCTGTTCGAGCGGTACCTCACCACGCCGTGGCCGTACACTTCGTCGGATGCCGAGGCATTCCTCTCCGGGTATGTTCCCGCCGGGTGGGCCTCCGAAGCCGAACTCACCTGGGCGATCCGCGCCGAGCGAGGGGGCCTCCTGCTCGGAATGATCAGCGTGCGAGAGGCGCAGCACGAGATCGGGTTCTGGATGGGCGACGAACACCGCGGCGCCGGGTACATGAGCGAGGCCGCCGACGCGGTCTGCGCGTGGGTGCTCGCCGGAGGCGTCCCCGGCGCGACCACCGTGTTCTGGCGCGCGGTCGAGGGCAACCTCGGCTCGGCCAAGGTCGCGAGATCCGCGGGATTCCGGCGCATCGAGCCCGACGACGCCACGGTTCCCACACGCGACGGCGGCACCCTCCCAGCCTGGTACGGGGTGCGCGAATCCGAGCCCGACCCTCGCGCCGAGGCGAGCTGGAACGGCATCCTCGGGGCTCGGGCGTGAGTCGCGAACACCGTTCGACGGTCGTGCTGTTCGACCTCGACGACACGCTCATGGCCCATCGAGAGGCCGTCGCCGACGGCATCCGCCTGCACATGCGCGAGCGCGCATACGACGGCGACTCCGAGGCCGCCCAACGGCTCTGGCATGAACTCGAGGAGCGGCATTACCACGCCTATCTCGCCGGGGATCTGAGCTTCGAAGGCCAGCGCCGGGCGCGCGCACGCGACTTCGCGCTCGCGCACGGCGAGACGCTCGACGAGCCCGGGGCCGGCGCGTGGTTCGACCGGTACTTCGAGCAGTATCGCGCGGGGTGGCGCCTGCACGTCGACGCACTGCCGACGCTCGACGCCCTCGAGGCCGCGCTGCCCGGGGTGCGGCTCGGCATCATCACGAACGGCGAGCCCGACTTCCAGCGCGCCAAGCTCGAACGCCTCGGCATCCTCGACCGGTTCGAGCATGTGGTCGCCTCGGGCGCGATCGGGGCGACGAAGCCCGACCCGCGCATCTTCGACGTGGCGATCGAGCGCTTCGCCGCCGACGCCCCGGTCGCGCGGGCCGCCTACGTCGGCGACCGCCTGCACACCGACGCCCTCGGCGCGGCAGGCGCCGGGCTGGTCGGCGTGTGGGTCGATCGCCACGGCACCGTGCTCGACAGCCCCGACGCAGATGCCGTGCGTGCCGCCGGCGTCATCGTGATCCCCGATCTCGCCGAGCTCACCGCGAAGCTCGTCGAGCGATGGGACGCGACGAGCGGCTGACTCGGTTCGGCGCGGCTCTCGGTACGACCAGGGGCTTCGCAGAAGGGCGAGGCGCGGTATCCGCTCGCCCGGATTCGTTCGGCCGACACCCCCGAACGAGATTGGGCCGGTCGCACCCCCATGCGACCGACCCGTCGCTCAACAGTAGCCTGCTGAGCGGGTTATGCGACGTCCTCGTCGACCCAGTCGAGGGTCTTCGAGACGGCCTTCTTCCAGCTGCGGTCGAGGCGCTCGCGCTCGGCCTCGTCCATCGACGGTTCCCAGCGCTTGTCCTCCTGCCAGTTCTTGGCGAGGTCGTCGAGACCCGACCAGAACCCGACCGCGAGCCCGGCCGCGTAGGCCGCACCGAGGGCGGTCGTCTCGGCGACCACCGGCCGCACGACCGGAACACCCAGGATGTCGGCCTGGAACTGCAGCAGCGTGTCGTTCGACGTGGCGCCGCCGTCGACGCGCAGCTCGGTGAGGTCGATGCCGGCGTCGGCGTTCACCGCCTCGACGACGTCGCGCGTCTGGAAGGCGATCGCCTCGAGTGCCGCACGCGCGATGTGTCCCTTGTTCACGTAGCGCGTGAGGCCCACGAGGGCGCCTCGGGCGTCCGGACGCCAGTAGGGCGCGAACAGGCCCGAGAATGCGGGCACGAAGTAGGCGCCGCCGTTGTCGTCGACGCTCTTGGCGAGTTCCTCGACCTCGGAGGCCGACGAGATCAGGCCCAGGTTGTCGCGCAGCCACTGGATCAGCGAGCCGGTGACGGCGATCGAACCCTCGAGCGCGTAGTGCACGGGCTGGTCACCGAGCTTGTACCCGACGGTGGTGAGCAGGCCGTTCTTCGAGTGGATGATCTCCTCGCCGGTGTTGAAGATCAGGAAGTTGCCCGTGCCGTAGGTGTTCTTGGCCTCGCCGGCCTCGAACGCGGCCTGCCCGAAGGTGGCGGCCTGCTGGTCGCCGAGGATGCCGGCGATCGGCGTCTCGCGCAGCAGCGAGTGCTCGTTGGCGATGCCGTAGACCTCGGACGAGGAGCGGATCTCGGGCAGCATCGACTTCGGAACGCCGAACGCGGCGAGGATCTCGTCGTCCCACTGCAGCGTCTCGAGGTCCATGAACATGGTGCGGCTGGCGTTGGTGACGTCGGTCGCGTGCACGCCGCCGTCGACGCCGCCCGTGAGGTTCCACAGCACCCAGCTGTCGGTCGTGCCGAAGAGCAGGTCGCCCGCCTCGGCCTTCTCGCGCGCACCCTCGACGTTCTCGAGGATCCAGACGATCTTCGTGCCCGAGAAGTAGGTCGCGAGCGGCAGGCCGACCTTGGCCTTGAAGCGCTCGACGCCGCCGTCGGCCGCGAGGCGGTCGACGATCGACTGCGTGCGCGTGTCCTGCCAGACGATCGCGTTGTAGACCGGCTCGCCCGTGTTCTTGTCCCACACGACGGCGGTCTCGCGCTGGTTCGTGATGCCCACGGCCGCGATGTCGTGACGCGTGAGGTTGACCTTGCCGAGAGCCTGGCCGATCACCTCACCGGTGTTGCGCCAGATCTCGGCGGCGTCGTGCTCGACCCAACCCGCCTTCGGGAAGATCTGCTCGTGCTCGAGCTGACCCGTCGAGACGATCGATCCCGCCTTGTCGAAGATGATCGCGCGCGACGAGGTCGTGCCCTGGTCGATCGCGAGGATGTAGTCGGCCATCTGAGAACTCCGTTGCTGTCAGTGAATGGGTGTCTGATGTTGCCCGAGTTACCCGAGAGCGAGGTGTGCCGGGCGAATCGGGCGGGTGGTGCCGGGGTGATGCTGCGCGGGATGGTGCTGCGCATGGGTGATGCGGGGTGATGCTGCGAGGCGGATGCCGCGGTCAGCCGAGGATCGGCAGCAGCGGCGTCGCTGCGAGGCCGGCGAGCACGCCGCCGATGATGGGGCCGACGACCGGCACCCACGAGTACGACCAGTCGCTGCCGCCCTTGCCCTTGATGGGCAGGACCGCGTGCGCGATGCGGGGCGCGAGGTCGCGGGCCGGGTTGATCGCGTAGCCGGTCGGGCCGCCGAGGGACGCGCCGATCGCGATGACCAGGAAGGCGACGGGGATCGCGCCGAGCTCGGCGGGCGTTCCGCCGTTCGTGAAGCCGATGATGACGAACACGAGCACGAACGTGCCGATGATCTCGGTGACGAGGTTCCAGCCGTAGGAGCGGATCGCGGGACCCGTCGAGAAGACGCCGAGCTTGTTCGCCGCTTCGGGCTCGGCGTCGAAGTGCTGCTTGTAGGCCAGCCAGCAGAAGACGGCGCCGATGAACGCGCCGACCATCTGCGCGGCGATGTAGGTGAGCACCGAGACGACGTTGACGGGCACGCCCGAGCCGAACTCGGTCGCGCCGTTCGCGACGAGGCCGAGGGTGACGGCCGGGTTGAGGTGCGCGCCCGACGCGTACGACACGATCACGCCGGCGAAGACCGCGAGGCCCCACCCGATGTTGACCATGAGGAACCCGCCGCCGAAGCCCTTGTTCTTCGCGAGCGCGACGTTCGCGACGACGCCGCATCCGAGGAGCACGAGCAGCGCCGTGCCGACCAGTTCCGACAGGAACACGAGACCGAGATTGTCCACGTTGACCTTCTTTCTAGGAGAGCGAGCCGAACGGCCCCGATGAAACGTAACCGGCGTCCTGCGCGATTCCGGGCGTTTCGGCGTGCACGTCCGTGCAGATTCGGTGCCTCGGCCGAGGGCGCCGGTCCCGAGACGCTGCGCTCCTCGACCGGCGGGTCGGCCGACCGGCGAGGGCGCTGGTCTCGGGACGCTGCGCTCCTCGACCGGCGGGTCGGACCGCCCGCGCGGCCGCTAGGCCACCGGCGCGAGCTGCTCGAGCACGACGCCGTGACGTTCGGCGAGGAGGGCGCGCGCAGCCTCGATCTCGGCCTCCCGACGATCCGCGTCCCAGCCCAGTTCGGCGCCCGCGAGATCGGCCAGCTCGTCGAGGAGCGGCGCGGTGAGCCTTCCCGTGAACGCAATGCTCGTGCGGCGCAGCACGAGGTCGGTGAGGTGCACCACGCGCTCGTTCTGCACGAGCCAGGTGATCTCGCCCTGCGTGTAGCCGTCGTGGTGGGCGAGCGCGCGCTCGGTCTCCCCGTCGACCTCGGCGAGGTACGCCTCGGCGCGGGTTCCGTAGCGCTCGAGGAGGGTCTCGGCGCGGGCACGGCCGACCTCGTCGTCGTGCGACTTGAGCCACACCAGGCGGGCGTCGGCGGACGTCGGGTAGCCCTTTCCGCCGCCGATCGCGAGTCCTTCGGTCGAGCGCACGCGGTCGCGGCCGAGGAGCTCGAGCACCTCGTTCGAGAGGTGCTCGGCGAGGGCGCGGAACGTCGTCCACTTGCCGCCGACGAGGCTCAGCAGGGTCGTGCCTGGGCGAGCCGCGACATCCGCTCGCTCGATGCGGTAGTCGCGGCTGACGAAGCCGGGCTGCGTGTCGTCGTGACGCGGCAGCGGGCGCACGCCCGAGAAGCGGTAGACGATCTGCGAGCGATCGACGCCGATGCCTGGGAAAACGTGCGCGATGAGCTCGAAGAAGTAGTCGACCTCGGCCTCGGTGCACACCGCGGGCTCGCGCATGTCGTGCTCGAGGTCGGTCGTGCCGACCATGACCCGGCCCTTGAGCGGGTAGATGAGCACGATGCGGCCGTCCTCGTGCTCGAAGAAGATCTCGCGTCCACCGGTCGCGGCGAGCAGTTCGGGGTGGTCGAGCACGATGTGCGATCCCTTGGTGCCGCCCATGAAGCTCGTCTCGCGGCCGAGGTCGGCGTTCGTGAGGTCGGTCCAGGGCCCGGAGGTGTTCACGACCACGTCGGCCGTGATCGAGAACTCCTGGCCGGTGAGCCCGTCGCGAACGCGGACGCCGTCGGCGTCGAAGGCCACGGCGCCGAGGTGGTTGACCGCTCGCGCGTGGGGGCCGGCCGCGAGGCCGTCGAAGAGCACGTCGAGGGCGAGCCGCTCGGGGTCGTGCATGCTCGCGTCGTAGTACGTGGCGGTGTACTTGATGTTCGGGTCGAGCGCCGGCAGTTCCGCGAGCGAGCGGGTGCGGCCGTGGAAGCGGTGACGCGGAACCGAGCCGCCGTCGCGCGAGAACGCGTCGTAGATCGTGAGGCCGGTCTTGATGAGCGCGGCGCCCCGCTCGGTGGGCTTGCCCTGCTTGTGCGTGAGGAAGCGCATGGGCGCCGAGAGGATGCCGGAGAACGTCGAGTAGATGGGCACGGTCGTCTCGAGCGGCTTCACGTAGTGGGGCGCGATGCGGATGAGCGCGTTGCGTTCGGTGACCGATTCCTTCACGAGTCGGAACTCGCCGTTCTCGAGGTACCGGATGCCGCCGTGGATCATGTGCGACGAGGCCGACGAGGCGCCCGACACGAAGTCGTCCCGCTCGACGAGCACGACGTCGACGCCCTGCAGCGCGAGGTCGCGGAAGGTGGCGATGCCGTTGATGCCGGCGCCGATGATGACGACCGACGCGTTCGGCCGCGCGCGGAGCGCGGTGACCTCGGCGCGGGTCGCAGGCAGGTTCGCGGCGCGGGCGCCCAGGGCGCCCCGGGCGCCGTGGGTTTCGGGGGTCGGCTGCGTGGTCGGCGTCGTGATCGGCGAGTGCGATGACATCGCTGTCCTCTCGTTTCGTGCGAGGGGCGGGCGTGGCGGTTGCGCGACGGCGCCCCGATGTGGATGAATACATCGTCGAACCAACCGCACGCAGTTGCAAGCCGCGTGCACAAACGTGCAAGGTAGGACACATGAACGACAAGCACGGCCCGGACGCGGCCGAGGGGGCTGCGACGGTCTCGGACAAGACGCGAGAAGCCCTGCGGGCCGCCCACCTCTACTACATGCAGGACCTCACGATGGAGGCGATCGCGCACGAACTGCACACGTCGCGTTCCTCGGTCTCGCGCCTGTTGAGCCACGCCCGAGCGAGCGGGCTCGTGGAGATCTCGATCCACTCGCCGCACGATCTGCCGAGCCGCATCGAGCAGGAGATCCTCTCCAGGTTCGGCATCGTCGCGCACGTCGTGCCCGTGCCCGACCACGCGAGCGACGTCGACCGGCTCGACCGCGTCGCGCTCTCGGCTGCACGGATTCTCGGGCGCTTCGTCGACTCGAACCAGGTGATCGGCGTCGCCTGGGGCTCCACGATGAGCGCCATGAGCCGCCACCTGGTGCCGAAGTCGACGCACAACACCGAGATCGTGCAGCTCAACGGCGCGGGCAACGGCCGCACGACGGGCATCGTCTACGCGAGCGAGCTGCTGCGTCGCTTCGGCGACGCGTTCGGCGCACGCGTGCAGCAGTTCCCGGTGCCCGCGTTCTTCGACGACCCCGCGACGCGACGCGCGTTCTGGCGGGAGCGCAGCACCCAGCGCCTGCTCGACCTGCAGGCCGGCATGGATGTCGCGATCTTCGGCCTCGGCTCGCCCTTCGCCGAGGTGCCGAGCCACGTCTACCAGGGCGGGTACCTGGACCCCGCCGACTACGACGGCCTCAGCCGGGAGGGCGCCGTCGGCGACGTCGCCACCGTGTTCTACCGGGCCGATGGCAGCACCGACGGCATCGCGCTGAACGAACGTGCGACCGGCCCCGACTTCGCCGTGCTCCGCCGTGCCCCCCGCCGCGTCTGCGTGGTGTCGGGCCGGGCGAAGCTCGCGAGCCTCGCGGGCGCACTCGCGGCCGACCTCATCACCGACCTCATCGTCGACGAGGGCACGGCGCGCGCGCTCATCGAACGCTGAGCATTGTTGCGCGAAACGACGGGAATAGGGCGGCCCATGCCGCGTTGAGTAGAATCGACACGAACAACGTGCTCCGGGGTCGGTGTAATTCCGAGCCGGCGGTGACAGTCCGCGAACTGCGGGCGCGAGATCCTCGATCTCGAGCCCCTGGTTGATCCGGTGGAATTCCGGAACCGACGGTGAAAGTCCGGATGGGAGGCGGCACGTGTCGGCGGTGCTGTGCACCGTCGGCGTTCTCGGCGTTGCCGAACATCCCCGGAGCCTGACGACAGGACCACGGATGACGACGGCGGCGCACCACCACGATCGCAGCGCGATCGAGGCTGCGGCCATGCAGCGCGCCCTCGAGATCGCCGCGAACGGCCCGGCCAAGGGTGTGAACCCGCAGGTCGGATGCGTGCTGCTCACCGCCGACGGCGACGTAGTCGCCGAGGGATGGCACCGCGGCGCCGGCACCGCGCACGCCGAGGTCGACGCCCTGAACCGGCTCGCCGCCACCGGGTCGAGCGCCGAGGGTGCCACCGCCATCGTCACGCTCGAGCCCTGCAACCACACGGGCCGCACCGGCCCCTGCGCCGAGGCGCTCATCGCCGCGGGCGTCTCGCGCGTCGTGTACGCGGTGGCCGACCCGGGCGAGCACTCGTCGGGCGGCGCCGAGCGCCTGCGCTCCGCGGGCGTCGACGTCGAGCGCGCCGGAGGCGGCCTCGTCGAGGCGGCCGAGGCGTTCCTCGGCGACTGGCTCCTCACGGCCCGCACGCACCGCCCCCGCGTCATCGTGAAGTGGGCGTCGAGCCTCGACGGGCGAGCCGCCGCCGCCGACGGCACGAGCCAGTGGATCACGGGCCCCGAGGCCCGCGCCGACGTGCACGTTCGTCGTGCGGCCGCCGACGCGATCGCGGTCGGCACGGGCACCGTGATCGCCGACGATCCGTCGTTGACCGCGCGCGGCGTCGACGGGGAGCTGCTCGACGCGCAGCCGATCCCGGTGGTGTTCGGCCGCCGGCCGGTGCCCACCGGCGCCGCGCTCGAGCGGCATCCGCACGCCGACGCGCTCGTGAGGCTCGACGGCGCCGACCTGGCCGACGACCTGCACGAACTCGCGCGCCGCGGCATCCGCTCGCTCTTCGTCGAGGGCGGCCCGACCCTCGCGAGCGCCTTCATCGCGGCCGGCCTCGCCGACGAGGTGCTCGTCTACCTCGCCCCCGCGCTGCTCGGCGGCGGGCGCCTCGCGCTCGGCGACCTCGGCGTGACCACCATCGGCGAGGCCCGCCGCTACGACTTCGCCGCCATCGAGCGGCTCGGCGACGACGTGCTGCTCGTCGCGCACCCGATCTCGAGCCGCGCCGCGCGCGACTCGGCACGCTCCACGGAAGGGAACTGACATGTTCACCGGAATCATCGAAGACCTGGGCACCGTCACGGGTGTCGAGCACACCGCCGACGCCGCCCGCCTCACGGTGCGCGGACCCATCGCGGTCACCGGCGCGAAGCACGGCGACTCGATCTCGGTCTCGGGCGTCTGCCTCACGGTCGTCGCGTTCGACGACGAGTCGTTCACGGCCGACGTCATGGCGCAGACGCTCGCGATGTCGACCCTCGACACCGTCGAAGCGGGTCGCCGCGTCAACCTCGAACGCGCCGCCCTCGTCGGCGACCGCCTCGGCGGGCACATCGTGCAGGGACACATCGACGGCACCGCGCAGGTGCTCGAGGTGCGCCCGGGCGACGCGTGGCGCGTCATCCGCTTCTCGTTGGATGCCGCGCACGCGGCGCTCGTCGTCGACAAGGGCTCGATCGCGGTCGACGGGGTCTCGCTCACCGTGAGCGCGCTCGGCGACGAGCCCGGCGGCTCGTGGTTCGAGGTGTCGCTCATTCCCGAGACGCTCACCGCGACCACGCTCGGCGCGCTCGTGGTCGGCGACCGGGTCAACATCGAGACCGACATCCTCGCCAGGCACGTCGAGCGGATGCTGCGCCTCGACGCTCGCCGGTCACTGCCCTCGTCGCTCGCCGAATCGGCAACCCCGTCGCCCGGCGCACCGTCGCCCGCCGAACCGGCGACCGCCCCGACCGGAGGCACCCGATGAGCCTCGCAACCATCCCCGAGGTGCTCGAGGCGCTGCGCGCCGGCAAGCCCGTGATCGTCGCCGACGACGAGGGTCGCGAGAACGAGGGCGACGCGATCATGGCCGCCGAGTTCGCCACGCGCGAGTGGATCGCCTGGATGGTGCGCCACACGAGCGGTTACCTCTGCGCGCCCATGCCGAACGCGTTCGCCGACCGGCTCGCCCTGCCGCTCATGGTCGAGCGCAATGAAGACGTGCGCACCACGGCCTACACGATCTCGGTCGACGCGAGCGACCGCACCTCCACCGGCATCAGCGCCTCCGACCGCGCGCACACGCTGCGTGTGCTCGCCGACCCCGAGTCGACCCCCGACCGGCTCGTTCGGCCCGGCCACGTCATTCCGCTGCGCGCGGTCGAGGGTGGCGTGCGCGAGCGTGCAGGCCACACCGAGGCGGCCGTCGACCTCATGCGCCTCGCCGGGCTCTCCCCCGTCGGCGTCATCGGCGAGATCGTGACCGACGATGGCGACATGATGCGCCTGCCCGGGCTCATCGAGTTCGGCGCCCGAGAGAACCTGCCCGTGACGACGGTCGCGGCACTCGTCGACTGGCTCGAGACCTGGCACGCCGGGCAGGACCTCTCTGGCGGCCCCGTGCTGACCGCGGTGCCCGAATCCTCGCGCGTGAGCTTCGAGGTCGAGACGGCCCTGCCGACCACCCACGGCGACTTCCGCGTGCGCGCCTACCGCGACCAGGAGACCGGCGCGGACCACGTCGCCATGATCGCCGGCGATCCCGCGAGGGATGCCGCGGGTGCCGTCGTTCGCGTGCACTCCGAGTGCCTGACGGGCGAGGCCTTCGGCTCGCTGAAGTGCGAGTGCGGCCCGCAACTCGATGCGGCCCTCGAGGAGATCCAGCGCCTCGGCGGCGTCGTCGTGTACCTGCGCGGGCACGAAGGACGCGGCATCGGCCTCATCAACAAGCTGCGGGCGTACCGCCTGCAGGAGGACGGCCTCGACACGCTCGACGCGAACGTCGCGCTCGGCCTGCCCGCCGACGCCCGCGACTACCGCGCCGCGACCGCGATCCTGACCGACCTCGGCATCGAGCGGGTGCGCCTGCTCACCAACAACCCCGAGAAGGTGCGCCAGCTCGAGGCCCACGGCATCGCGGTGGCCGAACGGCTGCCGCTCGTCGTCGGCGTCGGCGCGACCAACACCGGCTATCTCGACACCAAGCGTCGCCGCATGGGCCACGCGATCGACGACGCCCAGCTCGCGGATGCCGCGGCCGAGGCACTTCTGGAAGGACACGCATCATGAGCGGAGCAGGCTCCCCCACCCTCGGCCTCGACGGCACCGGGCTCGAGGTGGTCATCGTCGCCGGCAGCTGGCACGACCTGATCACCGATGCGCTCATCGCCGGCGCGGCCCGCACCCTCGAAGAGGCCGGCGCCTCGTTCTCGCTCGTGCGCGTGCCGGGCAGCTTCGAGCTGCCCGTCGTCTCGAAGGCCGTGCTCGAGGCCGGGGCCGACGCGGTCGTGGCGCTCGGCGTGATCATCCGCGGCGGCACGCCCCACTTCGAGTACGTCTCGGCGGCGGCGACCGACGGCCTCACCCGCGTCGCCCTCGACACGGGCAAGCCCGTCGGCTTCGGCGTGCTCACCCTCGACGACGAGCAGCAGGGCCTCGACCGGGCCGGCCTGCCCGGCTCGAAGGAGGACAAGGGCCGCGAGGCGGCCGAGGCGGCCATCGCCACGGTGCGCGCGCTGCGCGCCGTGCGCAGCTGAGGCCGGCCCGCTCACTCGTTCGATGGTGACTTCGACGAGCCGTAGAACCTAGACTCGGCCCCATGGAGACCCTGCGGCACATCGTCCTGTTCGTCCACCTCATCGGCTTCGCCGTGCTCTTCGGCGCGTGGGCGGTCGAGGCGGTGAACCGTCGGTACCAGGTGACCCGCCTCATGAACTACGGCCTGCTCGTCGCGGGTGTCGCCGGTCTCGCGCTCGCCGCTCCGTGGGGCATCGAGTACGACCTGAACTACGTCAAGATCGGCACGAAGCTCCTCGTGCTGATCGCGATCGGCGCACTGCTCGGCATCGGCTCGGCGCGTCAGCGTCGCAACGGCTCGGTGCCGCCGGCGATCTTCTGGTCGATCGGCGTGCTGACGGCCCTGAACGCGGCCATCGCCGTCATCTGGCGCTGATCCGCGCGCGCATCGCACCCTGAACGACCATCGGATGCCCCGAGCCGACGCCGGCTCGGGGCATCCGCCGTTCGGCGCAGCATCCGCACCGCTCGTCGCATCCCTGCCCGGCGACCGGGCGGCTCCGAGGCCGCCGACGTAGGCTTGATCGGTTGCCACAAGCGACGAGTTCCACGTCTGCCTCCGTTCCCACGCCAGATCGACACGCCTCGGGGCGCAGTGTTCGCACCTCTCCCTTGGAGTCTTCGCCCGCAATGTCAGCATCACCCGCGGCCACGGCCGCATCCGTACCCACTGCCCCGGCCAATCCGCGCAGCCGCGTCGTGCTCGCGAGCCTCATCGGCACGACGATCGAGTTCTACGACTTCTACGTCTACGCGACGGCCGCGGTGCTCGTCTTCCCGCACCTGTTCTTCCCGACGGGCGACGCCACCACGGCGCTGCTCGCCTCGTTCGCCGTGTTCGGCGCGGCCATGGTCGCCCGCCCGCTCGGCGCGATCATCTTCGGCCACCTCGGCGACAAGCACGGCCGCAAGGCCACGCTCGTCGGCGCGCTGCTCACGATGGGCATCGCGACCTTCCTCATCGGCGTGCTGCCGACCTACGCGCTCGTCGGGTGGCTCGCACCGCTGCTGCTCGTGATCCTGCGCATCGCCCAGGGCTTCGCGCTCGGCGGCGAGTGGTCTGGCGCGGCACTCGTCGCGACCGAGAACGCCCCGAAGGGCAAGCGCGCCTGGTACGGCACGTTCCCGCAGCTGGGTGCGCCGATCGGCTTCATCATCGCGAACGGCCTGTTCCTCATCATCGCGGCCGTGCTGCCCTCCGACGACCCGTCGATGCCCTCGCAGGCGTTCCTCGACTGGGGTTGGCGCATCCCCTTCCTGTTCTCGATCGTCATGGTCGCCGTCGGACTCTGGGTGCGGCTGCGCCTCGTCGAGTCGACCGCGTTCTCGAAGGCGTCGGCGCAGGGCAAGCTGCAGCGCCTGCCGCTCGCGACCGTCTTCAAGGACCACTGGCGCAAGCTCATCCTCGGCACGTTCTTCATGCTGGCGACGTACGTGCTCTTCTACCTGATGACGACGTTCTCGCTGAGCTACGGTCGCGCGCCGGTCGAGGCCGCCGAGGGCGCGCTGCCCGGGCTCGGCTACTCGTACTCGACGTTCGTGCTCATGCTCATCGGCGGCGTGCTGTTCTTCGGCGTGTTCACGCTCGTCTCGGGCCCGCTCGCCGACCGTTGGGGCCGCCGCAAGACGCTCATCTGGGTCACGCTCGGCATCATCGCGTTCGGCCTGCTGTGGGTACCGCTGCTGAACGCCGGGTTCGCGGGCGTCATGATCTGGCTCGTCGTCGGCTTCTCGCTCATGGGCCTCACGTTCGGCCCCATGGGCGCACTGCTGCCCGAGCTGTTCCCGACCAACGTGCGCTACACGGGCTCCGGCATCTCGTACAACGTGTCGTCGATCCTCGGCGCAGCGGTGGCCCCGTTCATCGCGGTCGCGCTCTGGCAGGCCGGTGGCGGCAGCCCGTTCTGGGTTGGCGTCTACCTGTCGGCCATGGCCGTGCTGACGCTCATCGCCCTGCTCGTCTCGAAGGAGACGAAGGACATCGACATCGACGCGTAGCGGTTCGGTCGAACGGATGCCGCGGCATCCGTCGTGCATGGCGAGGGGCGGATGCTGCGGCATCCGCCCCTCTGCCATTCGACCGGACCGTCGCGGGCACCCGTGAGGAACCGTTCACACGAACGTCACGTGCACCCCTTCACGGTCGAACCGGCCCGACGTAACATGACGTAACAGGGCAGCCGAGGCATCCGCCGCCACCGCCGGCACTCGAGGGCCCGGAAGCGAGCGTGCAGCGATGAACATGACGATGGACATGATGAAGGGCGCGATGTCGTCGTCGGAGATGCCGATGCAGGGCATGGATCCGATGATGATGCAGGAGTGTCTCGAGGCCCTCTCGGCGTGCATGCAGGCGTGCGTCATGTGCGCCGACGCCGACGCCGCAGAGGGCATGGGGCGCTGCGCCTCGATGTGCTCGAACTGCGCCGACATGTGCGACACCATGATGAAGATGATGCTGCGGGTGCACGGCTGGGACATGGGCGTGATGATGTCGATGATGCAGTCGACCACGATGATGGCGCGCGCCTGCTCGGCCGAGTGCATGATGCACGCCGACATGAGCGAGCACTGCCGCATGTGCGCGATGGCCTGCGATCAGCTCGTCATGGCCATGGAGAAGATGATGGGCATGATGAGCGAGGCCATGCCGATGGCGTGAGCCGTCGGTGTCGGTTTCGGCGTGCGGGAGCTTCGCGGTGCACGCCGCCGGGCGCCTCAGGCGTCGGCGACGCTGAACTGCTGCGCGCCCGCGGCGAGCACGCCGTAGACGCCGTGCAGTGCGACCGGGTCGCCGACCTGCAGCGTGCCCGCGAACGCGTCGTGCTGCCACACGCGGCGGATGCCGCCGTCGAGCGTCGCGAGCCAGGCGAACCCGTTCGCGTCGACCGACGTGACGATCGCGTCGATCCACTTGCTCGCGGCCACCGTGGCGAGGCGCTGCTGCACGGCGTTCAGCCCGTGGCCGGCCCGCTCGCTCGTGCACGCCCCCGGGTGCTCGCAGCCGCGCATGCCCATGGCCTCGCCCGTGCGGGGCGTGGTGGCGGCGTGCGGCTCGCGGTGCGACATGAGGGCTCCTCGGGGTTCTCCGGGTTCGATGCGGCCACGTTACGCGCGCGGCGTGCGGATGTCGCCCGCCCCCGTCACACGCGGAAACACGCCGCACGGCGAACGCTCAGGCGGCCGCGACGCGCGTCGCCCGTAGCATGGCCGACATGCCCGACGACGTGCCATCCGCCATCCGCGTCTCCGCCGAGGTGCGAACCGCCCTCGATGCCGGTCGCCCCGTGCTCGCCCTCGAATCGACGATCCTCACGCACGGGCTGCCGAGTCCGCGCAATCTCGAGGTCGGCCTCTCGTCCGAGGCGCTCGTGCGCGAGGCGGGCGTCACGCCCGCCACGATCGGCGTCGTCGACGGCACGCCCGTCGTCGGCCTCTCCCCCGCCGAGATCGAACGCCTGTGCGCGGCATCCGGCGACTCCGGCGGCGACCGCACCGTCGTGAAGGCGAGCCTGCGCGACCTGCCGATCGCGCGCGCCAAGCACCTCGACGCCGGCACGACGGTCGCGGCGACGGCCTGGCTCGCGCACCGCGCCGGCATCCGCGTGATGTCGACGGGCGGGCTCGGCGGGGTGCATCGCGGCGCGAGCGAGACCTTCGACGAGTCGGCCGACCTCGGCGTGCTCGCGACCACGCCGATCACGCTCGTGAGCGCGGGCGTCAAGTCGATCCTCGACATCGGCGCGACGCTCGAGCGCCTCGAGACGCTGAACATCCCGGTCGTCGGCTACCGGACCTCGCGGTATCCGGCGTTCTACGTCGCCGACTCCGGCTTCGCGCTCGACTACCGCATCGAGAGCCCGGCTGATGCCGCAGCGCTGGCGCTCGCGCGCGACGAGCTCGGGTTGCCCCAGGCGGTGCTCGTGGCCAACCCGGTGGACGCGGAGCAGCAGCTGGACCCCGCGTTCCACGACCGCGTGCTCGCCGAGGCGCTGGCCGCGGCATCCGCTCAGGGGGTGACCGGGCACGACACGACGCCGTTCCTGCTCGACTACGTTCAGCGCGCGACCGACGGCGCGAGCCTCGAGGTGAATCTCGAGGTGTACCGCGGCAACGTCGCGCTCGGGGCGGAGATCGCGCGTGCCGTCGCGGGGTGAGGCGGGCAGGGTGCCGGACGTGCTCGCCGTCGCAGGCGACCTCGTCGAGGACATCGTGGTGTGGGCGAGCGAGCCGGTGCATCACGCGACCGACACCGCGGCGCGCGTGTTCCGCGCGCGCGGGGGCAGCGCGGCCAACGTCGCAGCCCTCGCGGCCGGGCTCGTGCCGACCCGGTTCATCGGGCGCGTCGGGGCGGATGCCGCGGGCGACGCGCTCGCGGACGCGCTCACCGCGAACGGGGTCGACGTGCGCGTGCAGCGGGAAGGGCGCACCGGCACGGTCGTGCTGCTCGTCGACGTCGACGGCGAGCGCACGATGTACCCCGATCGTGGGGCCTCGGCCGACCTCGACGCCGTCGATCCCGCGTGGCTCGACGGAGTCGCCTGGCTGCACCTGCCGGCCTACGGGTTCGAGCGCGAGCCGATGCGCGGCGAGCTCGCCCGACTCGTCGGTCTCGCCCGCGACCGCGGCGCCGGTGTGTCGATCGATGCCTCGTCGACCGGCCTGATCGACGGACTCGGCGTCGCGTTCGCGCTCGACCTCGTGCGCGGGATCCACCCAGACGTGCTCTTCGCGAATGAAGACGAAGCGGCACTGCTCGGACTGACGGGTGGCGGCCCGCTCGCGGCATCCGTCGCCCGCACCGTCGTGGTCAAGCACGGCGCACTGCCCACCGACGTGATCGTCGACGGCCGACTCGCGGCACGCATCGACGTCGAGCCGGTGACCGGCATCCGCGACCTCACGGGCGCGGGCGACGCGTTCGCGGCCGGGTTCCTCGCGGCGACCCTGCGCGGTGCGGATGCCGCGGCGGCGGCCCTGGCAGGTCACCGCGCCGCGGCATCCGTGCTCACGCAGCCGGGCGCGAACGCAGCGCCGACGAGCGATGCGACGCCGGAGCCGTCGTCGCCACCGACGTCAATTCGAGTTGACGATCCTTCACGCGTCAACTAGCGTTGACGCCATGGACGACACGACCCTCCGCACTGCGATCGCCGCGGCCGACGGCGACGACCCCTACCGAGCGCTCCGCGACCTGCACCATGCCCGCATCGAGGTCACGCGCGAGCTCGACCGTGCCGAGGCGATCGCCGTGCGCCGGGCCAGGGCCGCCGGATCGAGTTGGCAGCTCATCGCGCTCGCGCTCGAGGTCTCCAAGCAGGCTGTGCACAAGAAGTACGGGCGCAGCTGAGCGACGTAGGCTGTTCGGGGCGAACCGCGCGGAATCCGGTCGATGCGACATCCGCGGACCCGCCCAGGAAGAGACGATGAGCCAGACGCAGAACCGCACCGCGCAGAACCGCACCGCCCCCCGCCGCAATCCCTTCGCCCGCCCGACCAAGACCGACGGGCCGCGCGCCTCCTTCACGCAACTGCTGCCCTTCATCTTCGAGCACCGACCCGTGCTCATCTGGGTCGCCGTGCTCTCGATCATCGGCGCGCTCGCGAGCCTCGCCCAGCCACTGCTCGTCAGCCAGGTGATCACCATCGTCGAGGCCGGCGACCCGCTCGGCACCATCGTCTGGGCGCTCATCGCCCTCGTTATCGTGAGCGGCGTGATCTCGGGTTACCAGCACTACCTGCTGCAGCGCACGGGCGAGGGCATCGTGCTCTCGAGCCGCAAGCGCCTCGTCGCGAAGCTGCTGAACCTGCCGATCTCCGAGTTCGACACGCGCCGCACGGGCGACCTCGTCTCGCGCGTCGGCAGCGACACGACCATGCTGCGGGCCGTGCTCACCCAGGGCCTCGTCGAGGCCATCGGCGGCACCGTCACGTTCATCGGCGCGCTCATCGCCATGCTCGTCATCGACCCCGTGCTGCTCGGCCTGACCCTGCTCGTGATCCTCATCGCGATCACGACCGTCACCCTGCTCTCGCGCAAGGTCCGGGACGCCTCGCACGCCGCCCAGTCGAAGGTAGGCGACGTCGCGGCATCCGTCGAACGCGCGATCAGTGCTGTGCGCACCATCCGCGCCGCCGGCGCGACCGAGCGCGAGACCCGCACCATCGAGGGCGAGGCCGAGGGCGCCTGGCAGATGGGCGTCAACGTCGCGAAGATCTCGGCGCTCATCGTGCCCGTCGCGGGCATCGCCCTGCAGGTGTCGTTCCTCGTCGTGCTCGGCGTCGGCGGGTACCGCGTGGCGTCGGGCGCGATCACCGTGGCCGACCTCGTCGCGTTCATCCTGTTCCTCTTCATGATGATCATGCCGCTCGGGCTGTTCTTCGGCGCGATCACCTCGGTGAACCTCGCGCTCGGTGCGCTCGGCCGCATCCAGGAGATCCTCGACCTGCCCGACGAAGACGCGCACGACCGCGACCTGGCGCCGCTCGCGCTCATGGTCGGCGAGGCCAACGCGGGCGTGCTCCCCGACGCCTCGGCCATCACCTTCGACGACGTGCACTTCGCCTACGCCACCACGCGCAGCGACCCCGCCGACCCGGCGAACGACTCGCCCGACTCCGTGGCGGTCGAGCCTTCGGTCACCGACCGGCAGCCCGTGCTGCGCGGCGTCTCCTTCGACGTGCCCCGCGGCCAGCGCATCGCCCTCGTCGGCCCCTCGGGCGCCGGCAAGTCGACGATCCTCGCGCTCATCGAGCGGTTCTACGACCCGTCGGTCGGCACGGTGCGCATGGGCGGCCTCGACCTGCGCTCGCTCGACCGCGCCGAACTGCGCGCGCAGATCGGCTACGTCGAGCAGGACGCCCCCGTGCTCGCCGGAACCCTGCGCGACAACCTCCTGCTCGGCAGCCCCGACGCGACCGACGAGGAGTGCGAGCACGTGCTGCGCGCCGTCAACCTCGGCGCCGTGCTCGACCGCGACTCGCGCGGCCTGGCCGCCGCGGTCGGCGAAGACGGCATCATGCTCTCGGGCGGCGAGCGTCAGCGCCTCGCCATCGCCCGGGCGCTCCTCGCGGCCCCGCCGATCCTGCTGCTCGACGAGTCGACCTCGTCGCTCGACGGCGTCAACGAGCGCATGATGCGCGAGGCCATCGACCAGGTCTCGGCCGGCCGCACGCTCATCGTCATCGCGCATCGCCTGTCGACCGTCATCGACTCCGACCGCATCGTCGTACTCGACGGCGGCCGGGTCATCGGCGAGGGTACGCATGGCGAGCTCGTGCAGTCCGTGCCCCTCTACCGCGAGCTCGCCGAGCACCAGCTGCTCGTCTGAGACACCCACCAGCAAGGCGGATGCCGCGGCGCGAGTTCTGCGCCGCGGCATCCGTCTTCCTTGGGGATGTTCGCGATCACTGTTCGCGGGATCGGTGTTCGCGCGATTGCTGTACTCGGGATCGGTGGGGTTCGCGGACTCGATGCGGCCGCGGCACCGGCGGCGATACTCGGCCGAATCTCGGGGTTGACCCGAGGAAACCTCAGTGCTCACTCGGATGGGGGCGCGGCCGGGCCTTCGTAGCGTGTGGTTCTGCGTCCGAAGTCCGGATGCCTGCGACATCCGCACCGAAGGAATCCCCATCATGAGCATCGCCCCCGTGACCGACCTGCGCGACGTGCGCGACGCCCGCGCCGCCGCGAGCGTCGACCGTCTCGCCCTCGACCTGCCCGTCGATCTCATCGCGCACCTGCCCGATGCCGACGACGCGACGCCCGCCCGACGCGGTCACGGCGACTCGTTCGACCGCGTGCAGTCCACCCTGCAATCGTGGCTGCGCACCTGGCAGCCGCAGCGACTGCCGGCGTTCACGCCCGTGCGCGACATCTCGCCCGAGGGCGAGCCGGGAGCCTCCGGCCTCAAGAGCTCGCCCTCGGCACCCGACGGCGCCGTGCGCGTGACGGCCTCGCTCTACGACCCGCCCACGCGCGGCGAGGGCGTGCTCGCCTGGTCGCGCAACTGGGCGAGCACGATGCTGCTGCCGCCGGCCCGCGAGTCGGGCCGCCTGTTCTACCGGTTCCGCGTCTCGAGCCGGCTCGTGCTCGACGGTCAGGCCGACCTCGGCCTCGTCTCGACGAGCGCCAACTTCGGCGTCGTCGCCGATGCGGCGAAGGCCGACCCCTTCGAGACCCCCGGATTCCAGGCACCCATCGTGCGGCCGCTCGTCGGCGTGCGGTGCACGGCCGACCAGGACGTCTCGGCATCGGAGGTCTTCGAGGGCTCCATCGCCGTGCGCCAGGGCGAGACCCCGGCGATGGCGTTCGTCGTCGGCACCGAACTGCGCTTCGAGAACGGCTGGGTGCGCGTGCACGAGGGCACGAGCACGTGGATCGGTCCCGTCGAGCCCGGCGCGACCGGCACCGTCGAGTACCGCTACGCGCCCACGTCGCTGCTGCGCGTGCTCGGCCACCTCGACTGAGGCGGGCCACGGCGCCGCTCCCCCGGCGACGGCTCGACTGACGCGCCGTGCGCAACTCCGGAGCGCCCGCGCGACGCGCGGTCGATCATCAGCGACTCGCCGCTGAAAGCGCCCGGAGTCCGGAGTTGCGCCGTCGGGCGGCGGACGTGGCGTCAGGCCGTGGTCGGGCGGACGGCCGGCACCTCGGCGGCGTCAGGGTCGGCGTCGGCTGCGTCGGCGCCCGCGTCTTCAGGGGCGGCGCGCTTCTGCCAGGGCCAGCGGCCCGAGATCTCGAGCTCGAGCGACCAGCTGAGGAACGTGCGGATGAGCACGATGATCGCGAGCACTCCGACCGACTCGAGGGTCGGCGTGACCGCGACGGTCTTGATGATGTCGGCCGCGACCAGCAGCTCGAGGCCGAGCAGGATCGCTCGCCCGAGCACTCGGCGGAACCGCGTGTAGATCGGGCTGCGTCGCCGCAGGCCCCGAAGCGCCGCGTCGACGCTCGCGTAGAGCACGCCGACGACGATCGCGACGACGCCGAGCGCGTCGATGACCTCGCCGACCGATTCGATGAACTCGCCGAACTGCATGTCGCCTCCTTGCGCCACACGCTAGCGGCGCGAGCCCGAAGTTCGGGCACGACGTGCCGGGCGGAGCCGTGCGGACGCGGCAGTGTGCCGGCGCACCTTCCCACGCCCACGCCCACGGGCACGCGCGTCAGCAGCCCACGACGGAACGAACGGATGCCGCGGGCCGGCGCACCTTCCCGTGCGCGCCGGCCCGCGGCATCCGCTCTCCGTGTCGTGCTCGCCGACCGCGCGGTGATGCGCCCCGCTTCGCGACGGGGCGCATCACCGGCCGGCGAGCAGGTCGAGCCGCTACGCCTGCTGGTGCTCCAGGTGGTAGCGGAGGCTCGCGAGCTCGGCGCGGAGGGCCGCCGGCACACGGTCGCCGAATTGCTCGAAGTACTCCTCGGTCATGGCGCACTCAGCGAGCCACGAGTCGCGGTCGACGTCGAACAGGTGCTCGAGCGCCTCGTCGGTGATGTCGAGTCCGTCGAGGTTCAGGGCGCCGGATGCCGGGAGCAGCCCGATGGGCGTCTCCTCGACCTCTGCGCTGCCCTCGATGCGACCGACGATCCACTCGAGCACGCGCGAGTTCTCGCCGAACCCGGGCCAGAGGAACGAGCCGTCGTCACCCTTGCGGAACCAGTTCACCTGGAAGATCTTCGGGGCGTTCGTGCCGAGCACGCGGCCCATCTTGACCCAGTGGCTCCAGTAGTCGGCCATGTTGTAGCCGCAGAACGGGAGCATGGCGAACGGGTCGCGGCGGAGCTCCCCGACGGTGCCCTCGGCGGCCGCCGTCTGCTCCGACGAGATCGTCGCGCCCATGAAGACGCCGTGCTTCCAGCTGCGGGCCTCGGCCACGAGCGGCACGTTCGTCGCGCGACGGCCGCCGAACAGGATCGCGTCGATCGGCACGCCGTCGTGCGCGTCCCAGTCGTCGGAGATCTGCGGGCACTGGGCTGCGGCGACCGTGAAGCGCGAGTTCGGGTGCGCCGCGGGCCGACCGGAAGCCGGGGTCCACGGGTTGCCCTCCCAGTCGGTGAGCTCGGCCGGCGCGGTGTCGGTCAGGCCCTCCCACCAGACGTCGCCGTCGGGCCGCAGTGCCACGTTCGTGAAGATCGTGTTGCCCCAGAGCGTGTCGACCGCGGTCGGGTTGGTCGACTCGCCCGTACCGGGGGCGACGCCGAAGAAGCCGGCCTCGGGGTTGATCGCGTACAGGCGGCCGTCGGCGCCGGGGCGCATCCAGGCGATGTCGTCGCCGATCGTCTCGACCTTCCAGCCGGGGATCGTCGGCTGCAGCATGGCGAGGTTCGTCTTGCCGCAGGCCGACGGGAACGCCGCCGCCACGTGGTAGCTGCGACCCTCGGGCGAGGTGATCTTGATGAGGAGCATGTGCTCGGCGAGCCAGCCCTCGTCGCGGGCCATGACGCTCGCGATGCGGAGCGCGAAGCACTTCTTCGCGAGCAGGGCGTTGCCGCCGTAGCCCGAGCCGTACGACCAGATCTCGCGCGAGTCGGGGAACTGCACGATGTACTTCGTCTCGTTGCAGGGCCAGTCGGCCTCGGCGACGCGGTGGCCGACGCCGTCGACGAGCGGGTGTCCGACCGAGTGCACGGTGCGCACCCACGGGTCGCCCGCCTCGATGAGGCGGTAGACCTGCTCGCCCATGCGCGTCATGATGCCCATCGAGAGCACGACGTACGGGGAGTCGGTGATCTCGACGCCGAGCTGGCTGATCGGTCCGCCGAGCGGGCCCATCGAGAACGGCACGACGTACATCGTGCGGCCCTTCATCGAGCCGTCGAACACGTCGTCGAGTTCGCCGCGCATGGCCTTCGGGTCGCGCCAGTTGTTCGTGGGGCCGGCGTCCTCCTCGTAGGTCGAGCAGATGAAGGTGCGGTCCTCGACCCGGGCGACGTCGCGCGGGTCGGTACGTGCGAGATAGCTGTTCGGGCGCCACTCGGGGTTCAGCTTGATCAGC
This sequence comes from Agromyces aureus, assembly GCF_001660485.1. Classification (GTDB taxonomy): domain Bacteria; phylum Actinomycetota; class Actinomycetes; order Actinomycetales; family Microbacteriaceae; genus Agromyces; species Agromyces aureus. Next base: position 3,261,937 of record NZ_CP013979.1, read on the forward strand.
TTGCCCTCGGCCACGAGTTGCTTGGTGAGCAGGTCGGCCTCGTGCTTCGAGCCGTCGCACCAGACGATCTCGTCGGGCTTGGTGAGCGCGGCGACCTCGGCGACCCAGGCGCGCAGATCGGCGTCGGTCGTGCCGTGCGCGGCGGCGCGGCCGGCGCTGGTCGCGGTCGGTGCGTCTGCGCGGTCGGTGTCGGATGCGTCGACGGATGCCTCGGTGCCGGGCGTGAACTCGGAGATGGTCATCGTCGTCCCTTCTGTGGTGCCGGTTTCGCCTCGCGGCGACCCCGGAATCGGTTCGTGTTTCCAGAATGCGGCGGATTGCGACATCCGACCGAGCAATTCAGGTGTTAAGAATGTGAGTTCTTTCGATAGGCTTAAGGCATGAAGGCCGGAACCACCGATCTCGCGACCCTGGGTCAGCGCATCCGACACTTCCGCGGCGAGCGCGGCATGACCCTCGACCAGGCGGGCGAGGCCGTCGGGCTCGCGGGGTCGCAGCTCTCGCTCATCGAGAACGGCAAGCGCGAGCCCAAGCTCTCGACGCTCGACGCGCTCGCGTCGGCATTCGGCATCGGGCTCGAAGACCTGCTCTCGCGCGAGGCGCCGAGCCCTCGCGCGGCGCTCGAGCTCGAGCTCGGGCGCGCGCAGGCGAGTCCGCTCTACGCGAGCCTCGGGCTGCCGGCGATCCGCGCGGGCCGGGGCATCGGCGACGAGACCCTCGAGGCGATCGTGGGCCTGCACCGCGAGCTGCAGCGTCGCGCCAGCCAGGCGATCGCGACGCCCGAAGAGGCACGACGGGCCAACACCGACCTCCGCGAGCGCATGCGCGAGCGCGCGAACCACCTGCCCGACATCGAGCAGCTCGCCGAGGAGCAGGTGCGGGCCGCCGGCCACCGCACGGGCGCGGTCACGCACCGCGAGGTGAGCGTCATGGCCGAGCGGCTCGGATTCCAGCTCATCTACGTCAACGACCTGCCCGACTCGACGCGGTCGATCACCGACCTCGACAACGGGCGGATCTACCTGCCGCCCGCGTCGATCCCGGGCGGGCACGGGCTGCGGTCGATGGCGCTGCAGGCCATGGCGCACCGCCTGCTCGGCCACCAGCCGCCGGCCAGCTACGACGAGTTCCTCTGGCAGCGGCTCGAGATCAACTACTTCGCCGCAGCCTGCCTGATGCCGCTCGACGCCTCCGTCGCGTTCCTGCAGCAGGCCAAGAAAGAGAAACGGCTCGCCATCGAGGACTTCCGCGACGCATTCGGCGTCACGCACGAGGCCGCGGCGCTGCGGTTCACGAACCTCGCCACGACCTCCCTCGACATGACCGTGCACTTCCTGCGCGTGGCAGGCGACGGCGCCCTGCTGAAGGGCTACGAGAACGACGGGCTGCCGCTGCCGACCGACGTCACGGGCTCGATCGAGGGCCAGTGGGTGTGCAAGAAGTGGAGTGCGCGCACCGCGTTCGAGCACACCAACCGCACGACCGAGAACTACCAGTACACCGATACGCCCGCCGGCACGTTCTGGTGCGCCACGCAGACCGGCCGAACGGATGCCGCGGAGTTCTCGATCTCGGTCGGCGTGCCGTTCGCGCAGGCGAAGTGGTTCCGCGGCCGCGAGACGACCCTGCGCGCCGTGTCGACGTGCCCCGACGAGGCGTGCTGCCGTCGGGCGCCCGACGGGCTCGCCGAGCGCTGGGCCGGGCGCGCCTGGCCGAGTGCGCGCCTGCACGCGCACGTGCTCTCGCCGCTGCCCTCCGGCACGTTCCCGGGCGTCGACGACGCCGAGGTGTACGCGTTCCTCGAGGCGCACGCCGAGCAGTAAGAAGGGCTCGCAGCCGCCGAGCATCGGGTGCCACGTCGCAACTCCGGATGCGGGCGTCGACTCGCCGCAGACGTCGCGCGACACGCCGGACGCGGGGCCGCGACATCCGGAGTTCGGCCGCGCACCCGGCCGCAGAACGCCCGCCCGCGGCATCCGCCCGACCGCCTGATCCCTCGACCTGTGCGCAATTCAGGATGCCTCGGCGACACGCCGCCGTGCGAACCCCGACGCGCCGGAAACCGCGTGGATCTCCTGAATTCGACACCGCTCGCCGCCCGAACCGGTCGCCGCTGCATCCGTCACGATGAAGTGACTGTTGCAATAGTGTGTGCCACACAGTATCGTGTGACGCATGAACCCCGATGAGACGACGACCGCGCACCTGCAGGAGCTGCGCCGCGGCACGGTCGTGCTCGCCTGCCTCGTGCGCCTGCGCACGCCCGACTACGGGTACGCGCTGCTCGAGTCGCTGAACGGCCTCGGCATCCTCGTCGACGCGAACACGCTGTACCCGCTGCTCCGTCGCCTCGAGAAGCAGGGCCTGCTCACGAGCGAGTGGAACACCGACGAGGCGAGGCCCCGCAAGTTCTACCGCACGAGCCCCACCGGCGACGCGCTCGCGATCGCCCTCAGGTCCGACTGGCGCCGCATCGACGACGCCCTCGGCGGACTCACCACCGACCAAGCGGGCGGCAACGGCCCCGCCGACACCACCGGCGCCGACACCACCGGCACCGACACCACCGGAGACGCATCATGACCGACCTCACCGACCGCTACCTCTTCGCGGCCACGCGCAGCCTTCCCGCGGCGCAGCGCGAGGACCTCTCGAGGGACCTCGCCGAGCGCATCGCCGACACGATCGACGCCCGCATCGAGTCTGGTGCCTCGACCCCCGAGACCGCCGAGCGCGACGCTCTCATCGAGCTCGGCCACCCTGCATCGCTCGCGGCGACGTACAGCGACCGACCCCTCGTGCTCATCGGGCCGCGCTACTTCCTGATCTGGAAGCGACTGCTGCTCTTCCTCGAGTCGTTCGTGCCGGCGACCGTCGCAGGCGTCGCCGCCCTCGGCCTCGTGATCTCGGGCGGCGGCTGGGAGGTCATCGGCGCGGCGATCGGCATCGGCATCAACGTCGCCGTGCAGCTCGCGTTCTGGACGACCGCCGTGTTCGCCATGATCGAGCGGTTCGGCACGGGCACCGACGCCGAGCTCGGCTGGACGCCCGAGCACCTCCCGCAACTGCCGGAGGTGCGGCGCCCGCACCGCCGCGCCGACCTCATCGCGAGCCTGGTCTGGCTCGTGATCGCCGCCGGGTTCGTCGTGTGGCAGCAGTTCGGCGTCGTCTGGGTCGACGGCGAGCGCATCGCGGTGCCGCTGCTCGCGCCCGATCTGTGGTCGTTCTGGCTGCCGTACCTGTTCGTGCTCATCGCGCTCGAGGCCGCCTTCGCCGTCTGGATCTACCGCAGCGACTGGAACTGGGTGAACGCGCTCGTGAACGTCGCGCTGAATGCGGCGTTCGCGGTTCCGGCGGTCTGGCTCTTCGTCGAAGGCCGCCTGCTCAGCCCCGAGTTCCTCGCGGTGATCGAACCGCACCTCGACGCCGATGCGGAGTGGGTGCTGTCGGTGATCTTCGTCGCGGGCGTCGTCGCCGCCTGCGCCTGGGATGCGATCGACGGCATCGTCAAGGCGGTGCGCGGCGGCGGCCGCGGCACGCTCGACTTCCCGGGCAACCGCAGCCCGCGTCGCGCAAGCGCCAACCACTGAGGTCGGGGTCGGCCCGGCCCGACGACCGGCGCAGGACGAGGGGCGGATGCCGCGGCATCCGCCCCTCGTCATGTTCACCGCCGGGCGCGGCGGGCGCAGGTTCGAGCGGTTACTTCGGCCCCATGCGGATCGCCCCGTCGAGGCGGATCGTCTCGCCGTTCAGCAGCGGGTTCTCGACGATGTGGCGCACGAGCCCGGCGTACTCGGCGGGCGTGCCCATGCGCGAGGGATGCGGGATCTGCTCCTCGAGGGAGGCCTGCACCTCGGGCGGCATGCCCGCCATCATGGGCGTCTGCATGATGCCCGGCGCGATCGTGACGACCCTGATGAGCAGCTTCGAGAGGTCGCGCGCGAGCGGCAGGGTCATGGCCGCGACGCCGCCCTTCGAGGCCGAGTAGGCGGCCTGCCCGATCTGGCCGTCGAAGGCCGCGACCGAGGCGGTGTTGACGATGACCCCGCGCTCGGCGGTGTCGGGCACCCCAGGCAGGGTCTGCACGACGACGGGGTCGTTGGCCGACATCGCGGCCGCCGCGAGCCGCGCGACGTTGAACGTTCCGATGAGGTTGATGCGGATGGTGCGCTCGAACGCGTCGAGCGCGAGGGGTCCGTCGCGCCCGACCGTGCGGCCGGCCGTCGCGATGCCCGCGCAGCTCACGGCCACGCGGAGCGGCGCACGCTGCTGCACGAGGTCGATCGCCGCCTGCACGGAGGCCTCGTCGGTGACGTCGGCCGGTGCGAAGCGCACGCGATCGCCGAGCTCTTGCGCGGTCTGCTCGCCGGGTGAGCCGGGGAGGTCGAGGATGACCACCTGGGCGCCGGCTGCGGCGAGCACGGCGGCCGTGCCCCGCCCGAGCCCGGAGGCGCCTCCGGTGACGATCGCGCCTGCGTCGGTCAGCTGCATGGGTTCGGGGTCCTTTCGTTCGTTCGTTCGGTCGCATGTGGTCGGAATACGTCCATCATTCCGACCACATGCGACCGATCGAGGGGTGGTGCGGGTCTGAGGGGTGGGTCCGCGTTCGCTAGACGCGTTCGATGATCGTGGCGTTGGCCATGCCGCCGCCCTCGCACATGGTCTGCAGCCCGTAGCGCCCGCCGGTGGCCTCGAGCTGGTTCACGAGGGTCGTGAGCAGGCGCGTGCCCGAGGACCCGAGCGCGTGGCCGAGGGCGATGGCGCCGCCCCGGGGGTTGAGCTTCGCGACCTCCGCCCCGGTCTCGGCGAGCCAGGCGAGCGGAACGGACGCGAACGCCTCGTTCACCTCGTAGGCGTCGATGTCGTCGTGGCCGAGGCCGGCGCGGGCGAGCACGCGCTCGGTCGCCGGGATCACGCCGGTGAGCATGTACAGCGGATCGCTGCCCACGACGGCGAACGAGCGGAATCGCGCGCGGGGCGTCAGTCCGAGCTTCTCTGCGGCATCCGCACTCATGATGAGGGCGGCGGATGCGCCGTCGGTGAGCGGCGAGGAGTTGCCGGGCGTGATGCGCCAGTCGAGCTCGGGGAACCGCTCGGCCAGCGCGTCGGTGCGGAAGGCCGGGTTCAGGCCGGCGAGCCCCTCGGCCGTGGTGCCGGGGCGCACGGTCTCGTCGGCGAGCGAGGCGTGCGCGTCGAGGCCTGGCACGGGCACGACCTCGGTCGCGAACGCACCCGACTCCCCCGCGACTGCGGCGAGCGCATGCGAGCGAGCCGCGTAGGCGTCGAGCTCGGCGCGCGAGAGGCCCCACTTCGCCGCGATGAGCTCGGCCGAGACGCCCTGGTTCACGAGCCCGTCGGGGTAGCGCGAGCGGATGCGGCTGCCGTACGGGTCGGCGCCGGCCGCGCTCGAGCCGAGCGGCACGCGGCTCATCGACTCGACGCCGCACGCGATGACGATGTCGGCCTGGCCGGCCAGCACGGCCTGCGCCGCGAACGTCGCCGCCTGCTGGCTCGACCCGCACTGGCGGTCGATCGTGGTGCCCGGCACGTGCTCGGGGAACCCGGCGGCCAGCACGGCGTTGCGGGTCACGTTGTACGACTGCTCGGCGACCTGGCTGACGCATCCGCCGATCACGTCGTCGACGAGACCGGGGTCGAGGTCGTTGCGGTTCACGAGCGAGTCGAGCACGCCCGCCAGCAGGTCGACCGGATGCACGCCCGAGAGCAGGCCGCCCGGCTTGCCCCGGCCCGCCGGAGTACGGATCACATCGACGATGACGGCTTCGGCGCTCATGCGCCAAGCCTACGGCGGCCCGCGGTGCCCGCGCCGCTCAGGGGTAGTCCGGATGCCGGGGGCGGCCGCACGCCGGAGGATCGGCGCATGACGAAGCCCGTGAAACTCGCCATCATCCGAGCCCGGCACGACCCGGCCGCGCCTGCCCTCGGCGACCAGCCCTTCATCGACCTCCTCATGGTCGGCTCCTCCTCAGTGCTCCGGTACTGGGAGGACACCACGCGCAAGCACCTCGACTTCATCGACACGGCCCTCATGCCGTGGGTGGACATCACCCTCGGCGACAGCGTGCGGCGAGCGACCCAGGCCGAGCTCGCGATCGACGCGCTGCGGGCGAAGTTCCCGGGGAGCGACCCGCTGGCCGGCTTCCAGGGCGTGGTCGTGCTCACGTACCCCGGCAACCGCCAGATCCCGAATCCGAAGGCCGGGCTGCCCGGTGAGGCTGCCACGATCACGCAGGGCTTCGACGCCGGCGCCACGACCGTGCGCGGATTCCCGGTCGCCGTGCTCCCGATCGCGTCGAGCAACCACACCTTCATGGCGCACGAGGTCGGGCACGTGCTCGGCTTCGAGCACAGCTACGGCCTGCTGAACAACGGGGCCGACTGGGATCCGAACGATGCGACGGTCGTCGAGGACCCGGTCTACGGCTCGCCGTTCGACCTGATGTCGTCGGCGTCGTTCGGGGAGCGGTGGCTCGGTGCGGGCCCGCGCTGGGACTCGTCGCCGACGCGCAGCCTCACGGCCGTCGCCGGGTGGCCGACGCCCGGCGCATTCGGCTCCGCCGGTCCGAACGTGTCGCGCGCGCACCTGCATCGACAGCTGCCGGACGCGATGGCCGGTTCGGTCGTCGAGCGCCCGTTCCCGACGACGGGCTCGGTCTCGGTTCGACTGCGCAGCGCGTCGGCGGATGTCGCGCGCCAGGGTGCCGGCCGACAGCCGACGCTGCTCGTGCTGCACCCCGCGGGCGAGCCGGCGAGCGGCGTCGGCCGCATCTACGTCGAGTTCCGCACGGCCACCGGGTGGGACGCCGGCCTCGATCCGGTGGGGCCCGACCTGTCGCGCGAGGGCGTCGTGGTGCATTCGCTGACGGATGTCCCCGGCACCGGTCCGCGCACCTGGTACCGCGGCGTCGTGCCGCTCAACTCGATCGATACCGACGTGGCGGTCGACTCGAGCAACCTCACCGTCACGATCGTCGGCGTGGCCGACGACCGAACCTGGGTCGACCTGCGCGTCTCGAACGGGCCGGCGAACCGCACGGTGACCGTGGCCTCGCGCCTCCGCAACGAAGACACCCTGGGCGTCGTCGGCACCGAGACGACCGAGCAGACGCCCTGCGGCGACACGGTTCGCCGCGGCACGTACGCGACGTCGACGCTCGAGATCTTCACGGTGTCGACCGTCGGGTTCGGCGGGATCGGGCAGCCGTCCGCGACCGCGCCGACGGCGACCTGGACGGTCGGCGGGGTGCCCGTCCCGAGCGGGAACGGGGTCGTGCAGGTGCCGTTCGACGGCTCGACGTTCGCGGTCGACACCACGGTCGACCCCGTGACGTTCGAGCTCGGGCTGACCTCGCCGGGCGGCATCCGCCTGGGCGCCGACGTGGTCTGCACGGTCGCCGACCAGACCGGTGCGGCCATCGGGCAGACGAGGTTCGAGGCCGAGGGCTGGTTCGAGGGGTACAACGGCGACGATCTCCCGAAGGTCATCGCCTGCTGGACCCGGCGCATCAAGGACCTCGACATCCGCGTGAAGCCCGGGGACTTCGAGAAGCCGACACCGGATCCGAAGTTCGACTGGCGCGACATCGCGCGCCTGCAGATCGAGTTCGGCGACGCGGTCGTGCTCGAGCGCACCGAGGCACTTCAGCGGGCCGAGAAGCTCCAGCAGGACGAGACGCTGAGGGTGACCGAGGGCCTGCGGGTCGCCGAGCAGCTCAAGGCGGCCGAGGCGCTGAAGACCGCCGAAGCCCTCAGGACCGCAGAGACGCTCAGGACCGCAGAGACCCTCAGGGTGCGGGAGGGGCTGCAGGTGGGCGAGACGGTCGCGGCGCAGCCGTTCGACGCGACGAAGATCTCGACCGTCGGTCGGCTGCGGTTGCAGAACCTGGGCGTCTTCGACCGCTGAGCACGAGATGACGGATGCCGCGGGCCGAACACGTCGGTCCGCGGCATCCGCGCATCTCAGGCGGCGTCGCGTCAGCCGGCGACGAGCTCCGCCGGGGCATCGACGTCGTCGCGAGCGGACACCGAGGCGAGCACGACGGGCTCGCGCGCCGGCAGCACCACGGGGTGCGTGCCCGCCATCGCCTCGATGACGCGCACGACCTGGCACGAGTAGCCGTATTCGTTGTCGTACCAGACGTAGAGCACCGCGTCGGTGCCGTCGGCGATCGTCGCGAGCCCGTCGACGATGCCCGCACGGCTCGAGCCCACGAAGTCGGTCGAGACGACCTCGGCCGACTCGATGTAGTCGACCTGCTGGCGCAGCGGCGAGGTGAGCGAGACCTGCCGCAGGTAGCGGTTGAGCTCGTCCTTCGCGGCCGGGCGCTCGAGCTGCAGGTTGAGGATCGCGAGCGACACGTCGGGCGTGGGCACGCGGATCGCACTGCCCGTGAGCTTGCCGGCGAACGACGGCAGCGCCTTCGCGACGGCCTTGGCCGCACCGGTCTCGGTGATGACCATGTTCAGGGCCGCCGAGCGCCCGCGCCGGTCGCCCGCGTGGAAGTTGTCGATGAGGTTCTGGTCATTCGTGAACGAGTGCACGGTCTCGACGTGCCCGCGCACGACGCCGTACGCGTCTTCGACGGCCTTCAGCACGGGCGTGATCGCGTTCGTCGTGCACGACGCGGCCGAGAGGATGCGGTCGGATGCCGCGATGTCGCCGTCGTTGATGCCGTGCACGATGTTCTTGATCGCGCCCTTGCCCGGCGCCGTGAGCAGCACGCGCGCGACGCCCGTGGAGCGGAGGTGCTGCGAGAGCCCCTCCTCGTCGCGCCAGCGTCCGGTGTTGTCGACGACGATCGCGTCGTGGATGCCGTAGGCCGTGTAGTCGATCGCGGCGGGGTCGTTCGCGTGGATCACCTGGATCAGCGTGCCGTTCGCGAGGATCGTGTTGGCCTCCTCGTCGACCTCGATGGTGCCCGCGAACGGGCCGTGCACCGAGTCGCGGCGCAGCAGGCTCGCGCGCTTCACGAGGTCGTTCGCCGAGCCCTTTCGCACGACGATCGCGCGCAGCCGCAGGCCGGTGGCGTCGCCCGCGTGGGCGATGAGGATCCGCGCGAGCAGGCGTCCGATGCGGCCGAAGCCGTAGAGCACGACGTCGGTGCCCTCGCGCACGGGGCGGGCCGCGCCGTCGGCGGCCTCGGGCGCGAGCACGGGCGCGAGTTCGGTGCGCAGGAAGTCGGCCAGCGGCATCCGCTCGCCCTGCCCCTCGCCCGCACCGGCCGCCGCGTATCGCGAAACGAGCCGTGCGATGTCGATCGACGCCGGGTCGGGTGCGATCTCGTGCAGCGCCTCGAGCACGCGCATCGTGTCGGCGGGGTCGAGCTCGACCTCGCCGGCCTGGCGCGCGAAGCGGTGCGCCTTCAGCAGTTCGATCGGCGAGCGGTTGATGAGGCGGCGGCCGTGGATCGAGGTGACCACTCCGTGCTCGCGGTAGAGGCCGCCGATGAGCGGGATCATCCGCTCGGCGAGCTCCTCTCGGGCGATCCATCGGGCACGGCTGGCGTCGAATTCGTGGCTCACGATCTTCTCTCTCGGTCGCGAGGCACAGGCGGTGGGCGTCGTCGACCAGTCTCCGCGGACGCGCATGCCGGTGGGCAGCGTCGGCCGCATTCACTTCCGGGGGATGCCTCGATCGTACGATGCCGGAGCCTGGACGCGTGCTGTACACCGCGTTGATCGCTGCGCTCGCGCCACGACCCGACGTACAGTGAGGCCGGATGCGTGATCGGATGCCGCGGTCGACTCGGGGGTCGGATGCCGCGGCGAGCCGGGGTCACGCATGCGGCGGTTCGGCTCCGAGGCGTGCCGCGACCGCGGCGATCCACTCGCGGTCCCAGGCCAGTTCGCCGGACCGGAGCCGCGGAACCAGTTGCTCGAGGTGCGCGAGGTCGGCGTCGAGCAGCGCGATGCGGTACCGCTCGTCGAGCTGGAAGAGCTCGGGCAGACCGAGTTCATCTCCCGCCGCGAGCCCGTCGCGGAGCGACGCACGTTCGGCCGCGAGCTTCGCCAGCCGCCGGTCGAGCGCATCGGCGACCTCGGCGGGCGGGAGGAGCATGGCGAACGAGAGCGCGGCGGTGAACCCGGCCCGCTCGGTGGACTCGCTGGAGAGGTAGTGCCGAAGCCACTCGGCGACCGTCGACTCGCCGAGTTCGGTCACGCGGTAGACCGTGCGTTCGGGGCGGCCCGGCTCGCGCTCGACGCGGTCGACGGCGATCAGGCCGCTGCGCTGGAGCCGGTCGAGCACCGGGTAGAGCGACGCTCGCGTGGGGATCGCGACGACCTCGGTCTTGCCGCGTTCCTGCAGCAGCCGGTGCAGGGCGTACGTGTGCAACGGGCGCTCGGCGAGCGTCGCGAGCACGACGAGGGCGGTCGGCGACCGGCGATTCGCAGCGGGCGGCATGCGCTCAGCATAGTTGCGTGACCGAATAGTTGCATACCCGATTAGTTAATGATTGACTATGGCAGCGAGCTCGACCGGCAAAGGTCGGCGGGGAGGGAACGAGACATGAACGCGATCATCATCGGCGGCGGCGTCGCGGGCGCCGCCGCCGCACTGGCACTCCACCGCGCAGGCATCGAGAGCGCGGTCTACGAAGCCCGACCGACGCCCTCCGACGGTGTCGGCGCCTGGCTCACCCTCGCGGTCAACGGCGTCGCCGTGCTGCGCGAACTGGGCGTTCGGCCGCTCGCCGGCATCCCCACTTCGCGCATGCAGCTCGGCCTCGGGGACGGCACCGCGCTCACCTCATTCCCGATGGGCGAGGGCACGATGTCGGTGCGTCGCACCGAGCTGTACGGCGCGCTCCTCGACGCCGTGCGAAAAGCCGGGATCCCGATCCACCACGGCCGACGCATCGTCGGGCTCGAGACGACCGACGCCTCGGCGACCGCCCGATTCGCCGACGGCACGAGCGCCTCCGGGTCGCTGCTGGTCGGCGCCGACGGCATCGGCTCCACCGTGCGATCACTCCTCGATCCGCGCGCCCCGAAGGCCAGGTACCTCGGGCTGCTCAACACGGGCGGCTTCGCCTCGGGCGTCGAGGTGCCGACCGAGCCCGGGCTCATGCACATGATGTTCGGCCGCGACACGTTCTTCTCGTGGCTCGCCTCCGGCGACGGCGACGTGTGGTGGTTCGCGAACCCCGCCGAGCGCCGCGAGCCCGATCGGGCGCAGCTCGCCGGCATCTCGGGCGAGACCTGGCGCAGCAGGCTGCTCGACCTCGTGCGACGCGACGACCCCGTCGCGACCCGGGTCCTCGAGGCCAGCGACCCGATCCACCCGGCGTGGCCGATGTACGACTTCCCGCGCGTTCCAGTCTGGCACCGTGGGGCCGCGGTGCTCATCGGCGACGCCGCGCACGCCGCTTCGCCTTCGTCAGGACAGGGCGCGTCGATGGCGCTCGAAGACGGTCTCGCCCTCGGGCTGCTGCTGGCCGACCGCGGCCCGACCGGCTCCACGACCGGCGTGACGGCGGCGCTCGATCGATACGAGGCGTTGCGCAGACCGCGCGTCGAGCGGGTCATCGCGCAGGGCAAGGCCAGCAGCTCGGGCAAGGCGCCCGGAGCGTTCCGCCCGGTTCGCGACGCGTTCCTGCGGGCCTACTTCGGCAAGCCGCGCGCGACCACCGACACGGCCTGGTTGTGGGAGTACCGCATCGCCGACGCGGTGAACGCGGGTCGCGCCGGCGCCTGATCGTCAGCGCGCGGACGGCGCGACGCGACATCCGATCAGGTGGGTCGGCTGATCAGCCGCTTCGCTCGGTCGGCCAGGTCGGCCCGGTCAGGCGGGCGACACGTCTTCGGCGAAGCGGATGTCGTAGGCGGCGACGCGCTGCGGCACGCCCTCGAACGCCGCGGCGCGCGCATCGGAGGCCAGGTAGGTCGCCTCGAGCTCGAGGAAGGCGTCGCGGTCGCCCTCGGCGCTCACGGCCCACACGAACTCGTTCGACTCGCGGATGCCGTAGGCGAACTCGATCGCGAACCCGGCGGCGGGACGGACCCTCGGCATGGTGGACTCCCACCATGCGACGAAGGCGTCGTACTCTCCATCGACGAGGACATAGCGGCGCAGCTGAATCGTCTTCACGCGTCCATCCTGCCGCACACGGGGCGCGGTCGTTCGCGATCGGATGCCGCGGTCGTCCGCGATCGAATGCCGGGCTCGGACGCCGCGGTCGAACCGCCGTTCACGGCGTCTCGTCGTCGCGCCCCACGCCCCCGGCGATGACCCGCAACGCCCGCACATGCCGATCGAACGCCGAAGCGCCCGCCCTGGTCGTCGCGACCCAGGTTCGCGGGCGGTTGCCCGCGTACCCCTTCGTCACCCGGACGTAGCCGAGCCCGTCGAGATGCGAGATCGCCTTGCTCAGCACCGAGTCGGAGACCTCGAGCAGGTCGCGCAGGGCCGCGAAGTCCATCTCGGTGTCGCGTCCGAGCGCGGCCACGAGCGAGAACCGCACCGGGGTGAGGAACGCGTCGTCGAGCTGGTGCCGCGCGTGCGCCACGGCCCGCTACCGCTCGCGACCGGCGCGGCGCGTGCGCGGCAGCAGCGCGGCGATGAGCATGACGAGGAAGACGAACGCGCCCGCCACGCACGCGACCGGCACCGTAACGGGCGCCGCAGCGAGTTGCACGGCGATGCCGAACATGACGCAGGAGACGAGGCCGAACGCGATCCAGTGCAGCGGGCCCCAGGCGTGGCCGACCGCGAGGAAGCCCCACTCGGTCGTGCGGGCGGCCATGGTCATGAGGATGAGCACCATCGCCCCCAGCGTCACGAACGTGAAGCCCGGCAGCGCGCTGGTCGCGGTGAGCAGCCCGAACAGGAGACCGAGGAGGGCTGTCATGACGCGCGCCGGCGCGCGCATCGGCAGGTTCGTCCAGCGTTCGGCGGGTTGTGCTCCGTTGGGCCGCAGCAGCTGGCGGAGGGGCCTGGCGGCCATCGTCACGAAGAGCAGCGCGGGCAACAGCACGAGCGACCAGGCCGGAAGGTCGACGCCGAAGATCATGACGGCCGCCGCCGCCACGAACGCTGCGAGCAGGATCACGTAGGCGACGATCGCGCGGCGCGGCGTGCGGCTGCGCACACCGAAACGCGCCCGAGCACCCTCGACGAGCCCGGAGAAGCACAGGTTCGGAATGAGCAGGAGGAAGACCGCCGAGCTCGACCCACCGGCATCCGTGGGATTCTGCCCCGCGACGAGGATCAGGAACGCGCCGACGTACCCCGAGACGAACAGGGCGCTCGCGACGAGCAGCACCAGGTACCCGCGCGACGGCCCCCGCTGCTCGGCCGACTCGCGCACGGTCGCAGCCTGCGCCAATGCTGCGGCAGCAGACATCGCGCCGGGCGGTGAGGGTACGGCCGAAGATTCGCTTTCCATCTGGAAACTATAGGCACGACGGAAAGCGAACCGCAAGGCGTTCGCCCGCAGCGGCGACGGTCGGCGCCGCTGCCGTCGGCCGCGGAGTCGGCTGCCGATCACGGTCGTATACTCGTCACGTTCAGGCGCAACAGTGCGCCGGTGCTCGCAAAAGGGGCACGAAGCCCGGTCGACACGTCGCCGGCCGCGCGAGACACATACGGAATCAGCATCCGTTCACCGTCTCTCGAAGGACTTCGCCATGCCCACGACCACCACCGTCTCCGCCCACGTCGCCGCCGCGCTCTCAGCCCACCTCGACCACGTCTTCGGGGTCATGGGCAACGGCAACGCGTACTTCCTCGACGCCCTCGAGCGTGCGACCGAGGTGCGCTTCACGGCCGTGCGGCACGAGGCCGGCGGCGTGGTCGCGGCCGATGCGCACTTCCGCGCCTCCGGCCGGATCGCGGCGGCGACCGCGACGTACGGCGCCGGGTTCACGAACACGCTCACCGCGCTCGCCGAGGCCGCGCAGGCCCACGTGCCGCTCGTGCTCGTGGTCGGCGACGAGCCGACCTCGGGCCCGCGACCGTGGGACGTCGACCAGATCGCACTCGCCTCCGCCGTGGGCGCGCGCACGTACACGGTCGGGCGAACGGATGCCGCGGCCACGACGATCCTGGCCATCGAGCACGCGCTCTCGTACCGCGTGCCCGTCGTGCTCGCGATCCCCTACGACCTCGCGGCGCTCGACGCGGGCGCCGTGCAGCCGGCCCCCGACCTGCGCCTGCCGACGCCGCTCGCACCGCGCGGGCCGTTCGCGGGCGGGGTCGTCACCGAGATCGCGGCGGCGTTGGCCGGTGCGAGTCGGCCGTTCCTGCTGGCCGGTCGCGGGGCCTGGCTCGCGGGCGCCGACGCGGTTGCCGCCCTCGGCGAGCTCGCCGAGGCGACGGGCGCGGTGACCGCGTCGACGGCGCTCGGCCGGGGCGTGTTCCCCGACGAGCGCTTCGATCTCGGCGTCACGGGCGGCTTCGGCGCCGAGGGCGCCATGGAGCTCGTGCGCGAGGCCGACGTCGCGGTCGTGTTCGGCGCCTCGCTCAACCAGTTCACGATGCGGTTCGGCGACCTCTTCGCGCCGGGCACGCGGGTGTTCCAGGTCGACATCCTGCCGGCCTCGACGCATCCGCACGTCGGTGGATTCGTGCGCGGCGACGCGGGGCTCGTCGCGCGCGCGATCGTCGAGGAGCTCGAGGAGCTCGACGCGCTCGACGCGCTCGGCGCGCTCGGCGCGCTCGGCGCGGAGGCAACCCTTCGACAGGCTCGGGGCGGCGCCGGATGGCGCGAATCGGTCGAGATCGCGGCGCTCCGCGAACAGCCGATCGCACCGAGCCCCGACGGCCTCGCCGACGACGGGCGTCTCGACCCGCGGGCGGTCGCCAGGCGCATCGGCGAACTGCTGCCCGAGGATCGCGTCGTCGTCTCCGACGGCGGGCACTTCATCGGCTGGGCGAACATGTACTGGCCGGTCGCCTCGCCCGACCGCATGATCATGGTCGGCACGGCGTTCCAGTCGATCGGACTCGGCTTCGCGAGCGTGCCGGGTGCTGCGGCGGCGAAGCCCGACTCGGCCATCGTGCTCACGACGGGCGACGGCGGGGGGCTCATGGCGCTCGCCGACCTCGAGTCCGCGGTGCGCACCGCGGGCGGCCGGGGCGTCGCCGTCGTCTGGAACGACGCCGCGTACGGCGCCGAGATCAACCTCTACGGACTCAAGGGCCTCGCTCGCGAACCGATGCTGATCCCCGAGGTGGACTTCGCCGGACTCGCGGCGGCCGTCGGGGCCGAGGGCGTCGTCGTGCGCGAGCTCGCCGACCTCGAGGCGCTCGCGACGTGGGCGTCGCGTCCGGTCGCCGAACGCCAGTTCCTCCTGCTCGACTGCCGCATCTCGGGCACGGTCGTCGCGCCGTACCAGGAGGAGATCATCCGCGTGAACAGCTGAGCGGATGCCGCGGCGACCCGCCCCGCGGCACGCTCGACGGCGAGGGCCTCGGCGAGTCGTTCGGGTCGACCGGCCGTGACGTCGGCAGGTTATGGCGGCGGCAGGCTATGGCGGCGGCGGTCCCGGCGTGGAATCGACCCGGGTCAACCGATGCTCGGGATCCCAGGTGCGCCACGTGCCGGGATCATCGACGACGACGCGGTTCCCCGGCTCCGGTTGGAGCAGGCCCGCGTGTCCGTCGAGGTACGAGCGCCACGCCTGCTCACGTTCCTGCGGGGTCAGCACAGCCCACTGCCGCCAGTGATACCCGATCACCTGACTCATGCCGGCGCGCTCGAGCGCCGCCACGCCCTCTTCCGTCTTGCGTGCGTACTGACCCAGCGAACGTGCCGAATAGTGCAGCATCTGCAGCCCGCGGCCCGGTGCTTCGGCGTCGTCGAGGAGCCGGTGGTTGCCTTCGTCTATCCAGACCCAGCGGCGAGCGCGGAACGCGACCTTCGACCAGCCGGTGGGCTCGCATTCGACCTGCACCGACGAGCCGCCCCCGGGCACGAGCAACTCCTCGCCGGGAAGCGGATAGACATGGCGATACTCGCACGAAACGGAGTCGACGGTCAGGGTCGCGAGGTAGGGGGCCAACTTGAGCCCTGGAGCGAACCACTGCTCATCGGCATCGAACGGTATGACCCAATCCGCGCCGGCACGCCAAGCCAGGTGCGCGAGGTAGGACATCTTGCGCCCCTGGAAGAACCGCTCCTCCCGGTCGACGCCCACGTGCACCCGCCGATCCTGGCGCGCGAGACGGTCGAGGATGACGCCGGTCCGATCCGACGAGCCGTTGTCGACGACGATGACGCCGGCCACGCCCTGAGCGAGCATGTGCCGGACGGTGAACTCGATGACGTCCTCCTCGTTCTTGACGAGGCAGATCGCCCAGCTGGAGCCTTCTCGACGTCGACCACGGGGAAGGCCGGGAACGTCGATGCCGCGATTGATCCGTCGCTGGAAGCCGGTGAACGGCTCGATCTGGAACCGTTGGGAACGAGCCAGACTCGATCGCATCTTCGCGAACGACTTCGCGAGCGACCCCGGCCCGGTGATCGTACGTCTCACGCCCACACCGAAACCGTAGTGCCGACGAGGGCGTCGCGCGAGGTCCCCCGCTGTCGGCGTGACGTGATGCATCGGGTGCGCGTCGACGACAGATCGTATACGATCGCAGCAGGCCCCGACGAAGTGGAGTTCCCCCGTGCTCGAACCCAGCCGCATCGAGGCGATCGCCGACGAACTGCTCGTCGCCGATCGCGAGCGATCCGTCGTGCCGCTGCTGACGGCCCGCAACCCGGGCATGTCCGTCGACGACGCGTACGCCGTGCAGAAGCTCTGGGCCGATCGGCGCGAGGCGACCGGCGCCCGCCGGGTCGGCCGCAAGATCGGACTCACCTCGAAGGTCATGCAGGTCGCGACGGGCATCACCGAGCCCGACTACGGCGTGATCTTCGACGACATGGTCATCGAGTCGGGCGCGTCCGTCGAATTCGACCGGTTCTCGAACGTGCGCATCGAGGTCGAGCTCGCGTTCGTGCTCGCCAAGCCGCTCGCCGGCCCGAACGTCACGATCTTCGACGTGCTCGACGCCACGGCGCACGTCGTGCCGGCGCTCGAGATCCTGAACTCGCACGTCGAGATGCCGGGGCGCACGATCGTCGACACCATCAGCGACAACGCGGCGATGGGCGCCATGGTCATCGGCGGCCGGCCCGTGAAGGTCGACCAAGTCGACCTCCGGTGGGTCTCGGCGCTGCTCTTCCGCAACCAGACCATCGAGGAGTCGGGCGTCGCTGCGGCGGTGCTCGGACACCCGGCCATGGGCGTCGCGTGGCTCGCGAACAAGCTCGCCCAGCACGACCAGTCGCTGGAGGCCGGCGAGATCATCCTCGCCGGGTCGTTCACGCGGCCCATGTGGGTCGAGCGCGGCGACACAGTGCACGCCGACTACCGGGAGTTGGGAACCGTCTCATGCCGATTCGAATGACCCTCCCGCCGACGCTCGGCGCCCGCATCGCGGCATCCGATCGCCCGCTCGTCGGCGGCTGGTCGTGCGCCGGAAGCGCGACCAACGCCGAGATCGTCGCCGGCTCGGGCCTCGACGTCGTGCTCATCGACGCCGAGCACTCCCCCGCAGACCTCGAGTCGGTGCTCGCACAGCTGCACGCGGTCGCCGCCTATCCGGTCGCGCCGCTCGTGCGACCGCCGTTCGGCGACGCGGTCACGCTCAAGCGCTACCTCGACATCGGCGCGCAGAACCTGCTCGTCCCAATGGTCGACACGGCCGATCAGGCGGCCGAGATCGTTCGCGCGGTGCGCTATCCGATGCTCGGCATTCGCGGCGTCGGCAGCGCCCTCGCCAGGTCGTCTCGCTGGAACCGGGTCGAGGGCTACCTCGACGACGCGTCGTCGACCATCACGCTGTTCGTGCAGGTCGAATCGGCGACCGCCGCGGCGAATGTCGACGAGATCCTCGCGGTCGACGGCGTCGACGGCGTCTTCTTCGGCCCGTCCGACCTCGCCGCATCGATGGGGCTGCTCGGGCAGCAGGAGCACCCCGAGGTCGTCGCGTCGGTGCTCGCGGGCATCGCGGCCGCGCAGGCCGCGGGCAAGCCGTCGGCCGTCAACGCGTTCGCACCCGCGGCAGCAGACCGCTATCTCGCCGCGGGCGCCTCGCTCGTGTTCGTCGGCGCCGATGTCGCGCTGCTGGCCCGCGCCACCGAGGCCCTCGCCGACCGGTTCATCCCGCAGCCGGAGACGGATGCCTCGGGCGAACCGCGCGCCTCCTACTGACCGGCCGCCCTCAGGGCTTGCCGATCTCCCCAGATCGTATATCATTTCAGATATCACCAGACGAGGATGTCCATGACCGCCATCGCAACGCCGGGCAAGATCATCGCCGTGCACCTCAACTACCCGTCGAGGGCCGCGCAACGCGGACGCACGCCCGCCCAGCCCAGCTACTTCCTGAAGCCCGCGTCGTCGGTCTCCGGCACCGGCGGCACGATCGAACGCCCCGCGGGCACCGAGCTGCTCGCGTTCGAGGGTGAGATCGCCATCGTCATCGGCGAGCGCGCCCGCCACGTCTCCCCCGCCGACGGCTGGCGGCACGTGGCCGCCGTCACCGCGGCGAACGACTTCGGCGTCTACGACCTGCGCGCCGCCGACAAGGGATCGAACGTGCGCAACAAGGGCGGAGACGGCTTCACGCCGCTCGGCCCGGTGCTGATCCCCGCGAGCGTCGCCGACGAGGGCGGCTGGCGCGTGCGCACCTGGGTCAACGGCGCGCTCGTGCAGGAGGACACCTCCGACACCCTGCTCTTCCCGTTCGGCCGACTCGTCGCCGACCTCTCGCAGCACCTCACCCTCGAACCGGGCGACGTGATCCTCACGGGCACGCCCGCGGGTTCCTCGGTCGTCCTGCCCGGTGACGTCGTCGAGGTCGAGGTCGATGCTCCGGATGCCGCGGGCTCGCCGTCGACCGGCCGCCTCGTCACGACCGTGACGCAGGGCGACGTGCCGTTCGGCGACTTCGGCTCGAAGCCCGCGATCGACGACGACCAGCGCATCGAGGCCTGGGGCTCGGAGGCCGAGCTCGCAGCGGCCGTGGCCGCCGGCCGGGCGACGGCACCCGCGGCATCCGCCCCGTCCGTGCTCACCGACGAGCTCCGCGCCGCGATCGGCGGCGTCGCCGTCGCGACCCTCTCGGTCGCGCTGCGCAAGCGCGGCTACCACGACGTGTTCATCGAGGGCGTGCGCGCGAACCACCCGGGCGACCGCCTGGTCGGCCTTGCGAAGACGCTCCGGTTCATCCCGTTCCGGCCCGACCTGTTCGCGAGCCACGGCGGTGGGTTCAACGCGCAGAAGCTCGCGTTCGACACCGTCGAGCCGGGCGAGGTACTCGTGGTCGAGGCCCGCGGCGAGCGCGGCACCGGAACCGTCGGCGACGTGCTCGCCCTCCGGGCCCAGGTGCGCGGCGCGGCCGGCATCGTGACCGACGGCGGCGTCCGCGACTTCGACGCCGTCGCGGGCTTCGAGATCCCCGTGTTCTCGCAGGGCCCGCACCCGAGCGTGCTCGGCCGTCGGCACGTGCCGTGGGAGGTCGACGTCACGATCGCCTGCGGCGGCGCGGCCGTGCAGCCCGGCGACGTCATCGTGGGCGACGGCGACGGGGTGATCGTGATCCCGCCGCAGCTCCTGGCCGAGGTCGTGGCCGAGGCGGTCGTGCAGGAGGCCGAGGAGGCGTGGGTCGCCGAACAGGTCGCGGGCGGGGCATCCGTCGACGGGCTGTTCCCGATGAACGCGGAGTGGCGGGCACGCTACGAAGCCGAGCGGCAGGACACCCCGTGACGCCCGAGAGCAAGTCGCAGCGCGCCTACCGCTTCATCCGCGAGCGCATCGACGACGGGCGCTACGTGCCCGGGTACCGGCTCGTGCTCGGCACGATCGCGGGCGAGCTCGACGTGAGCGTCGTGCCCGTGCGCGAGGCGATCCGCCGCCTCGAGGCCGAGGGGCTCGTCACGTTCGAGCGCAACATCGGTGCGCAGGTCGCCCTCATCGAGGAGACCGAGTACCTGCACACCATGCAGACCCTCGCGCTCGTCGAGGGCGCCGCGACCGCCCTGTCGGCTCCGGCGCTCACGACGGAGCACCTGCACCGCGCCCGCGAGGTCAACGAGCGGATGCGCCGCACCCTCGACGACTTCGAACCGCACCGCTTCACCGAACTCAACCTCGAGTTCCACGCGGTGCTGTTCGAGGAGTGCCCGAACCCGCACATCCTCGACCTCGTCCACCGCGGATGGAACCGCATGAAGGTGCTTCGCGACTCGTCGTTCAGCTTCGTGCCGGGCCGCGCCCACGAGTCCGTCGCCGAGCACGACCGCATCCTCGACCTCATCGAGTCGAACGCCGACCCGCTCGACGTCGAGCTCGCCGCCCGGGCCCACCGCACCGCCACGCTCGACGCGGTGCTCGCCTACCAGGCCGACCACAAGCATCCGCCCGCCGCCTGACCTGTACCTGTACGTCGCACTCGCGCATCGCAGAACGGAAGAACCCATGACCGATCACACCCCCGAGGGCCTGCCCGACCGCATCCGTCACTACATCGACGGCGAGTTCGTCGACTCGATCGACGGCGACACGTTCGAGGTGCTGAACCCCGTCACGAACGAGACCTACGTGCTCGCCGCCGCCGGCAAGAAGGCCGATGTCGATCGTGCGGTCGCCGCCGCACGCCGGGCGTTCACCGAGGGCCCGTGGCCGAAGATGCTCCCCCGCGAGCGCTCGCGGGTGCTGCACCGCATCGCCGACCTCGTCGAGTCCCGCGACGCCCGCCTCGCCGAGCTCGAGAGCTTCGACTCGGGCCTGCCGATCACGCAGGCGCTCGGCCAGGCCCGTCGCGCGGCCGAGAACTTCCGCTTCTTCGCCGACCTCATCGTCGCCCAGTCCGATGACGCGTTCAAGGTGCCGGGCAAGCAGATGAACTACGTGAACCGCAAGCCGATCGGCGTCGCGGGCCTCATCACGCCGTGGAACACGCCGTTCATGCTCGAGTCGTGGAAGCTCGGCCCCGCCCTCGCGACCGGCAACACCGTCGTGCTGAAGCCCGCCGAGTTCACCCCGCTCTCGGCCTCGCTCTGGGCCGGCATCTTCGAGGAGGCCGGCCTGCCGAAGGGCGTCTTCAACCTCGTCAACGGCCTCGGCGAAGACGCCGGCGACGCACTCGTCAAGCACCCCGACGTGCCCCTCATCTCGTTCACCGGCGAGAGCTCGACCGGGCAGCTGATCTTCGCCAACGCCGCGCCGTACCTCAAGGGGCTCTCGATGGAGCTCGGCGGCAAGAGCCCGGCCATCGTCTTCGCCGACGCCGACCTCGGCACGGCGATCGACGCGACGATCTTCGGCGTGTTCTCGCTGAACGGCGAGCGCTGCACCGCCGGCAGCCGCATCTTGGTGCAGCGCGAGGTCTACGACGAGTTCGTCGAGCGCTACGCCGCGCAGGCCGCACGCGTCGTCGTGGGCCACCCGCACGACCCGAAGACCGAGGTCGGCGCCCTCGTGCACCCCGAGCACTACGACAAGGTCATGAGCTACATCGAGCTCGGCAAGGCCGAGGGCCGTCTCGTCGCCGGCGGCGGGCGTCCGGAGGGTTTCCCGACGGGCAACTACGTGGCCCCCACGGTGTTCGCGGATGTCGCGCCCGATGCCCGCATCTTCCAGGAGGAGATCTTCGGCCCGGTCGTCGCGATCACCCCCTTCGACACCGACGACGAGGCGCTCGCGCTCGCGAACGACACGAAGTACGGCCTCGCAGCCTACGTCTGGACCAACGACCTCACGCGCGCCCACACCTTCGCGCAGTCCGTCGAAGCGGGCATGGTGTGGCTCAACTCGAACAACGTGCGCGACCTCCGAACCCCCTTCGGCGGGGTCAAGGCCTCCGGGCTGGGGCACGAGGGCGGCTACCGCTCGATCGACTTCTACACCGACCAGCAGAGCGTGCACATCACGCTCGGGGCCCCGCACAACCCGACCTTCGGCCGCCGGGTTGAGGAGGCGCCCTAGCGCCGTCTCGAAACCAAGGCCTGAGCCGCGGCATCCGCCCGCTCGAATGTTTCCGAGACAACGACCGACAGCAAGGACGCTGACATGACCCACCGCACAGGACCATCGCACCGAGATGGCATGACCCTCACCTCGTCGGGCTTCTACGTCTCCCAGGAGGCCCCGATCCGCTCGAGCAACCCGGTGCCGACGCCCTCGGCGCCCGCCCCCGACATCCTGCGCTGCGCGTACATGGAGCTCGTGGTGACCGACCTGGCCGCGTCGCGCGTGTTCTACGTCGACGTGCTCGGCCTCTACGTCACCGAGGAGGACGACGAGGCGATCTACCTGCGCTCGACCGAGGAGTTCATCCACCACAACCTCGTGCTGCGGCAGGGACCCGTCGCGGCCGTCGCGGCGTTCTCGTACCGCGTGCGCTCGAACGACGACCTCGAAAAGGCGGTCGCGTTCTACTCGGAACTCGGATGCCGCGTCGAACGTCGTGCCGACGGCTTCACCAAGGGCATCGGCGACTCCGTCCGCGTCGAGGACCCCCTCGGGTTCCCCTACGAGTTCTTCTTCGAGACCACGCACGTCGAGCGCCTGTCGTGGCGCTACGACCTGCACACGCCGGGCGAGCTCGTGCGCCTCGACCACTTCAACCAGGTGACGCCCGACGTGCCGCGCGCCGTGAACTTCATGCAGTCCCTCGGGTTCCGCGTCACGGAGGACATCCAAGACGAGGAGGGCGTCGTCTACGCGGCGTGGATGCGCCGCAAGCCCACCGTGCACGACACCGCCATGACCGGTGGCGATGGCCCGCGCATGCACCACGTCGCGTTCGCGACGCACGAGAAGCACAACATCCTCGCGATCTGCGACAAGCTCGGCGCCCTGCGCCGATCGGATGCGATCGAGCGCGGACCCGGCCGCCACGGCGTCTCGAACGCGTTCTACCTCTACCTCCGCGACCCCGACGGCCACCGCGTCGAGATCTACACGCAGGACTACTACACGGGCGACCCCGACAACCCCGTCGTCACGTGGGACGTGCACGACAACCAGCGCCGCGACTGGTGGGGCAACCCCGTCGTGCCCTCCTGGTACACCGAGGCGTCGCTCGTGCTCGACCTCGACGGCAACCCCAAGCCCGTCGTCACCCGCACCGACTCGTCGGAGATGGCCGTCACGATCGGCGCCGACGGCTTCTCGTACACGCGCTCGGGCGACGAGGAACGCGGCTTCAAGCTCGGCAACACCCTGTAACTCGGGTCTCGCCCGCGCCCGCGCCCTCTCCCTCTCCCTCTCCCTCTCCCTCTCCCTCTCCCTCTCCCACTCCCACTCCCACTCCCTCTGCAGGCAATTCAGGATGCCTCGGCGACACGCCGCACCGCGCCGCGGGTTCCCCGGCGCGCCGTCGCGACATCCTGAGTTGCCCACGGCGGCGGGTTGGCCGTCGACCAGAGGTGGTCGCCGCGCCGCAGGTGCATGCGGACCGCATCGAACACCTCATCCCACCGCTCGATCACCTGCCGATGACTGAACGAGAGGTGGGCGTAGCCGACTGCCTTCAGCCAGGCCCAGCGCGCGCGATCGCGGTCGAATGCGCCCGGCTCGGTGTGTGGTCCTTCCCCGTCGACCTCGAACACGAGGCGGTCGCCGATGAGGATGTCCGCGAAATGGCCGCCGATCAGCGGCATCTGGGCGCGTACCGGAACTCCGGCAGCGGTGAGACGCTCGCGCGCGACCGTCTCACCGACGGATTGGCTGCCGGTGATCGATCGCTCCGCAACCCGGCGCGCGGAGACGCTCAGGCGAGCGAGCAACGCCTGGAAGGCCGTCTCCTCGAGCAGTTGGGGGCGTTCGGGTCGCCACGGCACGCGCTCGCGCGCGGAGTCGAGGACGCACAGCGCTTCCACCGGAGGAAGGCAGCCCATCACGTGCTCGAGGCAGCGCGAGAGCGAGACCATGGCGCCCTCCGCCTGCGCGTCGGGTTCCCAGTGAACGCGAACATCCGGACTCGGCAGGGTGAGTGGCCGAGCTGTGCCGGGGTGCCTCAGTCTCGCCGCGTTCGACGCCACCTCGACGTGCAGCTTCGGTGGTGTGCCGAGCACGCGGAGGCCATGCAGGTGAGCCGCGGACACGCACGTCAGCCGACCGCCCACGCGCGCGGCCTGTTTGAGTTCGGTTGCGATGCGCGGGTCGCAGTACACGCCACGGTGGAGTCGCTCGATCTCCCCGCGGTTGACGGCGACGGCGATTCCTCGCTCGGTGAAGCCCGCCTGCGCGAGGTCGGCTGTGGAGCAGATGCCGCCGGTGGATCCGATCAGCCTGCGCAATTCGCTCATCGGCACAGCTTGGTCGTCTGCCAATGGTGGCGGCTCGAAATCTCGGGGCCGTGTGGGTTCCTCAGCCCCGTGCGCGGGTGGTGAGGCCGAGTCGGGTGTCGGCAACTCAGGATGTCTCGGCGACGCGCCGAGCCATTCGCCGGAACGCCCCGCGTGTCGTCGGCGCGTCCTGAGTTGCCGACGCGTTGAGCGGACGGGCGGATGTCGCGTGCAGGCGGATGTCGCGCGCAGGCGCCTGCGCGTGCACGCGCGCGTCATGCGCGCGGGGTTAAGCGCGCAGGGTCAAGCGCGCAGGGTCAAGCGCGCAGGGTCAAGCGCGCGGCACGCACGGACAAGGCCCAGCGCGCCTGCCCTGCCTACCGTGGAACCCCGACTCAACGTGGAGGAACCATGGACAGCCCGACCCCCGTGCTCGAACCGACGCACGACGACCTGCTCGCCGAGATCCAGTCGTTCGACGGCGAGCGACGCGAGATCCTCGACCCGGCGACCGGCGAGGTCATCGGTCACGCGCCCGTGCACTCGGTCGACGATCTCGAGGCCGCGGTCAGCCGGGCGAAGGCGGCCCAGCCGGCGTGGGCCGCACTCGGTCACGAGCGCCGCAGCGAGCTGCTCATGCAGGCCGCCGATGCGATCGACGCCGAGGGCGAGGCGCTCGCGCGCATCCTCTCGCGCGAGCAGGGCAAGCCGCTCAACGGCCCCAACGCCCGGTTCGAGGTGGGCGGGGCATCCGGATGGCTGCGCGCCGCCGCCGCGACCCGGCTCGAGACCGAGGTGGTCTTCGACGACGGCCAGGTGCACGCAGAGATGACCTACCGCCCGATCGGCGTGGTCGGTGCGATCGGCCCGTGGAACTGGCCGCAGATGATCACGGTCTGGCAGGTCGGACCGGCTCTGCGGATGGGCAACACGGTGGTCGTGAAGCCCTCGGAGTACACGCCGCTCAGCGTGCTCGCACTCGTCGCGGTGATCAACCGCGTGCTGCCGGAGGGCGTCGTCGAGATCGTCTCGGGCGGGCGCGAGATCGGCGCCGCGCTCTCGTCGCACCCCGCGGTGGGCAAGGTCATGTTCACGGGGTCGACGGCGACGGGCAAGGCGATCATCCGCAGCTCGGCCGATACCGTCAAGCGGCTCACGCTCGAGCTCGGCGGCAACGACGCGGGCATCGTGTTGCCCGACGTCGACCCGAAGGCGATCGCCGAAGGGCTGTTCTGGGGCGCGTTCATCAACACGGGCCAGACCTGCGCCGCACTGAAGCGCCTGTACGTGCACGACAGCGTCTACGACGCCGTGTGCGAGGCGCTGGTCGACGTCGCCGCGGCCATGCCCATGGGCGTCGGGCTCGACGAGGGCAACGTGCTCGGCCCGCTGCAGAACCGCCAGCAGTTCGACATCGTCGACCGGCTCGTGGAGTCGGCGAAGGCGTCGGGCGCGCGCGTGCTGCTCGGCGGCGAACCCGACCGCGAGCAGCCGGGCCACTTCTACCCGACGACGCTCGTCGCCGACATCGACGACGCGAATCCGCTCGTGCAGGAGGAGCAGTTCGGCCCGGCCCTGCCGATCGTCCGCTACCACGACGTCGACGAGGCCATCGCCCTCGCGAACGACGTCGAGGTCGGGCTGGGCGCCTCGGTGTGGGGCGCCGATCGCGACGAGGCGCGACGCGTCGCCGCGCGCATCGAGGCCGGCACGGTGTGGATCAACTCGCACGGCACGATCCACCCGATGGTGCCGTTCGGCGGCGCGAAGCAGTCCGGCTACGGGCTCGAGTTCGGCGTCGAGGGCCTGAAGGCGCTCGGCCTGCCGCAGGTCATCAACGGCTGAACCGGGAGCGGGCGAGCCGCCCGAGCAGGACCCCGGCGGGCCGGGAGCGCGAGTCGCTCCCGGCCCGCCGCGTGCGTCCCCGTCGGCCGACGCCGCACGCGTATCGTGGACGGCGACCGCGAGCTCGACCACTCGCCCGGCGTTCGCGATCGCGAGAGGGGACCATGCCGAAGATCGTCGACCACGACGAGCGCCGACTCGAGATCGTGCGCGCGACCTGGCGGCTCATCGCCGAGAAGGGCTTCCGTGCGACGACGATGCGCGAGATCGCGAAGTCGGCCGGCGTCGCGAACGGCGGCCTCTTCCCGTACTTCCGCAACAAGGAAGAGCTGATCGGGGCCACATTCGAACACGTCTACTCGGCGACGAACGCCAGGTTCGCGGCCGTCCGCGCCGACCTCGAGGGCATGCCCGCGCTGCGCGAGCTCATGCTGCAGATCTTCCCGCTCGACGAGGAGCGCATCCTCGAGGCGCGCATCGTCATCCCGTTCTGGGAGTACGCGGCCAACGACCCGGCCCTGCTCGCGCTGCACGAGCGCACGATGGACGAGTGGCGGGTCGAGATCGCCGACCACCTCGAGCGCGCGAAGCAGCTCGGTCAGGCCCGAGCCGACCTCGACGTGGCGGTCGCCACCGACCATCTCATGGCCTTCGTCGACGGCGTGCAGGTGATCGCCGTCGTCTCCCCCGCGAGCGCGGCCCCAGCGCGTCTCACGCGACTCCTCGAGGGGTACCTCGACCTGCTGCGGTAGTCCCACCGGCTTCGCACGATCGACGGCGAGAGGGCCGGATGCCGCGGCTGCGACATCCGGCCCTCTGACGGGTCAGTGCGTGGTCAGTGCCCGTGCCCGGCGCAGGTGCACGCACCGGCCTCGCAGCGGCATCCGCTCGCCCCGTGCCCTTCGTGATCGGCCTGGCCGTCGTGAGCGGCCTGCCCGTCGTGCCCGTCGTGGCCCGGCCCGGTGTGGCAGGCCATGCCGAGCGCGGCCGATGACGGCACGTTCAGCGTGGGGTTTCGGCCGAAGAAGCCGTAGGGCTTGAGCGTGAACTTGGCGGTGTCGACCGGCATGACGGGCCAGTCCTCGACGCGCGGGAAGTGCGTCGGGCCGAACGTGTGCCAGAGCACGATGTCGTCGCCGTCGATCGAACGGTCGGCGGCGGTGTAGCGCGGCAGGCCGTCGCCGCCCGGTCCCTGGTTCACGAGGTCGCCCGCGGGGTAGCGCTCCGCCTGGTCGTACCGCGTGACCCAGAGGTGCTTGCGCGTGAAGCCGGCCCGCTTGGCGATGACCGACTCGGGGTCGGCCAGCAGCGTGGGCGAGCCCTGCGCGATGAGCTCGTAGCCGACCGGACGGCCGAGGCGGTTCGTCTTCTCGGTGTTGACGATGTGCCAGGTGCGGCCCGCGACGGGGTCGGCGTCGCGTGCACCCTCGGCCTCGGTGCGCAGGCGCGTGCTCCGCTTGGTGAAGGCGTTGCCGTAGGCGTTGCCCTCGCCCATCGGCACGCGCGCGGCGTCGACCTCGTCGACCGCGTTGGCGAGCCCGTCGACCATCATGTCGAGTCGTGCGCTGAAGAGGTGCTGGTGATACGGCGCCCCGAGGCCGGGAGCGACCTCGCTGGCGTGGTCGCCGGCCGCCGCATCGAACGCCGACGTGAAGAGCACGCCGGTGAGCTTCGCCTCGCACTCGATGGCGCCGTCGAGGTAGAGGTACCAGTAGAAGCCGTAGTCGTAGTTGCCGACGGTGGTGAAGAAGCTGATCACGAGCCTGCGCTGGCGGCGCACCTCGTTCGAGCCGGTGTAGATGTCGGTGTGCTTCCAGAGGGTGCCGACGTCCTCCTCGTGCATGCAGATGGCGTTCGGGATGACGCGGGGGTGCCCGAACTCGTCGGCGATCGTCGCGTCGAAGTAGCGGATCTCGCCGAGGCAGTCGCATCCGAGCTGCAGCGAGTTCGCGTATCGGCCGAACACGTACTCGCCCGTGTCGAAGTAGTTCTGCCAGAACCGAGCGGGCGAGGGGTCGCCGTAGGGCACGACCATCTCGGCGATCGAGGCTCGGTAGACGATGTCGCGCTCCTCGCCGCCCTGGTCGGCGTCGACGTAGCGGATGCGGCGAAGCACGAGCCCCTCGCGGGCGTCGAAGGCGAGCGAGAAGCGCCAGTTCGCCCAGCTCACCCGATCACCGTCGACCGTGTAGCTGGGTCCATCGGGCTGGCTGATCTCGATCCGCTTCAGGGAGTCGAGCGGCGCGCCCTGCACCGCGGGGTCGTCGAAGTTGCCGCCCTCGGCCGGGATCTCGTAGACGCGGTGGTCGATGAGCTCGAACATGCGCCCCTCGATCATGTCGACGTAGGCGCAGAGGCCGTCGACGGGGTGCGCCCAGCAGTGGTCCTGCTCGTGCTCGCGCATGAAGGCGAGCACGCGGATGACGCGGCGTCCCGCCTCGGCCTCGAAGCCGTAGTTGCCGGCCGAGAGCGGTGCGAGGGCGACCTGCTCGTGCGTGATGCCGCGCTTGGCGAGCGCGTCGTGCCACTGCTGCTCAGCACCGAGCAGGTCGTAGATCGCCTCGAACTCGACGTCGAGGATCGGCACGTGGCCGTTCGCGCCGTCGATCGGCTCGTTCGAGAGCACTGCACGGTCGGTGACCGAGACGCGGAGGTCGGCCGACGCACCCGTCGACCGGTCGAGCACCAGGGCGCGCACGACGCGGGGCAGCTCGATGCCCGCGAACACGTCGGCCTTGGCGGGCTCGTCGAGGCCGACGTAGACGAACCGCGTGTGCTCGCCGATCAATCCGGCCTCGTGCAGGATGTCGCGGGCCGCGTCGATCTCGTCGGCCGAGAGTCCGCGGAGCGCGTCCGGCGCGTCGGCGGGCGCTGCGCCGTTCGCTGCGCCGTTCACATCGCCGGGCGCCTCGTCGGGCCGGCCGATCGAGTGGAGAGTGGACGTCGTCGTCATGCTGCACCTTTTTTCTCTACGTTTGTCGAGTAATATAACCCCACGCACCGGAACAGGGAAGATTCGGAAGACGAATGGTCGAGATCGCGCACGGCGTCATGCTCTTCGGGGCCCTGGCGGGAACCGCCGCTGCGCTGGCGCCCGGCCGGGTGCGGGCCCTCGACGCCGTCGCCTCGATCGTCATGGTCGCCGCGATGGTCGACACGGCGTTCACGCGCCTGCTGCCCGGGATCGCCTGGTCGGCGCTCCTCATCGCCGCGGGCCTCGCCATCGGCATCCGGGCCCGCCGCGGCATCCGTCGGCCCGATCCGTCGGCATGTCTCGGCCGACCGCTCGCCGATCTCCACCACGCGCTCGCCCTGATCGCCACCGGATGGCTGCTCGCGGGCGTCGGAACGGCCGCGGCGACCGCCGCAACCTCGGCCGCCCACCTCGGCGGCCCCGTCCTGCCGCTCCAGTGGCCGGCCCTCATCGCCGTGATCGTGCTGGGCGCGTGCGTGGCGGCCCGAGCCGTGCGGTCCGGCCGGGCGGCGCTCCGGCACGGGGCGATGGCGGCGGGCATGACCGTCATGCTCGCCGCCATGGCGGCCCCGGCCGCCGTCGCAGCCCTCGGCTCGTAGTCGCGCAGTGCAGGGCCGACCACCGAACGTCGAACGCCGCGACTCAGAGCCCGCGGTGCCCCTCGCCGTCGATCAGGTCGACCTCGGCCTCCTCGACGCCGTGGCCGATGCGGGCGTACAGCTCCGGGTTCCTCCTGCGGATCGCGAAGCCCCAGATCACGCCCGCGATGCCGGGCACGATGAGCAGTGCGGGCAGCACGAAGGTCACCGGCGTCGTCTCGGCCTGGCCGAGCAGCACGTTGAAGTTCGCGACGATGAGCACGAACACCGTGAAGAGCACCACGGCCGAGATGAGCGGCGCGATGAGGGTCGACCAGAGTCCGAGCCCTCGTCGGTCGCGGCGGAAGAACCCGATGACCGAGATGGCGATGATGCACATGAGCAGCACGAGCCCCATGGCTCCCGTGTTGGTCAGCCACGTGAACATCGTGAGCACCGGGTAGAGGAACTCCGTCGGCGCGAAGTCGTTCTTCAGGCCCATGACCTCGCCCGCGAACACGAAGCCGAGCGTGACCACGAGCGCGATGATCGTCTGCGCGACCGAGCCGGCCCACGGCGCACGCGAGACGGCTCGCACCGAGCCGAGTCGACGGTGCAGCACGCCCTCGCGTCCGAGCGAGTACAGGTAGCGCGCGACCGCGTTGTGGAACGACTGCAGTGCCGCGAACAGGCTCGTGAGGAAGAGCACCTGCATGAGGTCGCTGATGATGACGGGCGCGTGCTCGCTCATGAAGACGAACATGAGGTCAGGGCCGTACGTCGCCGAGGCCTCGGCGATCTGCGACGGTCCGATGCCCACCGTGAAGGCCCAGGCGCTGAACGCGTAGAAGACGCCGATGATCGCCACGGCCGCGTACGTGGCACGGGCGACGGTGCGCTTGGGGTCCTTCGACTCCTCACCGTAGATCGCGGCCGACTCGAAGCCCATGAAGGCGGCGATGCCGAACGAGAGCACCGCGCCGACCCCCGGCACGAACAGGTTCGAGAGCTGGAGCCCCGCCGTGCTCACGCCTTCGGGCGCCACGGAGAACGAGACGATGTCGAAGACGATGACGGCCACGAACTCGAGCGCCACGAGGATGCCGAGCACCTTCGCCGACAGGTCGACGCGGTTGACGCCGAGCACGGCGACGACGCCGATGCACACGAGGATCCAGAGCCACCACGGGGTCGCGATGCCGAGCTTGGCCTCGAGGAACATCGACATCTGGAACCCGAAGAGCCCGTAGATGCCGACCTGCATTGCGTTGTACGCGACGAGCGCCACGAGCGAGGCCCCGACGCCGAACGGCCGACCGAGGCCCTGCGCGATGTACGCGTAGAACGCACCCGCGTTCGTGACGTACCGGCTCATCGCGGCGTAGCCGACCGCGAACACGGCGAGCGCCGCGGCGAGCACGATGAAGCCGATCGGCACGCCGATCACGCCCGTGACCGCGAAGGTGGTCGTGACCCCGCCGGCGACGACGGTGAGCGGGGCGGAGGCCGCGATGATCATGAGGGTGACGGATGGCACGCCCAGGCGGCGTCGGCCGAGGCCGCCGCTCTGCTTCGGCGGGGAGGTCGTCGTGGAGGTCATGGCTGGGGGTTCCTTATCCGACGGGAGCGAGAGCGAGCCACGGCGGCGTCGCCCGGTTCCGGCTCATGATTCCGCGCGCGGGGCGGCCCGTCTTGTCGCTCAGCGAAGGGCGGTTGACCCCGAACGCAGGCTCGCACTGTCGGTTTTGTCTCGACAGGCGTAGAGTCTCCCCACTCGGACGTCGTCGTCCACTCCCCCAGAGATGAGGTGCATGCCCGTGCCCGGCGAATCCATGCGCTCCGCCCCGCTCGACACGGCGGCGCTGCCGCTCGGATTCGGCGAGTTCAGCGCCCTCGTCTCGCAGTCGTTCGTGCCGCTGCAGGTGCGCTCCGACCGGCAGGACTCGTTCCGCGGCGAGATCCGCGCGTCGACCAACGACGACGTGCACGTCTCGGTCGTCACGGCCGACGGTCACGAGATCCACCGTACGCCCGAGCTCGTCGCCCGCTCGAGCCACCGCTGCTTCAAGGTAGGCCTGCAACTCGCCGGCACGGGCCTCCTCATCCAGGACAACCGCGAGGCCGTGCTCCGCCCAGGCGACCTGACGGTGTACGACACCGACTCCCCCTACACGCTCGTCTTCGAGGAGGGGTTCAGCACGCTCGTGCTCATGGTGCCGCACCGAGTGCTCGAACTGCCGACCGACGCGGTGCGCGGCATGACCGCCGCGACCATCGACGGCGGCGGCGGACTCGCACGGGTCGTGGCCCGCTTCCTCGGCGAGCTCGCGGGCGACCTGCAGCAGCTCGACGGCCCGATCGGCGGCCGGCTCGCCCGCAACGCCGTCGACCTCGTCACCACGCTCTACGCGCGCGAACTCGACGTCGCCCGTGACGCCGACCGGCCGCACCGTGCGATGCTCCGGCGCGTGCAGGCCTACATCGACGCGCACCTCGGCGACCCCGACCTCACGCCCGGCAGCATCGCCGCGGCCGCGTTCATCTCGACCAGGCACCTGCACGCGCTCTTCCACGAGGAGGGGCTCACCGTCTCGACGTTCATCAGGGCACGTCGGCTCGACCGGTGCCGCCGCGAGCTCGGCGATCCGCTGACCGCGCACCGGCCCATCGGCCAGGTCGCCACCCGATGGGGCTTCGCGGATGCCGCGCACTTCAGCCGTGCGTTCCGAGCCGAGTTCGGCGAGCCGCCGAGCGCCTTCCGCGCGCGCACGACCGCGGCCTGAGCGCGCCGCTCGTCGCGACCTCAGGCCCGGTCGGCGTCAGTCGCATCGACGAGCTCGACGCCCGCGTGCCCGAGCTCGGCGAGCGCGGCCGCCGACGACTCGGGGGCGACGCCCGCGACGAGGCCGGTGAGCACGCGCACGTGCTGTCCATGCTCGAGGGCGTCGAGGGCGCTCGCGCGCACGCAGTAGTCGGTCGCGATGCCGACGACGTCGACTTCGGTGACGCCGTGCGCGGTGAGCACCTCGCCGATGGTCGCGCCCGCGTCATCCGTGCCCTCGAAGATCGAGTAGGCGGGGACGCCCTGGCCCTTGCGGATGTGCACGTCGATCACGTCGGCCGCGAGCGCCGGGTGGTACTCGGCGCCGGGCGTGCCCTCCACGCAGTGGGCCGGCCAGGTGTCGACGAAGTCGGGGTCGGCCTCGGTCGCGAAGTGGCCGCCGTTGTCGTTCTCGCCCGAGTGCCAGTCGCGGGACGCCACGACGAGCGCGTAGTCGTCGCGATGCGCCTCGAGGTGGCGGGTGATGCCCGCGGCGACCGCGGCTCCGCCGTCGACGCCGAGCGCACCGCCCTCGGTGAAGTCGTTCTGCACGTCGATGATGAACAGGGCCCGGGTCATGGCCGCCTCCTGGGTCGGTGGTCGCGTGCATCCATTCTCGCCGCAGGCGGCGGCATCCGCTCGCCCCGTCGCGAGGTTCTGTCGCGCGGTTCAGGCGCGCGGTTCAGGCGCGCGGTTTAGGCGCGAGGTTCAGGCGCGCGGTTCAGGCGCGCGGTTCAGGCGCGATGCGCGATTCGATGCGGGCGGGGCGGATGCCGCGGGCGACCGTCAGCTGTTCGAGAGGTCGTCGCCGCAGAGGTAGAACCCCGTGGTGAGCGTGTCGATGGCCTGCTTCGCGTCGTCGGACACGTCGCCGAGCGCGTAGATCGCGAACGTCAGGGTCGAGCCGTCCTGTGCGCGGATGACGCCCGAGAGCGTGTAGCCGCTGTTGATCCAGCCGGTCTTGGCCGACACGGCGCCGTCGGCGACGGCGTTGTCGCCCGCGAACCGGTCGCTGTACGAGAGCGAACCGCGCTGGCCCGATACCGGCAGCCCGTCCATGAGCACGCCGAGGTTGCCCTCGCGGGCGTTGATCTTGATGAACAGCTGCGTGAGGTAGGCCGGCGGCACGGCGTTGTCGTCGCTCAGGCCCGACCCGTCGACGACGGTGATGCCGGCGGTGTCGATGCCGTACGCCTGGAGCCCCTGGAGCACGCCCGCGTTGATCGCACCGAACGTGTTGCCCGATCCGGTCTTGATGGCCAGGAGTCGCGCGAGCATCTCGGCGACCGTGTTGTCGGAGACGACGAGCGCCTTGTCGACGAGCTGGGCGACCGTCGGCGAGCTCACGGCGCCGAGCTGCTGCGCGCCCGCCGGCGCGGTGCCGCGCTCGATCGCGGAGATGCCGCCGAGCTGGTCGGCGAACGCCTGGCCCGCGCGCCCGATCGGGTCGGTGCTGCGCGTGGAGGTGTTGGATGCGGGGTCGTTGCGGTCGCCGTCGACCTGCAGGGCCGTGATGTTCGACATGTAGCCGTCGTCGCGTTCGACGGTGTCCCAGCTGGGCTGGTACTCGTCGCCGCTGAAGTAGCTCGCATCGAGGATCAGCTTCGTCAGCGGCGGGTTCGACGGGTCGGCGTTCCACGCGGCCCGCACCTGGGCCGCGAGGTCGTCGAGGTGTGCCGCGCCCGGATACACGGTCTCGGTGCCGCTCGACGTGCGCGAGAGGGTGACGTCGCCGCCGCCCACGAGCACGGCTGAGCCGGGCTCGGCACCTTTCACGACGGTCGTGGTCGCCCGGTAGTCGGGGCCGAGCACGTCGAGGGCCGCCGCCGAGGTGAGCACCTTCATGACGCTCGCGGTGCGCGACGGCGTGCTGCCGCCGCGGTCGTAGAGCACGTCGCCGGTGGCCGCGTTGCGCACGTGCGCCTGCAGGTTCGCGAGGCGCGGGTCGGCTGCGCGGTCGGCGACCGAGCACGTGCGGATCTTCGTGTCGATCGCGCTCGGTGCGGCGAGGGCGGCCGGCATCGGGCGCCCGGGATCGGGCGTCGGGGTCGGCGTCTCGCTGACGAACGCCACGGTCTCGGCGCGCGGCGCGTTCATCGACGCCCCGGCGAACACGGCGCCGGCGCCGAGCAGGGCGAACGCCACGACGCCCGCGGTCACCGACAGGGCGACCTTGTGCCGGCGTGCGAAGGCCCGAATCGAGGCGCCTCGACCGACGGGTTCGATGACGGATGCCGCGGCCGGGCCGGATGCGGCGGCCTCGACGGCATCGGCGGGCTCAGGCGCGACGTCGGCCTCGGGCTCATCGTCCGTCGTGGCGAGCACCTCGGTCTCGACGGCCTCAGTCTCGACGGCTCCGCCACCTTCGACGGCACCGGTCTCGACACCCTCGCCGGCCGCGTTCTCACCGCCGGGCTCGCCGACGGATTCGGGCTCGCCCGTGGCATCCGTCTCGTCGGTCATTCGGGCAGCCTACGCGGCGTACCAGACCGAAGCCTGATCAGAGGCCGAAAATCCCCTGAACGGCCGCACGAGCGGATGCCACGGAGCACGTTCACTCGCCCGGGTAGCGCAGCCCGATCTGCTCGCGGATGGTGTCGAGCGTGCGCATGATGGCGACGGACTCGTCGATCGTGAGCAGGTCGCCGCCGAGGGTTCCGGCGGCCACGAGACGTTCGACGGCCTCGGCCTGGAAGTGCATGCCGCGCCCCACGACCTCGGACTCGTACGACTCGAGCACGGTGCCGTCGTGCGCCACGACGCGGAACGTCGTCGGCGTGTACCAGACGGCGTCGATGTCGATGCGGGCCTCGGTGCCGAGCACGGTCGCCACGTTCGGACCGCGGGTGTCGCTCGCCGAGACGGTCGTCGCGATACGGCCGCCGTCGTAGCCGAACACGGCGACGATCTGCGCGTCGGCACCGGTCGACTTGAACGTCGCCGTGCTCTGGATCGTGGCGGGCTCGCCGAAGAGGTCCCAGGCGAAGGACACCGGGTAGATGCCGAGATCGAGCAGTGCGCCGCCGCCGAGTTCGAGTGCGTTGATGCGGTGCGCCGGGTCGTCGGAGAGCTTCTGCGTGTGGTCGGCGATGAGCGAGCGCACCTCGCCGAGCGTGCCCTCGGCGAGGATCTCGCGGATGCGCACCATGTGCGGCAGGTAGCGGGTCCACATCGCCTCGAGCGCGAGCAGGCCCTTCTCGGCGGCGAGCGCGGCGAGCTCGCGCGCCTCGCCGGCGTTGAGCGTGAACGGCTTCTCGACGAGCACGTGCTTGCCGGCCTCGAGCACGAGCCTCGCGTTCTCGGCGTGCACGGGATGCGGCGTCGACACGTAGATCACGTCGACCTCGGGGTCGTTGACGAGGGCCTCGTAGCTGCCGTGCGCGTTCGGGATGTCGAACTCGGCGGCGAACGCGTCGGCGCCGGCCTGCGAGCGCGACCCGACCGCCTGCACGGTGAAGCCGTTCAGCTTCAGGTCGTTGGTGAAGGAGTGGGCGATGCCACCCGTCGCGAGAATGCCCCAGCGCAGTCGATCCGTCATGGGCCCAAGCCTAGCCACGCGCACCGACGGCGGCAGCAGCGGGGTGGCGGATGCCGCGAGCCGAGGCCCGCGCGACCCGGCCCGCCCGCGGCATCCGCTCGCTCGGTGCGGCCTGCCGACCCGGAGCGGGCGCTCAGTGCCCCGGCGTGCCGAGTTCGATGAGCAGCACGCCGCCGACGATGAGCGCGACCCCGGCGCCCATCACCCACGTGAACGGTTCGCGGAACAGCAGGCGTCCGGCGAGCGCGGTGAGCACCACCCCGACGGCCGTCCATACGCCGTAGGCCACGCCGACCTGCATGCCCTGCGCGAGGGTCGCCGCGAGCAGCACGAACGAGCAGAGGTAGCCGACGACGACCGGGACGATCCAGACCCGTCGTCGCCGCTCGGCATGCGTGGCCATGCGCAGCGACAGGGTCGCGCCGACCTCGCTCAGGATCGCGAACGCCAGCAGCACCCAGGTCATGCGCTCGCCCCGCCTGCGGTGTCGGTGGTGCCAGTGGTGCCGGATGCCTGCGCGCGACGCGCGGCCTGCTGCGACCCGAGCTCGACGAGCAGCACGCCGGCCGCCACGAGCCCGATGCCCGCGAGCATGGTCGGCGTGAGCGGGTCGCCGAACAGCGCCCACGCGAGCACCGCCGTCAGCGCGACCCCGGTCGCACCCCAGATGCCGTAGGCGACCCCGAGCGGCATGCCCATGCGCAGCACCTGCGAGAGCAGCACGAACGATCCGGCGTATCCCACGACCACGACCGCGTAGAGCCACGGATGCCGCTGGGCGGCGTCGAGGCTGAGGGTCGCCGTGACCTCGAGCGCGATCGTGAGCGCGAGCACGGCCCAGGCGCCGGTGCGCGGCATCCGCTCTCCTTCGTCTCGGGCGGTCAGTCCAGCGTGATGCGCAGCAGGACGTCGGCCGCGCGGTCCTTGCCTCGCGGCTTCATGATCGCGTTCGCGACCGAGTACATGACGCCGTAGCGACGACGCAGGAGCCCCTGCAGGCGCTCGGCTTCGGACTGGTCGGTCACGATCTCGGCGGTGCCGGCGCGCTCGGGCGCCCCGTCGGGCACGCGGCCGCGCAGGTCGCACGGCGCGACGACGACTCGGGTGTCCCGGCGCAGGCGCTTGAGCTTGCCGGTGCCGGCCGGCGTCTGCACGACGACCCGGTCGCCGTCGAGGGCGAACCACACGGGCGTCGGCACCGGCGTGCCGTCCTTGCGGAACGTCGTGAGCGACACGTACTTGCCGGCGAGGATGGCCTCGGACGTCGTCATGCGCGCTCCTGTTCGTGATGCCGAAAGACCCGAACCTCGCTCCGGCCACGGTTCAGGCTAGTCGACGTGCCGGTGCGGCTCGGCCGCTATCGGCCCGCCCAGAGCCGACGGATCGCGAGCCGGTGCCGACGCGCCGAGCGCAGGACCGAGAGCAGCGGAGGCGAATGGTCGAGCGCGCCGAATCGCTGCTGTGCGAAGAACCCGAGGATGACGGATTCGAGCAGTTCGGCATCGGCGAGCGCGTGCGCACGGGTCGGTGCGCGCCCGTCGCTTCGCGGCCAGCCGAGCGCCTGGTCGGCGAATCGTTCTCGGGTGGACCGGGCGAACGCGGCGAGCGCGACCCGCGCCTCCGGGCTCGACCTCTCGCTCGCGTTCATCGACCAGAGCGCGAGCAGCGCGTTGTCACCGGCGTCCGGACGCGTCGCGAACGCACGCAGGGTGCGTTCGAACAGCTCGTCCGGGCCCGCACTGGGCCGGGAGGTCGCGACGTCGAGCGCAGCCCGGGCGCGTGCGATCGCCTCGATCTGGGCCGCATCGACGAGTTCGTCCTTGCCGCCGAAGTAGTTGTAGACCATTCCGGCGCTGAAGCCCGACTCGGTGATGATGTCGGTGATCGTCATCCGCTGCAGGCCGATCTCGGCGACGCAGCGCCACGTGGCGCGATAGAGGTCGTCGAGGCGCTTGGCGCGATATGAGTCGGAGACCCGGGGCATCCTTCAACGGTATCGCGCGCCGGCGAGGGGGACTCACCCGCCGGCGCGCGGGCTCATTCGTCGACGAGCTCGATCGCTCGTCGACGCGCAGCGTCACTCGTAGACGCGCAGGCTCACGATCCTCGCGTGACGATCGCCGTTGGTCGCATGGACGCGAATGCGCACCGCGTCGACGGCATCGGCGGCCTCGAGTCGGTGGATGCGGTGCCGACGCCGGTTCCCGGTGACCTCCACGAGCGGATGCCACGCGCCGTCGCGGCGCCCCTCGACGACGTAGTCGCGCACGAGCTGGGGGAACACCAGGTGCGGCGATCGGTGATGGTGCAGGGTGTTGAGCTCGGTGTCCACGTCGTCGTCGAAGACGAGACGCACCTCGGCGGGGACCACCGGGGAGTCCCATTCGACCTGCAGCCACGCCGGCTCGTCACCGAGCGCCGTCGAAGCCCAGTGCTGCGGGCCCCCGTACGGGCGCTGGTATCCGCCGACGGCCTTGCTCGCGTCGTAGGCGGCGGTCGGCGGATGCACCTCGAGCCGCGGCACCCAGCCGCGGAGCGGGTGCGCGGGCCAGGCGACCAGGGCCTCGTCCGGATCGAACTCGACGTTCACGTCGCCGTCGGCCTCCGGGCTGTGGGTCAGGGCGAGCACGCCGGGAACGCCGTCCTGCGCGAGCACGACGGAGACCGCGGCGTCCGCGTGCAGCACGACGACCACGTTCTCGGGCTCTTCGGGTCGCCAGGCCAACGGCAACTGCACCCACTGGGGTTCGTCCGATGCGCTGATGGCGATCCAGGTCTCCATGCGCCGATCGACGGGGACCGCGTTCTGGCGCTTGCCGGTGGTCCAGAGGGAGGCGCGCAGCGTGGTGTCGGCCGTCACGCGCACGAGCACGTCGAGACCGCGGAGCTCGGGATCGATCGGCACGAGGATGCCGAGGTCGTGGTCCAACCCGAACTCGCGCTCCGCCGCATCCGTCGCCGCGCTCAACGAGGTCTCCGAGCTGGAGGCGCTCACCCGTCCGTCGCGCGCCCGGTCGAGCGGGTCGCGGTTTCGCACGCCGAACAGGGATGCGTCCTGGCGCAGGAGGACCTGCTGGAGCCGCTCGGCGTGCGCGCCCGAGAGTTCGCGGGGCCGCTCGCCCATCTCGATCGCGAGCGCAGCCCCGGTACCGGCCGCCTCGCCCCCGACCGCGCAGGTCGCCATCACGCGCGAGGATCCGAACGCGACGTGCGTCGCGGAGATGTCGCGACCGGCCATGAGCATGTTCGCGATGTTGCGCGAGTAGTAGCTGCGGAACGGGATGCCGTAGATGCCGTTGGAGTACCGCTGGCTCGCGCCCGCGTGCTGGGCGTACATGCCCTCCACGGGATGGAGGTCGATCGACCAGCCGCCGAAGGCCACCTGGTCGTCGAAATCCACCTGGTCGAGGATGTCGTGCTGCGTGAGGACGTGATCGCCGAGGAACCGACGGTACTCGCGCTTGCCTGGCACCGCCCCCACCCATTCGAGGTCCAGCGTCTCCGCGTCGAACGTGCCGGAGTTCTTGATGTAGTCCCAGATCCCGAAGATGACCGAACGGAGCTCGTCGCGGATCCGCTCGTTGTCGTGCACGATGTCGAGCTCGCCGCCCCACTCGATCCACCAGTAGTGCGCTCCCTTGTCACCCGACCGGATGATGCGCGACCTGGGGATCGGCGTGGAGAGGATGTCCTTCGCCGAGTCGGGCGCGACGAAGCGAACCGGGTGGCCCGCATCCTTCGTGTAGAAGAGGAGGGTCGAGCCGAGGAACTCCTCGTCGGCGACCTCCGGCGCCCACTCTTCGCCGAACTCGGACGCCGCCTCGCGGCCGAGCCGGTAGTCGGCTCCGGCCAGGTGGCCGATCAGGCCGTCACCGGTGGCATCGATGACGTACGCCGCGTGGAAGACGGTCTCGATCTCCGAGCCCATCGTCCAGCCCGTGACCGAGCGGATGACGCGCTCTCCGTCGACGTCGGCCGCATCGACCCAGCGAACGTCGGTGTTCAGGTGCAGGGTGATGTTCGGCTCGGCGCGCACCGCGTCGAAGACGACCTCGTCCCAGTGGATGGGGTTGCCGTCGGGATTCCGGTACTGGTTCTCGACGTACAGCTCGCCCACGATGCCGGTCTCGCGCGCGAACCGCTGCATGCCGTGGGCGGTCGCCCCGCACACCCACACCCGCACCTCAGAAGAGGAGTTGCCCCCGAGCACCGGCCGATTGCCGACGAGGGCGACCGTTCGGCCGAGTCGCGCCGCGCTGATCGCGGCTGACACGCCGGCCAGGCCGCCGCCCACGACGACGATATCGGTGGTGATCTCTCGGTGGAGCATTACTGTCCTTCTGTTGGGGAGGGGGGAGGGAGGGTGCGGCGTGGTGCGGGGCGACCGGTTCTGATCAGCCGATGAGGGCGTTGACCGCCTCACCGGCCTTCTTCATCGCGTCCTTCGGCGAGGACTGGCCGACGAGGGCTGCCTGGACCTGCTCGGCGACGGCGGTCTCCATCTGGCCGTACTGGGGGAACTGCCACAGCGGGCTGGCCTTGGCGTCCTTCGTGACGAGCTC
Organism: Agromyces aureus; assembly: GCF_001660485.1. Classification (GTDB taxonomy): domain Bacteria; phylum Actinomycetota; class Actinomycetes; order Actinomycetales; family Microbacteriaceae; genus Agromyces; species Agromyces aureus. The sequence continues at coordinate 3,302,563 of NZ_CP013979.1, forward strand.
GGTGAACGAGTTCACGAACGGGTTCGCCTGCACGGCCGACGCCGCGAGCGCCTCCTCGGTGGTCGGCGGAAGGCCGAGTGCGGAGAAGTAGCTGATCTCCTGCGCCACGTCGCTGGTGAGCCACTGGGCGAACTCGGTCGCGGTGTCCGCGCCCTTGCCGTCGACGACCACGACGAGGTGGCCCCAGAGCAGCTCCTGCGGGGTGTCGCCCTTCTTCAGCACGGGGCGGGCGATCGGCGCCATCTTCGAGCCGAGGTCGGGATCGGCGGCCGTCTTGAGCACGCCGGCGCGACCGGCAGGCGCGTCGTCGTACATCGCGGTCTTGCCCTGGCTGAACAGCGTGCGAGCGGCGGCGCGGTCGACGTCGGCCGTGATGAGGCCGTCGTCGAACAGCTTCTTGTACCAGGTGAGGGCCTCGACCGAGCCGTCGTCGCCGAAGGTCGACTTGCCCTTCTCGACGATCGGCGAACCGAAGGTCTGCGCCCAGACGATGAAGTCCTTCAGCTGGGCGGTCTTGGTCGACGCGGCGTAGGGGATGACGCCGGTGCCCTTGAGCGCCTGCAGGGCGTCCTGGAACTCGTCGATGGTGGCGGGAGCGGCCGAGACGCCGGCCTTCTCGAAGAGCTCGGTGTTCGTGACGAGGCCGATGGCGGCGACCGTCCACGGCAGGCCGTACTGCACGTCTTCGAACTGGCCGGCGGTGAGGGCTGCGGGGGTGTAGCCGCGACCCTTCGCGGCCGGACCGAGGTCGCGCAGCTTGCCGAGGGCGGCCATGCTCGAGAGCCAGGCGACGTCGAGCTGGGCGGCGCCCGTGAACTGGCCGCCGCGCACCTGCAGCGTGAGCTGGTTCAGGTAGTCGTTGAACGGGTAGCTCGGGGTGTCGATCGTGATGGCGTCCTTCTTGGCGAAGGTCTGCACGACGGGGCCGAGCACGGCCTTGGTCGCGTCCTCCGACATGCCCCACGAGGCGAACGAGAAGTTCGTGGGACCGGCGGGCGCCTTGGTTGCGACCGCGCCGCCGCCGGTGGCGGTCGGTGCGCATCCTGCGAGGCCTGCGACGGCCGCGGCGCCGATGCCGATGGCGCCGAAGCGGAGCAGATCGCGCCGGCTGAGCTGTGCTGACATGGTTTCTCCTTGGTTGGGTTCTCTGGGTTGGGTTGGGTCGGGCGGGTTGGGTCGGTCGGTCGAGTCGGGCCGGTCGGTCGAACCGGGCCGGTCGGTCGAGTCGGGAGCCGGGGAGCGTCGTCCGGGCGGGCGGCGGTGCCGTCAGCCCTTGACGGCACCGGCGGTGATGCCCCCGACGAGGTAGCGCTGCAGGGCGATGAACGCGATGCAGACGGGGATCGAGGTGATGAGCGAGGCGGCCATGAGCGCAGGCCACGCGGTGGCGGCCTCGCCGATGAAGCGGTTCACGAGGCCGGGCGGCAGGGTCTGCTTCTCGGGTCCCGCGAGCGTGAGCGCGAAGATGAAGTCGTTCCAGCCGCGTACGAAGGCGAACAGGCCGGCCGCGACGAGCCCGGGTGCGGCGAGCGGCAGGATCACCGAGTGCAGCGTGCGCCAGTGGCCGGCGCCGTCGATCTTCGCCGCCTCGATCAGGTCGTCGGGCAGTGCGTCGAAGAAGCCCTTCAGCATCCACACGCAGAGCGGGAGCGTGAACGTCGTGAACGAGATGACGAGCGCCTGGTACGTGTTCAGCAGGCCGAACTGCGCGAACACCACGTACAGGGTGACGAGCAGCAGTGCCTGGGGGAACATCTGGCTCGAGAGCACGAAGTACATGAGCGCCTTGCGTCCGCGGTAGCGGAACTTCGAGAACGCGTAGGCCATGTACATCGACACGATGACCGAGAGCACCGCGGTGATGACCGAGACGAAGATGCTGTTCGTGAGGAACCCGAAGATGGCGGGGTCGGCGAACACGCTCACGTAATGGTCGAACGTGATCTCTTCGGGGAAGAGCCGCGGCGGGAACGCGAACACGTCCGCGTCGGGCGTGAGGGAGGTGATGACCAGCCAGTACAGCGGCGCGAAGGTGAACAGGCCGACGAGGGCGACGGTGATGCCGATCGCCCAGCGCGGGCGGCGTCGGCGGCGGATGCGCTGGCCGCGCTGGCCGGCGCCGAGCACCGCAGCGGCCGTCGGAGTGGGGTCGGAAACGTCGGAAGGAACGGTGAGCATCGTCGACATGTCAGTGCTTCTCTCCGCGCTCCGAGAAGCGCACGTAGACGACCACGAGGATCATGAGCAGCCCCATCCAGAGCAGGCCGAGCGCGCCGGCGTGCCCGAGGTCGTAGCCCTTGAACGCCGTGTCGTAGACCTCGGTGGCGAAGGTCGAGGTCGTGCCGGCCGGACCGCCGCCGGTCAGCACGAAGATCGTGTCGAAGTGCTGGAAGTTCCAGATGAACTCGAGCAGGATGACGAGCCCGGCGACCCCGCTGATGTGCGGCCACGTCACGGCGAAGAAGCGCCGGATCGGGCCGGCGCCGTCCATCGCCGCCGCCTCGTGGAGTTCGCCCGGCACCGACTGGAGCGCCGCGAGCAGCATGACCATGATCCAGGGGAACGAATTCCACGTCTTGGCGATGATGAGCGCCCCGCGAGCGGTGTCGGTCTGGAACAACCACGCGATCGGACTGTCGATCGTGCCGGCCTGGAGGAGCAGACCGTTCAGCACGCCGTAGTTCGCGTCGAAGATCCACATCCAGAGGAACGACACGACCACGCCGGGCAGCAGCCACGGCACGAGGAACGCGCCGCGCAGCATCCGCGATCCACGGAAGCGCTCGTTGAGCGCGAGGGCGAGGGCGAGCCCGATGATGAACGGGAAGATCGTTGCGCCCACGGTGAAGATGAGCGTCTGCCAGAGCAGGTCGCCGAACCCGTCGGCGAGCACGGCGGTGATGTTGTCGAAGCCGGCCCAGGTGACGCCGGGGTACAGAAGGCTCTCGTTGAAGAACGCGGAGGCGAGCGAGCGCAGCAACGGGTACAGGACCACGCAGAGCAGCAGCGCGAGGCCGGGCAGGAGCAGCAGGGAGACGAAGCCCACTTCGGAGAGTCGGCCGGGCTTCATGCGTGGACGAGCGGAGTCGAGCGCGGTCATCAGCCGTTCCATCCGCTCTGGGTTGAGCACGTCATCGGGCGTTCCTTCGTTCGGCCGGAAGGCGTCGCCATGACGCCTGTTCCGGATCTGCACTTTTTTCTCCGTTTGCGGAATACCGCATGCACGGATTGCATGACTATCGCACAGGTGGCATGCTAGAGCAAGTTCGAGATTGAACGAATCGCGACACGAATCCCTGTCGCACCATCTCCGCCTGGCAGCGCCGCCGGCCCGCCAGGCCCGAGTGATCGGAAGTCCACATGCTCGCGAATCTCAACGGTTGGCACGCGGCGATCATCATCGCCGTGATTCTCCTGCTCTTCGGCGCGCCGAAGATCCCGATGCTGGCACGCAGCCTCGGCCAGTCGATGCGGATCTTCAAGACCGAGGTCCGAGATCAGGGCGACGTGCCGCGCGACAGCGCCGAGGCCCCGGCGGCGCCGGTCTCACCGGCGACGACCCCCGCATCGGCGACCGCCGCACCGGCACCGGCCGCATCCGCACCCGGCGCGGTCCCGCCGATCGCCGTTCCGCCGACCTCCGTATAAGCTTCGAGCTCGCTGGGGATCCGCGCCACAGGGTCGCACAAATAGAGAATATTTTCTATTTTGGAACCATGAACCCCGACGCCGGCCTGCAATCCCGAGTTCGCGACGGCATCCGTTCGGCTGAGGTCGTCGTGGATCGCCGCCGGCCGGCCGCGCGCGTGCGGGTGCCCCAATGGGCCACCATCGCGCGCGTCCGACTCGTCGGCGGCAGCTCGGCCCAGGGCGAGCCGGGCGCCGTGCTTGACGGCGTCATGTCGGTGCGCGGAGGCACCAGTCTCCGAATCGTCCTCGGCGAGGCCGGATCGACGGCGAACCCCGATGGTGGCGATACGGTGATCACCCGAGACGGCGCCGCAGTCGCCTGCGCGCTCGGCGCGTCGTCGACACGAGCCCGTCGCACCGCATCTCGACCCGGGCCGCTCTGGGACGTGAGCATCGGCCGAGCGGAGCTGGCAGACTGCGGTTCCGTGAAACTCGAGTTCATCGGCCTCGACGGGCGCACCGTCGACCTGTACTGACCACCGACGGCATCCACGGGGCGCAATCGCGACGTGGCGGACCGCGCGCATCGTGCAAGTGTTGCGCGCCATGCGCATGGCGCGCTCCGTCAAGGCAATATTGACCATAGGATAGGGAAATGCCTTCGGAACGTGGAAACAATCAAAGTGTCGAGAAGGCCGTCGCGGTGCTCAACGTCTTCGCCGGCGGTCAGCCGCAGCGAGTCTCGGATGTCGCGAAGGCCACCCAGCTCGGCCAGTCGACCGCGTCCCGGCTCCTCAGCACGCTCGAGTCGGTCGCCCTCGTCGAGCGCGATCCACTGAGCGGGCTCTACCGTCTCGGTCCCGACATCATCGCGCTCGGGAGCGTCGCGTTGAACCAGAACGCGCTCTACCGGGGTGCACGGCAGACGTTGCAGAACCTCGCGGCCGATCTCGGGCTCGGCGCGAACATCGCGATCCGCCGGGACGACAGCGTCATGTACCTGGCGAACTTCGACGGCGCGAGTGCACCGCGCAATCACACCATCGCCGGACGCCGCGACCCGTTGCACGCCACGAGCATGGGCAAGTGCCTGCTCATCGGCGTGCCCGAGTCGGAGCGCGCCGAGCTCCTCGGCGAACTCCTGCCCTACACCGCCAGGACGATCACCGATCCGGTCGAGCTCGACGCCGAGGTGGCGCGGGCGACCGTGCGTGGGTATGCCGTCGACGTCGATGAGTTCGCGCTCGGCCGCGCCAGCGTGGCCACCCCCGTGCGGGACACGTCCGGCGTCGTGATCGCCGCCATCTCGATCTCGGGCCCCGCCACGGCGATCAGGCTGGAGGAACGTGAGACCGCGCTGGCCGCGATGCTCATCGAGGCCGCCGACCGGATCGGATCCGGCATCGGGTACGTCGCCGTCCCGGCCTGACGCCACGCTCGGTCGACTCGGACTCCGCGCGGAACGGGGGCCGCTGCCGCCGTACGCTCGCTCGATCGGATGAATCGGACGCCGGAGCCCGAAGGCGTCTACTCCGTGTCGTGAATCGTCGAGGGCGCCGGCGGCAGACGCTCGAGTTCATCCCAGCATTCGTCGGGTACTCCGGTGAGCCGGACGCGCTCCAAGCCCACGATGCGCGCCGTCGAAGAGATGCCCACGATCGTCGAGTGCACGAGCGGCGAGCGCAGCGAGAACTGCAGGGCGACGGTCGCCAAGGGCACTCCGTGCCGCGCGCAGATCTCCTCGACCCGGCCCACCCAGGCACGGAGCTCGGCCGTCGTGTCGCCGTACGCGTAGCCGGCGCCGCTCCTCGAGCCGCGCGCCAGGAGCCCTCCCCCGAACGGAGCGGCGTTGAACACGCCCATTCCGCGCTCGGCTGCGTCCTCGAAGAGTGGAGCGGCCGTGCGATCGACGAGGGTGTAGCGATTATGGGAGAGCACGACATCGAACGCGTCAGTGGCGACGTAGCGGCGCAGGAGTGGAACCTCTCCGAAGGCGACGCCGATCGCTCCGACGAGGCCCTGCTCCCTGAGCTCTGCAAGTCCCTGCACGGCACCGCCGGATCCCATCGCTTCCGTGAACGAGATCGTCACCGGGTCGTGCAGGTGCACGATCCCGAGGCGATCCACGCCGAGCCGCCGGCAGCTCTCCTCGAAGGAGCGCCAGACTCGATCGCGGTCGAAGATCCCAGTGCTGAGGTCGCGATCGACCTTCGTGACGATGGCGCGGCCGGGCGAACTCCCGCCTCTGGCGAGCGCGGCCCCGAGAACCGCCTCGCTTCGTCCGCCTGCGTACTCGTTCGAGGTGTCGATGAGCGCGTACGGCCCGTGCAGCATCGCGGCCGCGAACTCGATCGCCGCCGCATCCCGGTCGTCGCCGGGACGGGTGTCCCTACCGAGGCTCGACGTCCCGAGCGTGATGCCGCTCGCCGAGAAGCCGCTTCGTCCCAGTGGCCGGAGATCGACCGGCGGGCCGACGTCGGCGACCGTCATTCCGCGACTTCCTGATCGGAAGCCGACCGATCGTCGCGCAGCATCCGCCACTCGAACGGACCGAGCACGATTCCGTCGACCGGGTCACCGCTCACGACGTCGAAGCCCGTCACCTCGATCTCGGTCGGCGCGCCGCCATGGTTGACGAGCGTCACGAGGTGCCCGCGTCGAGCGGCCTCGACGTGTTCCGGGAGACCTGGGAGGACGGGCACGACGCGCGCGTCGGCCAGGACGTGATCCACGATCGCCTGCACACCGCGGTCGTCGGGCAACGTCGCGAGATATCTCGCGATCCCTTCGCCGTGGCGATTCCGAGTCAGCGACGGATGTCCCGCGCGGCGCCCCGTGGTGAACGACGCCTCGACCGTGGCGGAGACCGCGTCGATCTCCTCGGCGAACGCCGTGCCGCGGCACTCGCCGAACGGACCGGCGAAGAACGCCTCGCGCTCGCCCGGTCCGGCGGCGTCTGGAGGCAGGAGGGCCCCGAAATCCTCGAGCCTGATACCGAGCGCCGGCCCGAGCCGGGTGAGATAGCCGCCTTCGCAGAGTCGGTCGTTCTCGTCGACCAGGTCGCTGAACGGACCGGTGAGGAGATGCCCGCCCGAGCGGACGAATCCCTCGAGTCGCGATGCACCCTCATCTCGTAGCAGGGAGAGGAGCGGAGCGACGGCGAGTTGGTACCGCTCGTCGACTCGCTCGGGCGGCACGATGTCGACCTGGACGTGGCGACGGTGCAACGCGTGGTACCAGCGATGCAGCTCGGCCCGATGGTCGAGCCGGTTGTAGGGATGGTCGAGCCCCTCCACCGCCCACCAGTTCTCCCAGTCCATGACGAGCGCCACCCGTGCATCCCGGTCTCCGGGTGAAGGCAACGTCGGCAGCTCTGCCAGATCGGCTCCGAGCGTGACGACCTCGCGCCAGGTGCGGGTCTGCATACCCGCATGCGGGAGCATCGCGGAGTGGAACTTCTCGGCGCCGCTGCGGGACTGCCGCCACTGGAAGAACATGACGGCATCCGCACCGCGACCGATCGCCTGCGCGCTCAGTGCCGCCATCTGGCCGGGCGCCTTCGGCGGATTGGACACCCGCCAGTTCACGGCGTTCGTGGACTGCTCCATGAGCATCCAGGGGACGCCGGGCTTCAGCGATCGCATCAGGTCGCGCTGGAACGCGGCATCGCGAAACGACTCCGGCTCGTTCACATCGGGATAGCAGTCGTCGCTCAGGAGGTCGAGGTGCGGCGCCCATCGGGCGTAGTCGACCGGCTTGAACGCCCCCATGAAGTTCGTGGTGATGGGCTGCGTCGCACCATGGGCCCGCAACGTGTCCCGCTCGAGCAGGTAGCACTCGAGCAGCATGTCGCTCGTGAACCGCTGGAAGTCGAGCAGGTGGGCGGGATTCCGGCTGCACGGGGCGAGACGCGGCGGCAGCACCTCGTCGATCGATCCGTAGCGCTGCGACCAGAAGTCCGTGCCCCAAGCCGCATTGAGGGCGTCGACACCCCCGTACCGCTCGGACAACCAGCGGCGGAAGGCGTCACGTGCGGCGTCCGAGTAGTCCGCGGCCAGGTGGCATCCGTACTCGTTGTTGACGTGCCACATCACCACCGCGGGGTGGTTCGCGTAGCGATCCGCCAGGGCCGCGGCGATGTCTCGCGCCAGCCGCCGATACACCGGCGAGGACGGAGCGAAGTGCCCTCGTGCGCCGGGCCAGAGCGTTGCACCGCGCTCATCCTGCGGCAGGATCTCGGGGTGGCGTGCCGAGGCCCACGGCGGGGGCGATGCGGTCGGCGTGGCGAGATCGACCGCGATCCCGCCGGCGTGCAGCAGCTCGATGACGCGATCGAGCCAGCCGAAGTCGAACCGACCCTCTTCGGGCTGCAGCCGCGACCACGAGAAGATGCCGAGGTTGACGAGCGTGACCCCGGCCTCGCGCATGCGCGTGACGTCCTCCGGCCAGACCTCCTCCGGCCATTGGTCGGGGTTGTAGTCGGCGCCGTAGTGCATGCATACCTCTCACAGGTCGGGTCGGGTCGGGTCGGGTCGGGTCGGGTCGGGTCGGGGGCGGTCGAGTCGTCGAGTCCTCGGACCGTGGTTCGTGCGGCCGTGACTCAGTCCAGGCGCTCGGCGTGCACGACGCGCGCGGTCTGCGGCCAGCGAGCAGGTGGGAGCAGTCCGACGGTGCCGAGCGCGAACCCGGATGCCTCCACGACGGTCACGCCGCGGGCAGACGCGCCACCGCCCGAGACGAACCGATCGGATGCCGCGCTGCCGGGGTTCACGGCACGAACCGCATACCTCGCCCGGGCGTCGAGCCCTGGCAGCCGGAACGGGGGCGGATCCGCCACCGTCTCCTCGAGCTGCGCATAGACGAAGATCCCCTCGCTGCGATCGTCGGCGACGACGCCGGTCACGGCGACGGCGTCGGGCAGGTCGTCCGCCCGATGCAGTCGACCGGTGTGCACGAGGCCACGGTGCTTGCGATAGAGGGCGATCCAGTCGCGCAGCCGGTCGCGCTCCTCGAGATTCGCGGAGGACAGATCCCACTCGATGCCGAGGTCGCCGAGGAACGCGGTGGCGACTCGGAAGTCGAGGTCGCTCACCCGCCCCGTCTGATGGTTGCGCGGCGCCGAGATGTGTGCGCCCAGCCAGGCCAGCGGAGCGAGTTGTGCCGTTCCGCGCTGGATGCGCTGGCGCGACAGCGCATCGGTGCCGTCGCTCGTCCAGACGCGCTCGACCCTGCTGAGCGAATCGAGGTCGATGCGCGCGCCGCCAGAGGCGCAGCCCTCCCACACGACGTCGGGGTGCGCGGCGCGCAGGCGGTCGAGCAGTGCCGCGTACCCCAGCGTGTGCGCGTGGATGCCGGTCGCTCCGTCGCGAACGCCGCTGCCGGCGTCGAAGAGCTGCCGGTTGTGGTCCCACTTCACGTAGTCGACGCCGTTCTCGGCGAGCACGGCCGAGATCTGCGAGAACAGATGGTCGTGCACCTCTGGCCTGGAGAGATCGAGCACCTCCTGCGACCGCATCGGGGTCGGCACTCGCCCGCCCGTGGCAAGGATCCAGTCGGGATGCGCACGGTAGAGGTCGGAGTCGAGATTCACCATCTCGGGCTCGAGCCACAGCCCGAATTCCATGCCGAGCTCGTGCACGAGATCGGAGAGCGGGCGGAGCCCGTCTGGTCCGAAGTGGTCGGAGACGACCCAGTCGCCGAGGCCCCGCGAGTCGTCGCGGCGCGAGCCGAACCATCCGTCGTCGAGCACGAACCGTTCGACGCCGACCTCCGCCGCGAGCCGTGCCAGGGCAAACAGGCGCTCGACGTCGTGGTCGTGGTACACCGCCTCCCAGACGTTGCTGGTCACGGCGCGCTCGTGCAGGGCATCCGGATGCCACGACCGCACGAGTGCGTGCGACTGGGCCGCGAGCCCGTCGAGGCCGTCATCGGCCGCGAAGGCGTAGACCCACGGCGTGGCGTACTCCTCGCCCGGCGCGAGCACCACCTCGCCCGGACCGAGCGCCTCGCCGCCGCCGACCGTGATGATGCCGGTGCGCTGGCGTTCGAGCACGTGCCGCACCTCGCCTGCGGCGGCGACGTGCACCCCGACGACCTGCCCGCGCGAGAACCCGAACCCCTGTTCGCCCGCGATCAGCATCGTCGCCGAGTCCCACCCGGGCCGGCCCTCGGTGCTCTCGCGCACCCACGTGCCGTCGGCGATCGGCCGACGTTGCGCCATGCGCTCGAGGGCCCACCGGCCGGTGAAGTCGAGCTGCTCGACCATCGTCACCGGTGCGGGCAGGGCGACCTCGAGCGCATCGACCACGTACCCGCCCGCGCCCGTGTTGCGGAGCGCATGACGCACGCGCACCCCTCCCCCGGCGACGCCCTCGAGCTCGGATCGCAGCGCGAGACCCGCCACCTCGTCGACCGCCTCGACGACCACGGCGCCGTGCTCGGCCGATGCGTCTGCGGTGACCGACACGGGCACGAACCGGCTCGACCAGTCGCGCCCCGCCGCGGGACCGCTCCCGTCGCCCAGCCGGTGGCCGCGAAGGCCACGCCGGCCGATCCACAGCTGCGAGGCCTCGCCGAGCAGTGGAACGGCGCGCCCGAAGATGTCGAACGGGGTCGGGAATGCGGGCGGGTCGCCGACCAGCGCGGCGACGTCGGCCGCGTCCTCGGGCGAGAAGCCGCCCTCGGGGGCAGCGCCCAGCCAGGCGAGCGCGGGCAGACGGTCGGGTCGTTCGACGACCAGGAGCGCGGTGCGCGTTCCGATGACGTGGACGGACATGGGGGTTCGGGTTCCCTTTCGTGAGGTCGGTCGCCGGTCAGCCCTTGACCGACGACCCCATTGCCGAGGACATGAAATAGCGCTGACCGAAGAGGAAGACGATGATCACGGGCAGCATGTAGATGATCGCGCCGGCGGACTGCAACGGCACGAGCGGATTGCCGCGCGGGTCCGCGTACATCGACGTCGTCGCGACGGCGAGGGTCGTGTTGTCCATGTTGAGCAGCAGTGCGGGAGCGAGGTAGTCGCCCCAGGCGCCGGTGAACGACAGCAGGAACACGGTGAGCAGCGCGGGCCGGGCGAGCGGCAGGAACACGAGGAAGTACGACCGGATCCATCCGGCGCCGTCCATGATCGCGGCATCCTCGAGCTCCCGGGGAACCGCCGAGAAGAACTGCCGGAACAGGAAGATGAAGAACGGCGCACCGGCCAGTCCCCAGAGCACCCACGGCCAGTACGTGCCGACGAGGCCGAGCCGCGCGAACAGCACGTACGTCGGGATGAGGGTCGCCATGGCCGGGATCATCATCGTCGAGACCACGAGCAGGAAGAGGGCGTTCTTGCCCGGCGCGCGGAGGCGTGCGAAGGCGAAGCCGACCGTCGCGCTGCTGAACGTCGTGAGCACGGCCGTCATGATCGACAGGAACAGCGAGTTCGCTCCATAGGAGAGGTAGTCGACCTTCGTCACGGCATCGATGAAGTTCGACCACACGGGCGACGACAGATCGAGCAGACCCGAGACGCCGTCGTTGAGCTGCTGCGGCGTCGCGAGCGCGGTCAGCACGATCCAGATGAACGGGATGCCGAAGATCGCGATCGCGATCACGATCATGATGTAGATCCCGACCGAGGGTCGATCACCGGGCGACGAGCTCGTCCGTCGGCGCGCCTTCGGTGCGGGCGCCCTCAGGGCGAGCGTCGTGGTGGGCGGCGTCGTCGCCGTACCCATCGGACTCTCTGCGAGATGCGTCATTTCTCGTCCTCTCGATCCTCGACGTCGTTCTGGTAGAACACGACCCGCCGGCTGACGCGCTGCATGATCACGGTGAAGAGCAGGATCACCACGAAGAAGACCCAGAGCATCGCCGAGCCGTAGCCGAAGCGGTTGTTGTAGAAGAACTCGTTGTAGACGTGGACCATGAACAGCGTCGTGCTCTCGGGCACCATGGCCGACGACAGCTTCCCTGAGGATTCAGCCAGCAGCATCGGCTGCACGAGCATCTGCAGCGTCGCGATGATGCCGGTGATCACCTGGAAGTACAGCACCGGGGAGATGAGCGGCACGACGACGCTCCGCAGCACCCGCAAGCGGCCGGCGCCGTCGAGGCGTGCGGCCTCGGTCAGCTCCTGCGGCACGTCCTGCAGCGCCGCGAGCGAGATGATCATGCCCCCGCCGAGGCCCCACAACGACATCACGATCAACGCGTAGATGACGTAGGGGTCGGCGAGCCAGGTGACCTTCTGCCCGCCGAACACCTGCACGATTCCGTTGAGCAGGCCGGCGTCCTTGCTGAAGATGAGGCGCCACATGATCGCCGTCGCGACGATCGGCACGACCGACGGCACGAAGAAGATGGCGCGCACGACCCCGCGGGCGCGGATGCGCTCATTGACCAGCAACGCCAGGAAGAGTCCGCCCGCGACGCTCAGGGGGACGACCACCGCCGTGTAGGCGACGGTTCGCATCATGCTCTCCCACACGGCGGGACTTGCGGTGAAGAGCTCGACATAATTGCGGATGCCGATGAAGCGCCACTTCGCCGAGGCGCCGTCGTAGTTCGTGAAGCTGACGATCAACGCGTAGACCACCGGCGTGAGGGTCAGCAGGACGAAGCCCGCGATCCACGGCGAGGCGAACAGATAGAAGGTGCGGGCCCGGTAGCGACGCCACCCGCGAGTGCGGGCGGCGCCCGCGGCGGCGACGTTCGTCGCCGCCGCGGCCGCTGCCAAGGTACTCATCCCAGCTGGTCCTTGCCCTGGGCGAGAAGGGTGTTCATCCGATCCTGAACCTCCTGGCCGATCTCCTTCGCCGTCTTCTCGCCGAGGATGCCCGACTGCACGCCCTTGTCGAGCTCGGGGTTCCACTGATCGATCGAGATGTACGGCGAGTCCTGAAGCGGGACCACGAACTCGACCTCGGCCTTCGCAAGCTCCGCCGCCTGCTGCTGGTACGGCTGCTCGGTCGGCAGGTACTCCCACAGCGACTCGAGTGCGGGCAGGCCCCAGCCGCTCTTCGCACGGTCGATGGCCGGCTGTCCGCCGATGAAGTACTCCATCACTCGCCACGCCGCATCCTTGTCATCGGATGCCTCGGGGATCCAGGCTCCGACGCCGCCGTTGACCGCGCTGATGCGCTCGCCCCAGGTCGGCGCCGGCGCGAGCGATGCGGTCGCGGCCACGTTGGCCGCCTCTTCCGCGGTGAACTGGCCGGCGAACCAGTAGCCGTCCATGGATGCGGCCATCTCGCCGCCCGTGAACGCCGGTCCGTCCTGACCCGCGGCGAGCGGGTTGAGCGACGTCGGGCCGATGCCGAGCTTGCCGTAGTCGATCAGCCACTGGATCGCTCGGATCGCCTCGGGCGAGGTGAGGTTCGCCTCGGTGAGGTCCTCGCTGAAGATCTGCTCGCCCTGCTGCTCGACCATCTCCTGGAGAAGACCGCCGATGCCCCACTGCCATTCGATGCCGATGGGCAGCTCGATGCCGGCCGCCTTGAGCGCCTCGCCCTTGGTCAGGATGTCGTCCCAGCTGGCGGGTTCGGTCGTGCTGAGCGGCTCGACGCCCGCCTGCGTGAACAGGGCCTCGTTCTGCCAGAAGGTCGTGTCGGGACTGAAGTCCTTCACCAGCCCGTAGAGGCTGCCCGAGCCGCGCTCGGTGCCGTTCCAGCGCCACAGGTCGTTCACCGGAAGGAGGTCGTCCTCCTTGATGACGTCGCTCTCGGCGATGTAGTCGTCGAGCGGCGTCGCGAGCTCCCGGGCGAAGAGGTTGGCGCTGGGCTTGCCGCGCACCAGGTCGGGCGGGTCGCCCGCCGTCATCATGGCGTTCAGGCGGTTGGTGTCGAACTCGACGAAGTCGATCTTGATGTCGGGGTTGTCGGCCTCGAAGGCCTCGACCTGCTCCTTGGTGAACTCGCTCGTGGCGTACATGACGGTCACCGTGGTGACGCCCGGCGTGCCGGAGCCTCCAGCGGTGCAGCCGCTGAGCACGAGTGCTCCTGCGGCCGCGAGGGCTCCGGCGGCCAAGCCTGCGCGCAGACGGGTGGGGTTCGACATCATTGTCCTTTCATGGGGATGTGTCTCGGATGAGGTGAGTGGGGCGATTCGGTTCATGACGGCGAGTGTTCGCGCCATCGGGCGGGCTCGACCAGGCGGATGCCGCGGACGGCGCCGATCGGAGCGTCGGATCGGTTCCGGGCCTCTTGGGCTGCGGGCGAGACCCGAACGGGTGCGTCGGGGTGCAGTGCCAGCAGCTCCAGCACGACCTCGGTTGCGGGGGTTGCGCCGACGTCGCGGAGGTTCACGACGAAGTCGTGCCCCGTCCAGAACTGGTCGTAGACGACCACGCCGTCGACCAGCAACTGCAGGACGTCGCCCTCCCAGGTGACCTCGAGCTCGGCGTCCATCGCCTCCGCCTCGGCCGGAATCGGCACGACGATGCGTTCGGCGAGCGCGGCGCGCTGGTCGAGCGTGGGCGCCGACCAGATCTGGGTGTCGTCGAAGCGCCCGTACCCGAGCTCGGGCACGGTGGCGCCCGGACGAAGCGTTTCGAACGGCACGCTTCGCATGACGGAGAAGTTGTCGATGTCGATGTCGACCTCGACGAGCGCGCGCCGCTCGTCGTCATATCGGCGGATGTCGGTCGGGTGCGTCTCGACGCGACCGGCGATCGAGCCATCGCCCTTCGACCATGCTGCCCCGTCCGCGAGCACGAGCTGCCGATGCGGTGATTCGAACACCCAGACGCGAGCACCGTCTTCGGGCGAGAGCACCAGGACGTCGAGCGGCGTCTCCCCCACCGTCAGGTGCAAGACCTCGGACTGCGTGGTGTCGACGGAGATCGTGCGCTCCTCGATTCGTGCCGCGTCCGACGAGGCCTCCAGTCGAGGTGCCTGCGCGAACCGGAGCTCGACGGGCACCCCGGCGTCCGCGACGAGCACGAGCGTGTCGCGTTCTTCGCCGGAGAGCACCGTGAGTGCGCTCGCCGTGGCCCATTCCAAGGTGATGTCGCGGACCTCGAGATTGATCGGCCAGTGTGCGAGGGTACCCGCCGGGATCCGCACCGGTTCGGCGGGGAACTCCACGATCCGGTCCTCGAGTTCGAGCACGAATCTGGTCGTCGGCGGATCGAGCGGCTCGTAGGGCTGGTGGGCGTTGATGAAGACGAATCCGCTGATGCCGTCGCTGCGCAACGCCCACCTGAGGGTGGTCGTGTCGCCGAGCGTCGGGGGCTTCTCGCTCGGGAGCGTCGACGGCATGGTCGCAAGCTGCTCACCGAAGGCGGCGAGGAAGGCGTGCTGGCGACGGAGGAGCGCATGGGCGTCACGGAGCCGACCGGTCGTGCTCACCGGCGCGTTGAAGTCGTAGTCGAAGGTGGGCATGTCGTTCGGGTATCCGGACTCGTGCGACTCCTGGAGTCCCGTGAGGCCTCGCGGGTTCACGCCGCCCACGTACATGTAGAACCCCTGCCACGCCGATCCGCTGCCGATCTTGGCGAGACCGACGGCCGCGACATCCGCTCCGCCGACCTTCGGACGCCGGTGGTAGGCGCCGGTCATGCCGCCGCCGAGTTCGCAGGTCGCCGGCGGGAACGTGGTCGACGGCGAGCGCCGGCCGCTGAGGGCGTGCGGGCCGCCGAGCTTCCACCGCACGTCGGCGCCGATGTTCGGGTCGTCCCAGAGGTGGGTGAAGAAGAACTGCTCGCGGAACGCAGCCGGCCACCCGGCGTCCGGTGCGGCCCAGAACCCGTCGGGGTATCCGCCGTAGAGCGGGAAGACCTCGTCACCGGGGAGGGCTGCTTCACCCCAGCCGGTCGCCGTCCAGATCGGGGCGTGGAGGCCGGCGCGCTGCGCCATCGACTTGAGCGTCGCGATGTGAGCAGGCTGGTCGTAGAGTTCGTTCTCGATCTGGATCGCGATGACCGGCCCCGGCATCCCGAGCACTCCTTCCAGATGCGTGCCGAGGTGGGAGAACCACGTCTCCACGAGGGCCAGGTACGCCGGGTCGTCGGTGCGGTGCACGACGTCGGCCGCCTGCACCCAGTCCGGGAACCCGCCGTTCCGCACTTCGCCGTGCACCCACGGGCCGATACGGAGCACGACATCGAGGCCGACGTAGGCCGCGACGGTGATGAACGCGCGGATGTCGCGGTTGCCGTCGAAGCGCACCTCGCCCTCGACCTCCTCATGGTGGATCCACGGGATGTAGGCGGCGACCGAAGTGAGTCCGCCCGCCCGCATGAGCCGAAGCCGGTCGAGCCAACGATCGCGGGGGACCCTCGAGTAGTGCAGCTCCCCCGAGACCGGGATGAACGGGCGGCCGTCACGGAGGAGGAAGCGGTTGGTCACCCGGATACGCGCCGCGGAGCCTGGCTCGTTGCTCATCTCAGGGCGGGTGGCGTCGCTTGCCCACGGGGTGTGCCTGGCGAACACCGTGGCGACGGTGTCGGTCGGGGCGAGTGTCATGAATCTCCTTCGATCCGGTCGATAGGAGCGATCGTGACCTAAAATCGTTTGCAGGTCAAGCAGCAGTTTCTTTCAGTTTCTCTAGATTTCGTGTCTGAGTTACGGGCAGAATGGCCCGAAATCGGTTTTGGCTTCCCACCAAGCCGCTGACTGAACCCCACGCCGGCGCGCCGCTCCGGCGAAAGGAGAACTCGTACAATGACAGGCATGCCCACCCAGCCCGCACCACCGGGGCGACGACCGACGATCGGCGAGGTCGCGCTGCTCGCCGGGGTGTCCCAAGGCACCGTCTCAAGGGCCCTCAACGGCAAGCGCTGGGTCAGCGACGAAACGCGAGAGGCCGTGGCCGAGGCCGTTCGCAAGACGGGCTACCGCCCGAACGCGCAGGCCAGAGGCTTGAAGCTGCGGCGTTCCGGCATCGTCGCGGTGCTGCTCGGCGAGCGCATCGACCGGCTGTTCGGCGATCCGAACTTCGCGGTGCTGCTCCGCGGCATCTCCGAGTCGCTCGCCGCCAGGGGCTCATCGATGGTGCTGCTCCTCGCCGGCGAAGAGCACGACCGGGCACGGGCGCTCGAGCTCGCAGCCTCCGGCCAGGTCGACGGCGCGATCTTCGTGTCCTGGTACGACAGCGACGCCATCGTCGAGGCGCTCGACCGCATCGCGGTCCCGGTGGTGTTCTGCGGGAATCCGACCACGGTCCGCCCCGGCACCAGCTTCGTCTGCGCCGACGACTTCGCAGCGTCGGCGCGCATCGTCGAGCACCTGCGTTCGCGCGGCCGCTCGAGAATCGCGATGATCGCCCACTCGACGCCCGAACGCGTCGATGGCTATCTGCATGCGCTCGGCGACTTGGCCGACCCCTCGATCGTCGAGCACGGCGACTACTCCCGTGAGAGCGGGTACGCGGCCATGCAGCGCCTCCTCTCGCAGGATCCGACCATCGATGCCGTCTTCGCGGGCAACGACCTGATGGCGGCCGGAGCGATCGATGCACTCAAGGACGCCGGCCGGCGGGTGCCGGAAGACGTCGCCGTCGGCGGCTTCGATGACAGCGCCGTGGCCACGCAGGTCGAGCCGGCACTGACGACCATCCACCAACCGTTCGACCGCATCAGCCGAGAGCTGACCCGCCTCCTCCTCGACCAGATCGATGGACTGCCAGGAGCCCAGATCCGCATCGGATCCGAGCTCGTCGTGCGCGACTCCACCTGAGCGCCCTGGCTTCGCCGGCCCATCGGCGTCGCCTTCCGGGGTCGTGTGATCATCGCCGACCCGGGTGATCGAAGCCGAGTCTTTCGGCCTCTCATCGCCCTATGCTGTCGCGCCTGCAAAAGTTGCGCGTTCGAAATCATCTTTGAACATGGGGGTTCCAAAAGTGATCGATCCTCTGCTAGCTTCGCCGACCATGACCATGTGGCGCCCGAGGCGCGGTCCGGCAACGAAGCGGACCAGAAGACTGTCATCCACCAACAACCGGGGCTTCGTCGGCCTCTCAATCGCAGCCTCCGTGCTCGGTGCGACACTGCCGTTCGGCGGCGTCGCGGCAGCCGACACGGGCAGCGCGACCCCAGTATCCGACATCGTGCTCGACAACTCGGATGCCACCCTGACGGGGTCGTGGACCATCGCCCGCCGACTTGCGAACCACTACGGGGCCGACTACCTCACCCGACCGGCCGACACCGGCCGGGGCACCGTCACCTGGCGCCCGAACATCACCGCCGACGGGGTCTACGGCGTGTACTACCGGCTGCCCGACGGACACGCGTCGAGTGCGGGCCAGGCGACGTTCACCGTCAAGGATGCCGGCGGATCGCGGCAGTTCGCCGTCGACCAGCGCACGAGCGTCGGCGGCCAGTGGGTGCTGCTCGGCGACGCGCAGTTGAAGGCGGGCGTCGGCGGCTTCGTCCGCCTCGCGGGCGAGGGTCGTGGAAAGCTCATCGCCGATGCCGTGAAGTTCGGCGCGCCGAGCAGCGCGACCAACCCGATCCCCGACCCGGGCATCCAGTCGATGATCACGGCGGCGATCGAGACGGGCGCTCCTCAGGTGAAGATCGCCCCGGGCACCTACGCCGTCTCGTCCACGCCCCAGTCGGCCGGAAGCCTGCTCACCATCGACGGCGCCGACGGCCTGAAGATCAACGCCAAGGGCGTGACGATCGTCGGGCAGGAGCTCACCCGTGCGGTGAACGTCGTCAAGTCGCGCAACGTGACCATCGAAGGACTCACGATCGACTACGACCCGCTGCCGTTCACGCAAGGCGCGGTCTCGGCGATCGCTCCCGACCTCGGCTGGATCGACGTCACGCTCGACGAGGGCTACCCCGAGAAGGCGTTCTCTCGGGTGAGCATCTACGACCCCGCCACCGGGTTCCAGAAGGCCGGCATCAACCACCTCTGGGGCACCACCGCGGCGTTCACCGAGCCCGGTGTCGTCAGGGTCACCCTCGCCGGCCTCGGCAAGGGCGTCGATCTCGGCGACCCGATCACCCTTTCGGGCGGTGCCACCGGCACCGAGCACGCCGTCTCCTTCGAGGAGAGCGCCGGTTCGAAGCTGAAGAACGTCACGGTGCACACCGCACCCGGCTTCGGCCTCATCGACGTCAGCGGCGACGGCGGCACCGTCCTCGACGGGTTCCGCCTGGTTCCCGGACCGCCCCCGCCCGGAGCGACCAAGGCCCCGCTCCTGTCGGCGATCTGGGACGGCATCCAGTTCCAGTCGGTCGGCAAGGGCCCGACCATGATCAACTCCGAGATCCGCAACGCGGGCGACGACTCGTTCAGCATCCAGACCCGCGCGATGCCGGTCCTGAAGGTGGAGGGAGACCGTATCCTCGTCGGGTTCCCCGACCGCTGGAAGGCCGTCGCCCTCGAGGTGGGCGACCGCATCCAGCAGTTCCGCGACGGACCCGCGCCGCGCGTCACGGCGGTCACGAAGGTCGACTACGCGACGGCCGGTATCGACCCCGCGGTGCAGGCCAAGGTCGACGAGGCGCAGACGCAGGGCTGGAACCCGTGGAACCTGAGCAAGGACAGCGTCTACGAGCTCACCCTCGACTCGGCCGACGTCTTCCAGGCCGCGCAGTTCGTCTTCAACCCCGACCGCATGGGCAACGGGTTCGTGTTCAAGAACAACGTCGTGCGCAGCCCGGGTCGCGGCATCCTGCTCAAGTCCGGCGACGGCGTCATCGAGGGCAACACCTTCGAGGGCGGCGACAAGGCAATCATGATCGCCACCGAGAACGAGGCCGACTCCCATGGCGGTGCGGCATACGACCTGAAGATCCGCAACAACGTGTTCCGCGGCACGGGCTACCACCACGACATGCCGTGGTCGGCCCAGGCTGGCTCGGTGGGCATGGCCGGTGGCAATGTCACGAGCAAGCGGGCATACGACCACATCCTCATCGAGGGCAACCTGTTCGAGTCCATCCGGGGCTTGAACCTCAACATCAGCGACGCGTCGGACGTGACGGTCCGCAACAACGTGTTCCGTGACACCCACCGCACTGAGAACGGCTCCAATGGCGCGAGCTTCGGCATCCCGGCCGACGCGGTGATCTTCGTCTCGAAGGCCGACCGGGTCTCGTTCAAGAACACGGTCATCGAGGGCCTCGGCCCGTTCAGCACGAATGCGATCGTGGTCGCGCCGACCGCGACGGATGTGACCGGGGCGAACGACATCGTCGTCCGGCCCGGCACCGCGGGGTAGGGGAACCCGCAGCGCCGAGGGGGCGCATCCAGGTCTGGCCGGTCGCCCGAGGGGGGCCGGCCAGATCGGCGTTTCCACGAGAGCCGCATCCGGCAAGACGGCAGACAGCACGGGCAACTTGCAGGTGGGAATCCAACGCGACCGTTGGCCGGTGTCCCCCACGCATACTGGCGATGGCGACTGCGGCAGCAGATCTTCGGTCGCACCACACGGAACGCGGATGCCGCGGCAGCACGTGCTGCCGCGGCATCCGCGTTTCTGTGGGCTCCTCACCGACGTGCCTCACTCGAACGATCACGTCACGGTCGACGCGTCCGGGTCGGGCAGGATCGTCTCGGCTCGCCGCGACTTCCGGTTCAGCAGGTGCGTGCGGTGTTGGCTGCGACGAGGTGCACGGTCTGCGTGGTGCCGTCGATCACCGCGGTCACGGTGATGTCGGTCTGTCCGGCGGGCAGGTCCTTCACCCGGGTCGTGAACGCGTGGAAACCGGACTTGCCGCCCTGTACCGCGGTCAGCGTCTTCGTTCCGTAGACGCCTTCCAGTCGCACGTCGACCGGGGTGTCGCCGTTGTTCGCGGCGTTGACCTGCAGCACGGCCTTGCCGGCGATGCACCGGCTGGTCGCGGTGACCGACACCTCGATCGCGGGTGCGGCGGTCACGGTGAGGGTCGCGGTCGCGGTCCCGGTCCAGCCGTCGGCATCGGTCTCGGTGGCGACCGCGTCGGCGTAGGTACCGGCCATGAACGGTGCTGCTGCAGTGATCGACCAGTCCAGGTCGGCGTCCACGGCGCCCTCGCCCAGGACGGTGCCGTCCGCGGCGGTCACGACGACGGTGTTGCCCTCGGTCGTGCCGGTACCGGTGATCGCCTCGTCGGGCGCGATCTCCTGGTCCGCGAACCCGGGCACCGGCGCGGTCGGAAGCCCCGCCGTACTCGTGTCCGTGAACCGCACCGCCGACGCCCGCAGGAACCCGCCGGAGCCCGTGACCACCACGGTCGGCTGGTGGGTCGCGTCGAACGTGAACTCGCCCAGGTCGACCCAACCGCCGCCGCGGGCGACCTGGTCGACCGAGATGGGCACATCGCCGTTCGCGGCCTTCACCGTGTAGGTCGCCGCCTTCGAGCTGATGCCGTTCGCCGGCAGGGCGATGCCGATCCGGTAGCGCACCTCGCTCTGCACCTTCGGCGCAGTCCAGGTCGCATTCGCGCCGGGTGCGCCCGAGAGGTCGGCGTAGATCGAGGCGTACCCGCCCGGCGCGGTCAGCGAGCTCGACGCCCAGGAACCGGCCGTCTTGAACGGCACCGACCCGTCGGCGCGCGGCGTCTTCTCGCCGATCGTGACCACGAACGGGCAGCGGGGCTCTCCAGGCACGATGACGGGCTCGGATGCGGGCGACACCGACGAACCCAGGATGGCCGCGACCGCGTACGTGCCCGGACGCTGACCGATCTTGCCGACCCCGTACTCCGCGCCGATCACCGTCGTCGCGGTGGTCTCGCCGCAGACCGTTGCGGTGACGATGTACCCGTCGGCCCCCGAGTCGTCCCAGGCCAGGAAGGCGTCGTCGCCCCGGTTCGTCGCGTGGACGTTGGCGGGCACCGTCGCTTCGTCCGTCGACCGTTCAGCGGCGGTGCGCACCCTGCCCGACCATGCCTCGGACGTGCCGCCGGCACCCTGAGCTGCGATGGTGACGGCGTACTCGCGGTCGGCGGTGAGGCCCTCGATCGGGACGAGGTCCACGGACGCCCGCTCGACCGGGTACGAGGCATCCACGCCCTCGCCGGTCACGGTGACCAGGTACCGCTCGGTGCGCGTCGACGGGGTGATCACGATGCCGGCCTCGTCGGTGCCGGCGATCACGCCCCGCACGTCGAGCTCGGGTGCCGTGTCGGCGGCCACGGGGGTGCCGCGCAGCGCGTCGCTCCACTCGGTCACCGCGGCACCAGCGGACGTGACCTCGCGGATCCGGACCTCGACCGCCGTGCCCGCGTCGAGGCCCTCGATGCGGGTGCTCGGCCGGTTCGTGGTCGTGTAGGACTCGATGTCGGCGCCCGAGTCGGCGTCGGTGACGTGCACCTCGAACGTGCCGGTGCGGTTCTGGCTCGAGTACCCGAGCACCAGGCCGCCCTCGATCGGCTCGAGGTGCATCGCCTTCGGCCCCGGCGGCAGCAGCGACGCCTGCGGCGTGCCCGTCGCAGCATCGGCCGCGCCGGCGAGTGCGTTCGCGTCGACCGCGGCGACGGCGATCGCGTACTCGGTGCCGTTGACCAGTCCGGTCAGGTCGGCGAACGACTCGCGCGTGGTCACGGTCGTCACCGTGCCGTCGGGCGCGGTCGCGGTCACGCGGTACTTGCCGATCGCGGCCTCGTCGTCGAATCGCACGCGCAGAGCACCGTTCGCCGCCACGACCTCGCGGATCTCGGGAGCGGCCGCCTTCGAGGCATCCGACACCGCTGCTGCGACCTCGTAACCCGTGGGCGAGAGGAGCGTCGCGCGAACGCGTGTCGCCGCCCCCGTGGCGTGCCAGGCGACCGGTACGTCGAACGCCGCCGCACCCGTGGCGACCTCGGGGAGGTCGACGAGGGCGCCGCCCACGACCGCACCCGTCGCGCCGAAGGCCTGGAGGGACACGCGGTAGTCGCGCAGCGCGTAGCCCGGACCGTCGGCCGGAACCGCGCCGATCGGGGTGATCGACACGACGCCGAGCCCGCCGCCGTCGGCGACGGCCACGTCACCGACGGTGAAGGTCTTGACGGGCGCGTTCGCGGCCTGGGTTTCGAAGTACGCCGCCTTGAGCCGACCCCACAAGTCGATGTTGCCCCAGCCGCGGGTGAGGTTCTCACTCGAACCGCTGAACTTGCTGCGGTAGTCGTTGTACGTCCACTGCGACCAGCCGAACACGAACGGGCGCGCCTCGAAGCTCTGGGCCGCCGCGCCCGAGCCGGTCGAGGAGTCGAGCGTTTCGCGATTCGTGCCGAAGGTGTAGCCGTCGGGGCTGTACTCCGAGATGAACAGCGGCTTGTCGGGGTACAGGGCGTGCACCGTGTCGGGCGCCGCCGAGAAGTTGCCGTACAGGTTCATGCTCACGAAGTCCATGTACTGCGCGCCGTCCTGCTCGGGCGTGGTCGAGTAGTACACCAAGTTGCTGGCATAGGTCACGAACCGCGTCGGGTCGACGGAGTGGGAGTAGTCGGCCATTTTCTGCAGGTAGACGCGCCCGTACTCGCTGCGCGACTCGATCTCGTTGGCGACCGAGTGGGCGAAGATCGACGCGTGGTTGAAGTCGCGCTCGACCATCTCGCGGAACTCGACCTTGATCTCCTCGAGGTCGTTCGTGAGGTGCCGGCCGTTCTGCCAGACGGGTACCTCGTCGATCAGGAGCATGCCGATCTCATCGGCGTAGTCGAGCAGCTCGGGCGCCTGCGCGTAGTGCATGATGCGAGCCAGGTTCAGTCCCGAAGCCTTCATGCGGTCGAGATCTCGGCGCACCAGCCACGTCGGTTCCAGGTTGCCGTTCGACGGGTCGTCGGAGACCCGGTTCGCGCCGGCGAGCTTCAAGATCTCGCCGTTCAGCTTCATGGCCGTGCCGTCGATCTCGAACTTCCGGATGCCGAATCGGTCGGACTGGGCCGCGTCATCGGCGTCAGCGGGAGAGTCGAGCGTCAGGTCGAGGCGGTAGAGGTTCGGGTCGTCCATGTTCCAGAGCTCGTACGAGCCCGCGGCCAGGTCGGTCGAGAGCACGGCCTGCGCGGCACCGTTCGCCGGGACCTCGGCCTGGGCGGTGAGGCCCGAGGCGATCACGGCGCCGGTCGCCGCATCGGTGATGGTGCCGGTCAGCGACACCGTGCGGGCGTCGTCGCCGGCGTTCTCGAGGAACACGGTGGACGCGATGTGCGCCGTGCCGGCGGTCAGGTCGGGCGTGGCCACGATCTGCTGGCGGTCGACGACGATCTCGCCGGTCTTGACGAGCTCGACCGAGCGGGAGATGCCGCCCCACGACCACCACGCACCCTGCTCGAAGGTGTTGTCGGCGCGCACGACGAGCGTGTTCTCGCCGTCGACGAGGTAGTCGGTCACGTCGAAGTCGAACGGGGTGTACCCACCGGAGTGCTCGCCGAGCTGAGCCCCGTTCAGCCAGACGGTCGCGTCTTCGTAGACCGCGCCGAACTTCAGCCACGCACGTTCGCCGGCGGCGGCACTGAGGTCGCCCGATTCGAACGTGCGCCGGTACCAGCCGTTGCCCTTGTACGCGCCGTAGGCGTCGTGCACGCTCCAGTTGCCCGGAACCTGCTGCGTGTCCCACTCGGAGACATCGGTCGCCGGCTTCTGCCACTCCTGCTGAACGCCGTCGACGTCGGGCGCGGCAGGGTCGGCCTGCTTCGCGAGATCTTCAGCCTTGAACTTCCATTCGCCGTCGAGCGAGATCTTCGACTGGCCGTCGGTGACCTCGTGGCCGGGACGGTCGGAGGTCGACGCCGTCGCGGCCACCCATTCCCCATCGCCGGACACCTCGCCGTCGCCAGGGGCGGGGTCGGGCTCGGTCGGCGGAACGACCGGAACCGTCCACGGGCAGCCGGCCGACGCGGCCGGGTGGCCCGCGGGCGTCGAGGGCAGCGGGTCGATCGAGATCGCGCCGAACGTCACCTTGCTCTTGTACGATCCGATCCCGATCGTGCCGCCCGCCGTCGGCGCGGCGGTGGCGCCGATCAGCGCGCCATCGGCGTACACCGCTGTGACCCCCGCGGCGCGACGCACCGTCAGGTCGACCCAGGTGCCCGCCTTCGCCGGCGAGATGCCCGAGCAGGCGTAGGAGCCGGTGATCGGCTTGGAGATGCGGAACTGTCCGTACCCGTTGCTGCCGAAGCCGGTGAACTGCGGGCTGACGCCGCCGCTCTTCCAGTTCACGACATCGCGCATGTCGAGCATGACGGTCACCGTGCCGTCAGCGCCGACCGCATCGACCTTCATGTGCGTGCGCAGCTCGTAGGCGTCGGGCAGGTTCAGCGCCTGGGTCGGTCGGATGTACCTTCCAGAACTCTGCGATCGGGTGTCGATGCCGACCGTGCCGCCGCTGACCGTCCACTCCGACGTGGCGCCGGTGATCGGACTCCAGCCGGACAAGTCGGACGCGAACGGCTCGAGGAACGTCGCGCCGGGTCCGACCGAACCCGGGATGTCGGCGGCATTCGCCGCGGTGGACATCCCGAGACCGGGAATGAGGACGACGGCGAGGGTCGCCGCCGCCAGACGGAAGGTCGTAGTCGGCCGCACAGAATTCTCCTTCGAATCATCAGGCGGCATGAACGTATCGCACTCCGTGCATGCAATCAACACAAAATGCATATCGATTGCACACATGGATAGTTCATCGCGTTCTGGGCATGCCCTTCGCCCGTCAGATCTGTGGCGTCACCCCCGCGACTTCGTCGAGTCGGCGTGAACGAGACCTCGAGGTGATCCCGAGCAGGACGACCACCAAGCCGAGCGCGAGGGATGCCGATGCGAGCGTCGCGATCAGGTGGGCGTCGATGCCCGCACTGGCGATGACGTCGCAGGCGGTCGCGGCGCAGTCACGCGGAGAGATGTCGACAGAGATGGTGACGCCCTCATGGACGGGAACGTGGTCGT
Organism: Agromyces aureus; assembly: GCF_001660485.1. GTDB lineage: Bacteria > Actinomycetota > Actinomycetes > Actinomycetales > Microbacteriaceae > Agromyces > Agromyces aureus. The sequence continues at coordinate 3,327,984 of NZ_CP013979.1, forward strand.
GCTCATCGAACTCCAAGACGCCATCCAGCAGATGGCCCGCGATCACGGAACGCGCTCTGGGTTCGCAGCCGCCTCGCGGGCGCCCGCGAGCCTGGCCTCGTCGAGCAGGCGCTCGAGCTCGGTTCGGCGCCGACGACGACCTCGGAGGATGGCGAAGAGGAACAGCGCCAGCGCGACGATCACGAGCAGCTGCGACCAGGGCATGGCCCACACCACGATCTCGATGCGTGACGACGTCGGCTCCTCACCCGAGACTTCACTGCGGGATACCTGACCGTCGACGTCCACGGTGACGACTGAGAACCCGAGTGGCCAGACTTGCGAGACCCGGGCCGAGAACTCGCGCTCATCTCCGGGGTACAGCTCGGTCGGTTCGGTCAGCACGGGTGCCGTCCCGTTCGCGCCCGAAGCGCTCACCGCCGCCTCGACCGCCAGACGTGCATTTCCGTTGTTCGTGACCGTGTACTCCACTTCGACGGCACCGGGCGCGAAGGGATTCCATGCCGTCTGGTAGGCGGCGTTCCCGACCACGGCCAGGGATGGAGAGAGTTCCCCCGAGACCCTGGTCTGGACTCGGAAGCCGACTCGGCTCTCCATGGCGACGTTCGGACCACCCTCGACAGCACCGGTACTCAGGACCGATGCGGCGATGCCCGCAGCGTGATCACCGGGAGTCGCATCGACGGGAACCTCGACCGTGAACGGCACGATCGCCATGCCTCCGGCCGGCACGCCGATCTCGGCGGGCAGATCGATCCACGTTCCGGAATCGATCGATTCCGCCGCGGACGGCAGCATGTTGAAGCGGCCCTTGTCGGTCAGATACCCGTCCTGGGCCTTCAAGGCGAAGACGACGTCGATGCTGCTGAGGTTCTTCACGTAGAGGAACTCGTCGATCGACTCACCCGGGTCGACGTCGAGATCGACCCACGATCGGCCATCCGGTCCGACCGCATCTGCCGGACCGACCGACCACGTCACCGCATCGTCGGCTTGCTCCTCGGCCTGGGCCGGGCCGACCTCGGCATACCCCAGAACGAGGAGGGACACCGCGACCGCGCCGGCGGCCACCCATCGTCGGATCACGGTGCTGTCGTCGGCCGGCGCCGCCGCGCGGTGGGTGCTCACGTGAACAGCGAACGGGCGAGGACGGAGGCGCACGAGCCGTGCACAGCAGTCGCGGGAGCCCGCAGGAACCGATCCGCGGCCGCCATCGACCGGCGGTCTGGCGAGCACGCTGCAGGAGAACGCGTCATGTTGCACTACCTTTCAAAGCTTCGTACAGGGGAAGAAGGCCGCACGGACCGACGCGGTCCCGACGTCGGAGGCGTCGCGTCGCGACCGCAACCGCGACCGCAACCGCAACTGCGTCCGCATCGCCGCGTCGCGAACTGGACGAACAGCGCAGTCGAGGAGCTCCATCGCCCGTCGACGACGCTGGAACGCTCGCGGTGGACTCAGCCTGGTGGCGTGTTCGATCGGGTTCGCCGACGAGTACGTTCCAGTGCAGCTCGGTCTCGGCCGCGAGGAATCGCGGGCTCGGCCATCTTCGCCTCGAACTCGATCGACGTCAACTCGCCCTGCGAACCATGCGCTCGTCGACCGTGATCCCCTCGCTTCTCGCCCTGGTCACGGGAACTGGTCCAGCACCATGCCGCCGACGAGGACCGACGCCGCGACCGGTCCCCCGACCGGTCGCGACGCTGTCGTCCCCCACGCGCACCGAGCCTCCCCCTAGGAGCTCAGCGCTGCGGTGGGCGGCGTCCGCGCCGCCCGCACTGCGGGGTACAGCCCCGCGATCGCTCCGATCGCGAGGGTGCTTCCGACGGCCACCGCGAACAGCACGGGCGGCACCGAGTAGGGCCAACCGTTCATCGCCGCGAACATCGCGGTCACGCCGGCTCCGAGCACCGATCCGAAGATCCCGCCCAGGGCCGACAGCAGCAGCGCCTCGACGAGGAACTGCCGTCTGATGTGCGCCCTGGTGGCTCCGAGTGCGCGGCGGAGGCCGATCTCGCGACGCCGTTCGAGCACCGAGATGATCATGGTGTTCGCCACGCCGATGCCGCCGACCAGCAGCGCCACCGATCCGAGGCCCACGAGCAGGCCCGTGAATGCCTGGTCGGCCGCATACTTGGCCGCGAGTGCGTCGGACGGCCGCGAGACCGCGACCTCTTCCGGCGCCTGCGGGTTGACCGTTGCCGGCAGCAGGTCGCGCACCTGGCCGATGAGCGACTCATCCGACCGCTCGTACACGACCGACGGGCTGCCGTTGTACTCGAACGCGGAGGACGCGATCGGGATGCCGATCAGCGCCGCCGTGTCGAGCTCGGGTGCGAGCACCGACGGCTCGAGGATGCCCACGACGGTGAAGTACTGCCCGCCCAGCCAGACCTGGCTGCCGATGCTGACGACGCCGAGGCTCGCCGCCGCATCGGCGCCCAGCACCACCGAGGGATACTGGGCGGTCGCTTCGTTCAACCAGGTGCCCTCGGCGAGGTCGGTGGCGGTGACCTTCAGCAGGTCGAGGTCGGCGGCCAGCACACTGATGCCGCCGGTCGCCGACTCGTCGATCAGCGGACTGCGGTACACGTTGACGGGGATGTTTCCCGTGCCGCTGGCCGACTCCACGCCCTGCATGAGGCGCACCTTCGGCACGGTGTCGGCCGGCAGCCTGGTGTCTTCACCCATCAGCCCGGTGTTCGCTTCGGCGGTGAGCAGGTTGGTGCCCAGTTCGGAGAGCTGCTGATTCAACTTCGCCTGACTCGAGGTCGAGATCCCGACCACGGCGATCATCGCCGAGATCCCGATCGCGATCCCGAGCGCCGAGAGGATGGCCCGGGTCGGCCTGGCTCGAAGGCCGGATGCGCCGAGGTGCAGCACGTCGGACAGGCGCAGCCGCGATCTCCGGCGTTCGGGGGGAGCCGCCCTGCCGGGCCGGCCGGGCCGGTCGTCGACCGCTGCAGTCCCGCCGACCGCGGCGCGTGGGACCGGCATCGCCTCGGCGCTCATGCGGCCACCGCGCTTCGGCCGGTGTCCGAGACCACCCGGCCGTCCTTGACGGCGATCTGCCTGGGCAGATGCGCCGCGAGCTCGGGGTCGTGGGTGATCACCACGACCGTCGTGCCCTGCCGGTTGAGCTCGTGCAGGAGCTCGACGATCGACGCCCCGGACTCGGAGTCCAGGTTGCCGGTCGGCTCGTCGGCCAGCAACAGCGGCGGGTCGGCGACCACCGCACGGGCGATCGCGACGCGCTGGCGCTCGCCTCCGGACAGCTGATTCGACTTGTGGCTCGTGCGATGCCCGAGCCCGACGCGCTCGAGTGCCGCTCTGGCGCGCTCGCGACGCTCGGGTCGGGGCACGCCGAGGTAGAGCAGCCCATCGGCGACGTTGTCCAGCGCGCTCACGCCGTCACTGAGGTGGAACTGCTGGAAGACGAAGCCGATATCGTGGGCGCGCAGCGCCGAGAGGGCCTCGTCGTTCAGGGTCTGCGTGTCGGCGCCGCTGATGAGCGCGCGGCCGCCGGTCGGGCGGTCGAGCGTGCCGATGAGGTTGAGCAGGGTGGACTTGCCCGACCCGCTCGGACCGACGATGGCCACCAGTTCGCCCTCGTCGATGCGCAACGACACGCCGGCGCAGGCCATGACCGGCGGCTGCCCGTACGACCGCTCGACGTTCTCGAGCTCGATGATCGCGGTCATTGCTTCGGCACCACGACGTCGAGGCCCGCCTCGATGCCCGCTCCGGAGATCTCGACGCGGCCGCCCGCGAACAGGCCGGCCTCGACCGCCACGAGTTCGGTCGTGCCGTCGCTCTTCGCGATCTCCACGCCGAATCCGCCTCCTGGCACGGCCATCAGCGCCTCGACCGGCACCGACAGCACGTTCTCGCGCGTCTCCGACGGGAAGTCGACGGTCACGTTGGCCCGCTGGATGCCGTCGGCCGCCGCCGGGTCGTCGAGGGCGATGGTGACGGGCACAACGACCGAACTCATGCCGTTGTTCTCCTCTTCGACGGGCTGGCCGACGGCCGTGATCGTGCCGGTGGTCTGCACGCCGCCGGGAAGTTGCAGCTGCACCTGGTTGCCGACGACGCCGAGCTTCTGATCGGCGAGCTTGAGCTTGGCCTTGACCTCTTTCACGAGGCCCGACACCTTCACGGCAGCCACGCCGGGTCCGATGGCGTCGCCGACGGCTGCCTTGACCTCCGCGATGCGCAGGTCGGTCGGCGCGAAGACGACCCGGCCGAGGTCGATCCGACCGGTCTCGGCCTGACCGGTGGCCTCCTGCCACGCCTCGATGGCCGCCTCGGTGTCCCAGTCGAACTCCTCGTCGGGTTCCTCGTCGAAGAAGCCGAGAGCCTTCAGGTTCTCCTCGAGCTGCTTCACGTCGGGTCCGTCGCCCATGCCCCGCTCGAAGGCCCGCCAGGCCGGCAGTGCACCGTGGAAGAGATACACGTCGACGTTGTCCACGGCGAACAGGGCTCCACCGACGCCGATCTGGCTGCCGGCGTCGGGCACCTCGGTGAGCACGCCGCCCACGCCCGACGGCAGGTCCTTTGAGGCGGCATAGTCGAGCGTTCCCGGCATCGTGCGGGTACCCGACAGGGTGCCCTCCTCGATCGGGACGGTCGAGTATTCGCGCTGCTGCTCGGATGCCGCGGGCGGGGGTCCGAACGCATTCGCCGCCGCGAGGCCGCCACCGGTCAACGCGATCACGCACACCGCCGCACCGGCGGTCCACCAGACGGCCCGCCGCCGTCGCGGTTTCACGGATTCACTGGACGCCGTCATCACTGCACCTTCGTGACGGCCGACGCGCCGCCGCCGCATTCGGCCATGACCTCTTCGGGCACGTCCTCGGGGAACTGCGGCATCTCGCCGAGCTTCGGATCGGCCATGTCGTAGCCGTTCTCGCGATAGCACTCCGCCGTCTTGGTCGCCCACTTCAACATCTCCTGGTCCGACGCGGCCTTCTCCTCGGGCGAAGGGGGCGGCGGGTCACCGAGCTCCTTCTGGCACTTCTCGCCGGCGGCCATCATGGCGTCCATGTCGTCTTCGGAGCCGAGTTTCATCGCCATGCCGGCGCCGTTCTTCTCCGGATCGGGCATATCGATGCCCTCCCCGCGCATGCACTCGGTGTAGGCCAGCTGCCAGTCGAACATCGAGTCGAACTCGCTGTTCTCGTTGCCGCCACCGGCCGTCGAGCCGTTCGCGCCGCCGGCGTCTCCACCGCCGGTCGCCCCGTCTCCGCCGGAGGCGGGTGCGCAGGCGCTGAGTGCGAAGAGGATGGCCGGGATGACGAGCAGGGCGGAGACGGTCTTGCGCCGGCTCCTGGTCGGGACGGTCATGTCGAGTCCTTTCGATTCGGTTCGGTCGCACATCTCGTGGCGACGTCGTCGAGTCCACTCGACTCGGGGTTAAGGGGGCGTTCAAAGAATCCTTTAGGAGTTCTTTATGGGCCGAATGCTTGACTGGTTGGTCACACCCCGATCGGACAGGACCCCCAATGCGCGTGCTCATCGTCGAAGACGAGGCCTACCTCGCCGACGCCATCCGCACCGGCCTGCGGCGCGAGACCATCGCGGCCGACGTCGTGAACGACGGCGACCTGGCGATCGAGAACCTCTCGGTCAACGACTACGACGTCGTGCTCCTCGACCGGGACATCCCGGGCGTGCACGGCGACGACGTGTGCGCCTGGGTCGCTGCCAACCGCCCCGGTTGCCGGGTGCTGATGCTCACCGCCGCGCGAACGCTCGACGACAAGGTCGAGGGATTCGAACTCGGCGCCGACGACTACCTGGCGAAGCCGTTCGACTTCCCCGAACTCGTGGCACGGCTGCGCGCCCTCGGTCGCCGGGCGGGGGCGTCGCACCCGCCGTCGCTCGATGCCGAGGGGGTGCGCCTCGACCCCTTCCGCCGCGAGGTCTACCGCAACGGACGGCTCGTACGGCTCGCGAACAAGGAGTTCGCCGTGCTCGACCTGCTGATGAGTGCGAGCGGCGGCGTCGTCAGCGCCGAGACGCTGCTCGAGAAGGCGTGGGACGAGAACGCGGACCCGTTCACGAACACGGTGCGCGTCACGATCTCGAACCTGCGCAAACGACTCGGGGATCCCTGGCTGGTGCACACGGTCTCCGGGGTCGGCTATCGGTTCGGGGCCCCCGAATGACGCGCGACGTGCGCACCCGCCCGCGCGAGGCGCACGGTCATCGCGTCGGCCTGCTCGCCTGGCGCCCTCGCCTCACCATCCGGACGCGCCTCACGCTCGCGTTCACGACGCTGCTCGCGATCGCGGGCATCTCGATGGTGATCGTCGTGACCCTGTTCATGCGCACGGTGCCCACCTACGTGGCGATCGACAATGCGATGCTTCCCGCCGCCGCGGCCGACGAGATGACGTTCGCCGGGCAGCCCACGCTTCCACCGGAGTATCTCGACGCCAACGGCGTCGAGATCGCCCCGGTGCAGACCACGTCGCCGATCTCGGGGGCGCTCGTTGCGGCCACGGTGGCGCCCGGTGAGCGCTTCGCCACCACGACCACCGCCACCGATGCCGGCATTGCGAGCAAGGCAGCGACGATCTCGCTCCGCTCGCCCCTCGACATCCTGAACACCTCGCTCTTCGTCTCGGCGATCGTGCTCGCCGTGCTGCTGGTGGCGGGCGCGCTGCTCGCCTGGCTCATCTCCGGCAGACTCCTGCGCCCGCTGCAGGCGATCAATCGCGCGGCCAAGCTCGCGGGCACCGCCTCGTTCGACCACCGCGTCGGGCTCGACGGCCCCCGCGACGAGGTGCGCGACCTCTCCGACACGTTCGACGACATGCTCGAGCGGCTCGACGGCGCATTCCGCTCGCATCAGCGGTTCGCGGCGAACGCATCGCACGAACTCCGCACGCCGTTGGCGGCGACGCAGACCATGCTCGAGGTGACCCTGGCCGACCCCGACGCCGGCGTCGAGGAGCTGCGGGAGGTCTCGCGCCGCGTCCTCGAGATGAACCGGCGCAATACCGAGACCGTCGAGGCGCTGCTCGATCTCGCCGAGATCGGCCGGCGTCCGATCCGGCCCAAGGCGGTCGACCTCACCCGCCTCGTCGACGATGCGGTGGCCGACGCCGCCCTCGAGATCGCCGCGCGTGCGCTCACCGTGCAGGTCGAGGCATCCGAGGCCATCGCGCGCGGCGACGAGGTGCTGCTGCGCCAGGCGATCTCGAACCTCGTGCGGAACGCCGTGCGCCACAACCGCGACCACGGGACGATCACGATCCGCGTTGCACGAGCGGTCCGCACGGTCAGCCTCTCCATCGAGAACACCGGTGCGCCGCTCACCGCTGCCAGGGTGCACGAGTTCACCGAACCGTTCGCCAGGGGCTCCGGCCGCACCGCGTCGACGTCCGAGAGCGTCAGGGGCCACGGGCTCGGGCTGGCGATCGTCTCGAGCGTGGTGGACGCGCATCACGGATCGCTCGAACTCGCCCCGCGCGAAGGCGGCGGGCTCGTGGTCGACCTCACCCTGCCTGCGGCGTCGAACCGCGAGGGCTCACGACGCTCGGGCGAGAGCGCCTCCGACTGACCCGGCCGGCGTGTGCCGTGGCCGTGCTCAGCTGCCGGGCCCGAAGAGCCCGCGCCCGTGCTGCTCGAGGAAGTCGTGGGCCTGGCGGAACGTCTTCGGCAGGTCGCCTTCGCTGCCGACGTACGCGGCGAGCATGCCCATGAGACCTCGACCGGGCGGGCTCAGCGGGCGGTCGTCCTGGCCTGCCGGCACGGGGTCCGACTCGGGGTTGCGCGGGATGTACTGCGGCAGGGTGGCCGGCCAGGTGGACGGCTGCCGCGGGGTCGCGAGGGTGAGGGCGTCGTCGAGGGTCGGCGCACCGGCGTCCCTCGCCGTGAGCGATTCGAGCTGGTACTTGCCGCACAGCGTGCTGATCACGGTGCCGTGGTGGGCGGCGGAGTTCACGACCGAGCTCGCCGCGGCGTACGCGGAGATGGCGATGGCCGGCACGCGCAGGCCGAGCCGGTCGAACTCGAAGCCCATCTCGCCCGGCCCGCTGTCGTCGGGCGGGGTCGCGCTGGGAGGGACCACGTGATCGAACGTGCCGCCGTGCTCGTCGAAGGTCACGAGGAGCGTCGTGTTCACCGCGTTCGACCCCTCGGCGGTGCCGCCGTCGCGCACCGCCGTGTAGATGCGATGCAGCAGTGCCTCGCCGGCACGGACATCGGAGATCGCCCCACCAGCGACATCCTTGCCGTCGACGTCCTTCGTATCGGTGGTGCCCACCGGCGGATGCATGTCGTTGTGGTCGTAGATCATGCGGGGTTCGATGAAGGCGTACGCCGGCAGCGTGCCGTCGGAGCAGGCCTGGTAGAACGTGCTCATCGGGAAGAATCGGGTCTTCCAGAACTGCTCGAGCACCGGCTTGTGGATGAAGCCCGTCATCGACACCAGCTGCGAGTCGTCGTAGTAGACGGCCCACGGGATGCCGGCGTCCTCGAGCCGGTTGAAGATCGTGGGCGATGCGACCTTCTTGTCATGCCACTTCTTGTAGCCGCCGTTGTCGTGATTCGTCACGAACCCGTGGGAGGTCGAGGCATGGAAGAACGAGCGATTGCAGAACGTGGGTCCCGGCACGGCGCAGTGCCAGTGGTCGAACACCGCGAAGCCGCGCGCGAGGGCCGTCAGCACCGGCAGCATGTCGGGGGCGAACGCGCCCATCGCGACCTCCGCCTCCTGCGCCTTGGGCGAGCGACCCTCTTCGGCGACGAAGTTGTTCAGGTAGTCCTTCACGAATCCGTCCATCGTGGGGGAACCGTCGTCGACGGGTGCGTTGAACGGCTTCTTCATCTTGGCGACCTGCTGGTGGGCATTGCCCGAAGGCCTGACCGTGCCGAAGAGCTGCGTGTTGACGTGCGGGTAGTCCTCGCCCGGGTCGGGCCGCGGGCTCGACATGATCTCGTCGGTCGATCCGGTGTACGGGTGCACGGCGATCTGCCGGCCTTCGTGATCGGGGTTGGACGGCAGCCCTTCATTGAATCCGGCATACTGCTGGCCCGGCGGCGGGCCCGACTCGGCGTAGAGGTACCCGAGCAGGTTGTCGAACGAACGGTTCTCGAACATCACCACGACGAGGTGATCGAATCCTGCGCCCGCGGCGCGCGGCGGAAGTGAGGGCGAGGGCGTGCTCTCATCCGGCCCGCCGGCCGGCGGCGTCGTCCCACCCTGGGCGGATGCCGCGGCGTACCCGGCAGCGCCCCCGACGACCGCGCCTGCGGCGGCGGTTCCTCCGAACCGCAGGAAATCGCGCCGGGAGGGGCCCCCATGGGTGGGGTTCGAATCACGTTCCTCGGTCATCCGCCATCTCAATGATCGATCCGCCTGCAACGGGCGCCTGCCGCCCTGCCGTTCAACATAGCTCGCTGACCTGACGGGACGAAGACCCGGCCGAGCCCAGGTTTCGAGACTCGCCGGGTCCGTCCAGACCCTACTCGAGGTTCAGCGTTGCGATCACGGCGAGGTGATCGCTGCCCCCTGCCGTCACGGATTTGCTCGACACGACGTCCATGCCGCGCTGGAACACGTGGTCGAGGCGCACCACCGGCGCAGTGGCCGGCCATGTGAATCCGAACCCGCCTCCGCTCTGATTCGCCTCCGACAGCTTCGCGGTGATGCCGGCGAGGGCTCGGTCCGACGACCCGGCGTTGAAGTCGCCGACGGCGATGACCCGCTCGTTCTCGTCGCGCTCGAGGTGATCGGCGAGGTTCGCGAGCATCGCGTCGCGTTCGTCGTGCCCGGTCGGGCGGGCGGATGCCGCATGCACGACGTAGATGCTCACGGGCCCGCTCGGCGTCTCGAGGTCGGCGGCCAGCCCGCGCTTCCAGCCGAGCCCGAGGTCGAGCATCTGGGCGTTCTCGATCGGGAAGACGCTCCAGACGCCGACCGTCCCGACGCCGTAGCGGTAGGGGTATACCTCGTCGAGCACCGCTCCGGCGTCCGCACGGGACTCGGCGTCCATCTCCTGCAGCGCGACCACCTCAGCACCGGTGCCGGCCAGCGCCGCAGCCGAGTCGGCGGCGGTGCCGGAACCCGCCTCGACGTTCTGGCTCGCCACGGTCAGGCGAGCGTCGGACGCGGGAGCCGCCGTCCACGACAGCGGCACGATCGACGGCACGAACATGACACTCCAGACGAGCGCGGCGAGCACGGCCGCGGCGATCGCCGCCCGGCTCCTCGCGACGAGCGCACCGACGAGCAGCAGTGGCACCGCGAGCCCGAACCACGGCAGCGCGGTGTCGACGATGAGACCGAGGCCCGCGACATCCGGAACCATCGTGTGCAACGTCAGCAGGAGCACGAGTGCCATGCCCAGCACTGCGGTGACCCGGGCGAGCCCGACCCGGCGGCGCCGAATCGGACGCGGCGACGAGGGCCCGCTCGCGGGCGACTCCAGCGGTGCGAGCACGGTCATCCGCCCATTCTCCTGACGGAAGCTGTGCGACCCCTCCACCGACGGTCGGCTCTTCGCTCGCTGCGACCGCGAGCCGCAGCCCGCTCTGCCGGATGTCGCGCGCACGGGCTCGCGGCTCCTGCGCGGCGGCGTCGCCGCACCGGGGGCACCGGCTGCCTCAACGACCCGGTGGGCCGTCGAGTCCGAGCAACGAGCGCGGCGCGGCGCGGAGGACGCTCATACCCCCCAACAGGGACGCGCCGCCGTCGACCACGATCTCCGCGCCCGTGATGGCACGGGCTCCATCGCCCAGCAGGAATTCGACCGCGGCGGCGATGTCGTCGGGTTCGGCGAGCCGACGGAGCGGGGTTGCATCGAGCAGCGCTCCGGCGTCCCCCTCCGCGAGGCGGCCGTCGGTGTGAGCGGTGCGGGTCCAGCCGGGGGTGACGACGTTCACCCTGATGCCGTGGTGTCCGTATTCCGCGGCGGCCTGTCGGGCGAGGGCGAGCACCCCCGCCTTGGCCGCCGCGTATGCCGGGTAGCCGGGAATGGGGGCCGACGCGTGCACCGACCCGATGACGCAGATCGCACCGCCCGTTCCCTGGGCGAGGAAACTCTCCACACCGGCACGGAGGCTCTGGAAGACCGCGGCGAGGTTCGAGTCGACCACGCGCGACCATGCCTGCGCGTCGATGTCCGTCAGCGAACCACCCTCCGTGGTGCCGACCGCGATCACCAGCGTCGAGCATCGCTCCGCGGCATCGAGCCCGGCGAGTGCCGCCCGGACGCGTCCTTCATCCGCGGCATCCGCCTGGGCGACAAGGGTGTCGCCCGGAAGGACCGCGGATGCCGACCGGAGGCGCGCCTCGTCTCGATCGATGAGGGCGATCCGGTATCGGGCGGAGAGCCGGCCGGCGATGGCCCGACCGATCTCACCGCCACCGCCGACGACCACGGCGAGCGTCTGCTCGTGCGGAGAGCTCGCTGACATGCCAAGAACCCTACTCGGCACGGAACGCGTCGACGGCGTCCCAGTCCAGCTCGATGCCGAGACCGGGCGCGGTCGGCACGGCGAGGGTCGGACCGTCGAAATCGAAGGGCTCGACCGTGAGCGCGTCGCGGAGGGGGTTGGGCAGCCGGTTGTACTCGTAGATCCGGAAGTTGGGGATCGCCGCGGACAGCTGGAGGGCGGCCGCGAGCCCGACGGCCGAGCCCACACCGTGTGGCGCGATGTCGACGTGGAACGTCTCGCAGAGGGCCGCGAGCTTCCGCGCCTCGGTGATCCCCCCGGCGCGTGCCAGGTTCGGCATCACCACGTCGACGGCGCCGCCCACGAGGAACGGCCGGAGATCCCACCTGGTGAAGAGCGTCTCGCCATTGACCAGCGAGACGGGCATGGATTCCCGGATGCGACGGTAGCCGTCGACGTCGTCGACCGCGACGGGCTCCTCGATCCAGGTGATGCCGAGGTCGACCAGTCCGCGTACGACGTCCACGGCACGGTCCGCCGTGTAGGCGCAGTTCAGGTCGACGAGCAACTGGCGGTCGTCGCCGATGGCCTCGCGAACCGCTCGGGCGTGCGCGAGATCCACGGCTCGCCCGCGACCGAGCTTCAGTTTGAGCGCGGTGAACCCCTGCTCGGTGAAGGATCGAGCGTAGTCCGCGGAGTGCGCCGGGTCGTCGAGCATCGGCACCGGGCTGGCATAGACGTCGACGCGGGAGCGATGCGGGCCGCCCAGGAGGGAGTGCACCGGCTTGCCGAGAGCCTTGCCCTTGAGGTCCCAGAGGGCGACGTCGACGCCGCTCATCGCCTCGAGGAAGTACCCGCGGACCTGGCCGCCGCCGCTCATCGAGGAGAACACCCGCGACCAGAGATGGTCGGTGGCCGCGGCATCCTCGCCGATGAGGAGCGGGGCGATGATGTCGCGCACGATCTGCGCCGTCACCTTGGGCGCGGGCAGACCGTAGCATTCGCCGACACCCTCGACACCGTCCTCGGTGCGTACGCGGATGAGCGTGGAGTACTGGCCCCGTCGCTCGAGCGTACGGTGGCTCGCGGCGGGCTGCAGGAGCCACGAGGGCACCTCGCCGTTCGGGGAGAGCCGCGCGAATGGGGCGAACAGCGGAATCGCTTCGATCGAGGCGATCCGGAGTGCGCCGGCATCGGCCGGGATCGAGATGTCGAGGGTGTCGGGAATGCTCATCGTTACTTGACCAGTTCCTGCATCGCGGCGTTGGCGTCGTCCAGCGCGTCCTTCGGGCTCTTCGATCCGATGAGCGCGGCCTGGATCTGCTCGGCGAGCTTCGCCTCCATCTGCGCGTACTCGGGGAACGCCCAGAGCGGGTTCGGCGAAGCGCCGGTGGTGATCTGCTCCTGCCAGGTCGTGGCGTAGGCGTCATCGGCGAAGATGGGGTCCTCGAGCGCCTTCGTCGTGGTCGGCACGGATCCGATCTGCTCGAAGCGGTTCAGCGCAGTGTCGACGTCGGAGGAGAGGAACGACGCGAACTGCGAAGCGGTGTTCGCCGGTCCCTCCTTGAACACGACGAGCAGCCCGCCCCAGGCGAGCGCCTGCGGTTCGTCGCCGGCCTTCACCACCGGTCGGGAGACCGGGAGGGTGTGGTCGAGCAGCGTCGGGTCGGTCGCCTGCGACGAGATGGTTCCGCGAACCTGGTTCGCGTCGTCGAAGAAGGCCGCCTTGCCCTGGCTGTAGAGCGTGCGAGCCTCCGGCCGGCCGACGTTCAGGCTGACGAGCCCGTCATCGACGAGCGACTTGATCCAGGTGAGCGCCTCGACGGCACCCTTGTCGTTGACGGAGATCTCCTCACCGTCGACGATCTTCGACCCGAACGTGCGGAACCACGGGATGAAGTCCTTGATGGTCTCGGGCTTCGTCGCAAGCGCGTAGGGCACGACGTCGCCGCCGAGGCCCTTGACGGCCTTCAGCGCGTCCTCGAACTCGTCGACGGTCTGCGGAGTCTCGGTGATGCCGGCCTGCTCGAGCAGCGCGGTGTTCGAGATGAGTCCGATGGAGCCGGTGTACCAGGGCAGCCCGTACTGCGTGTCGCCGACCTTGCCGTTCGCGAGCGCGGCGTCGGTGTATCCGCCAGCGTCGACGTAGGAGCCGAGATCCTCGAGCACCCCGAGACGGGCGAGCGACTGGATGTCGGCGATGTCGAGCTGGGCCGCGCCGGTGGTCGACCCGTCACGGGAGCGGAGCAGCAGCTGGTTGCGGTACTCGGCGAACGGGTACGAGACCAGTTCGGCCTCGATGCCCTTGCCGTCGGTGAATCCGGCGACCTCCTGCTCGATGAGCGCCTTCTGCGCCTCTTCGCCGTAGTTCCAGCTGGTGAAGGTGAAGTCCTCGAGCGCATCGGGGCTACTGGGTGCAGCGCTGGGGCTGCCGGCGCATGCGGTGAGGGCGAGGGCGGCGACGAGGCCGACGCCGATCGCGGTGAGCCGGGCGCGCCCGCGGGCGGCGGTTCGGCGGTGAATGTCGGGCATGGGTGTTCCTTTCAGGATGGAGCGGAGGTGCTGCGGGTGGATCGGTGCGGGATGAGCTCGGCGGTCAGCCCTTGATCGCGCCGGAACTGAGTCCGGCCACGAAGTAGCGCTGCAGGGCGAGGAAGATGAGGATCACGGGGATCGAGGCGACGAGGGATGCCGCCATCAGCTCCGGCCAGCGGTTGCTGAACTCGCTGAGGTAGGTGTTCACCAGGCCGGGCGGCAGGGTCCTCGTGGCTTCGCCCGAGAGCGTCAGGGCGAAGACGAAGTCGTTCCAGCCGCGGATGAAGGCGAAGAGTCCGGCGGCGATCATGCCTGGTGCGATCAGCGGCAGCAGGATGCGGTGGATGATGACGCCTTGCCCGGCACCGTCGACCTTCGCGGCTTCGATGATCTCGTCGGGGATGTTGTCGAAGATCCCCTTCATCATCCAGACGCAGAGCGGCAGGGTGAAGGTCGTGAACGAGATGATGAGCGCGAGGTACGAGTCGAGCAGGCCCATCGCGCTGAACAGTCCGTAGATGGTGATCAGCAGCAGGATCTGGGGGAACAGCTGCGACACCAGCAGCAGGAACATGAACGAACGACGTCCTCGATACCGGAACTTCGAGAACGAGTACGCGCAGTACATGCCCACGAAGACGCTGCCGACGGCGGTGACCGACGCGACCAGGAGGCTGTTCCCGAGATAGTGCAGGAGGCGGCCGTCGGCGAAGATCGTCTGGAAGGCGTCGAACGTGATGTTCGTCGGGAGGAAGTTCGGCGGGAACGTGAAGACGTCCGACGGCGAACGCAGGCTCGTGAGCACCATCCAGTAGATGGGGAGCAGCGCGAACAGGCTGACGAGGGTCAGGGCGATCCAGCGTCCCCATCTGACCGGCCGGGATTCGCCGGTCGGACTCGTGCGACGTCTGGTCGGTCGCGCCGTGCGAGCCGCCGTGACCGCGGGTGCCGTGTGTGTCACCGGCTCCTCCGCCGTCGTGTGTGTCAGGGTGTGCGACATCAGTTGTCAGCCTCCATTCGGCGCAGGTAGAGCAGGACGACGGGCAGGAGGATGACCATCCAGAGGACGCCGAGCGCTCCGGCCATGCCGAGGTCGAACCCCTTGAACGCGGTCTCGTACACGGCCAATGAGAACGTGGTCGTCGAGCCGGCGGGACCGCCGCCGGTCAGGACGTAGAGCAGGTCGAACTGCTGGAAGTTCCAGATGAACTCGAGCAGCACCACGACGGATGCCACGGGCATGAGTCCCGGCACGGTGATGTAGCGGAATCGCTGCCAGGAGTTGGCGCCGTCGACGCGGGCTGCTTCGTAGGTGTCGCCGGGGAAGGACTGCAGGGCGGCGAGCAGCATGACCATCATCCAGGGAAAGGAGGCCCAGGTCCGGGCGACGATGACGGCCGTCATGGCTCCGGGGCCCGAATCGAGCCAGCCGATGTTCTCGCTGATGATGCCGGCACTCCGCAGGACGCCGTTGAGCACGCCGTAGTTGGCGTCGAAGATCCACAGCCAGAGGAACGAGACCACTACCCCGGGGAGCACCCACGGGAACAGCAGCACGGATCGAAGGACGGCACGCCCCCGCATCCGCTGGTTCAACCCCAGCGCGGCGACGAGCCCGACGAGGAACGGAAGGATCGTGGCCGGAATCGCGAAGGTGAGCGTCGTCGCCAGCAGCGGCCAGAACTGCCCCTGGAACGCGCTGATGATGTTCTCGAATCCGACGAAGGTCTTCTCGGGGTAGAGCAGGTTGCTCTCGAAGAACGCATCGACGAGCGCCCCCACGAGCGGGTAGATCAGCACCGTGATGAGGAGCGTCGCCGCGGGGGCGATGAGCAGCAGGGGGAACAGCCCGCCCCGCGAACCGGGCCGCGGCGTCGAACGCGAGGCCGAGCGGCGGGGAGCCGGGAGCGGCGGTGCAGTGACCACAGGAATCCTCCTTGACGAGTGGAACGATGCCTACGATATACGAAATGCGAAATCTGTCAAATGGTGGTTTGATGGGTGAAGACGCTCACGGATCGACGAGCGCGACCGAAAGGCAGCCGATGGCATCGTTCTCGCACAGTCCCCTCATGATCGACACGAAGGCGACGCAGATTCGCCAGCGCCTCGCGCGCGCGATCATCGACGGCGAGCTCCTTCCCGACGACCGGCTCGTGCTCGACGAACTCGCGCGCGAGATGGGGGTCAGCAAGATCCCGATCCGCGAGGCGTTGTCCAGCCTCGAAGGTGCCGGCCTGGTGGTCACGTCAGCGCACTCCGGCCCCCGCGTCGCACCGTTGCCGTTCCACGAGATCCGGGGCATCTACCTCCTGCGCGAGCAGGTCGAGTCGCTCGCGATGCGACTGGCGATCGAGCACGTCGACGAGCAGATGATCGACGAGCTGCGCGAGATCAACGGCGCCATGCGTCGCGGACTCGCCTCACCCGACGTCGTCGAACTCTCGGACCTCAACACGAAGTTCCACCTCACCATCGCCCGCACGTCGTCGTTCGAGACGATCGTCGAGTCGGTCGGGGATCTGCTCACCAAGGTGCGACGCTATCGCGCCGTCGTGAACGGCATGGCAGCCAACTGGCCTCGCGCGGTCGAGGAGCACGACGGCATCATCCAGGCCCTCGTGGACACCCTTGCCGGCGCGGGTCCGGACGCCGCGGTCGAGAGCATCCGCAATCACGTCCACACCCAGGGCATGCTCGAGGCGCTGGAGGCGACGGAACGCGCGGATGCCTGACCTGCTCTGCGTCGGGGAGACGATGCTCCTCCTGGCACCGAGTGCAGGGCCGCTGGCAGCCTCCGACGCCTACTCGGTCTCGATGGCCGGCGCGGAATCCAATGTGGCGGTGCATGCCGCCGGGCTCGGAATCACGGCCGGGTGGACTTCCCGCGTGGGCGACGATCCCTTCGGCGCCCGAATCGTGGGCGAGCTGCGCGAGCGCGGAGTCGAGGTCGAGGCGCAGGTCGATGCGACCGCCCCGACCGGCATCATGTTCAAGGACCCGCATCCCGACGGCTCACGTGTGCTGTACTACCGCCGTGAGTCGGCCGCGTCGAAGATGGACGCGGGGTTCGTCACGCGCGAGACGCTGCGCGATGCCCGTATCGTCCACACGTCCGGCGTCACCCCCGCCCTCTCCGACAGCTGCGCGCGCATGGTCGACGACCTCTTCGACCTCGCTCGTGAATGCGGTGCTCTCGTGTCGTTCGACGTGAACGACCGTCGTCCGCTGTGGCCCCTCGACCGTGCATCCGTCGCGCTCGAGCGCCTCGCGGATGCCGCAGACATCGGGTTCGTCGGTCGAGACGAAGCCGAGCGCCTCTGGGGCACGACGACTGCCGAAGAGATCCGAGAACGTCTCCCCCACGTCGCTCTCCTCGTCGTCAAGGACGGCGCCGTGGGAGCGACGGCCTTCTGCACCGGATACGCGCCGGTGTTCGTCCCCGCCCCGGTCGTGGATGTCGTCGAGCCCGTCGGTGCCGGCGACGCCTTCGCGGCCGGGTTCCTCGCCGGCCTTCTCGCCGGCGAGACCGACGAGGCATGTCTCGCCGCGGGTCACCGCGCGGCCGCCCACGCGTTGTCCACACCTCACGACCTTCCACCCCTGGAGCTCCAGCGATGAACGACTCATTCGACGTCCTGCTCGGCCGTTCACCCGTGATGGCGATCCTCCGGGGCATGGGTGCGGAGAAGACGCTGGAGATCTCGAAGCTCGCCTGGGCGTTGGGCGTCGACTGCGTCGAGGTTCCGCTGCAGACCGACCGGGATCACGACACCCTGACCGCGCTCGCCCGCGCCGCGGCATCCGCAGGCCGCGCGGTCGGCGCGGGCACGATCCTCGACGAACGCGGGGTGGCCGCGGCCGTCGCCGCGGGGGCCCGTTTCACCGTCAGTCCGGGCTGGGACCCCGAGGTCGCCCGCGCGTCGCTGGATGCCGGACTCCCCCATCTCCCCGGTGTCGGGTCCGCGAGCGACGTGCACCATGCCCGGAAGTTCGGGCTGAGATGGGTCAAGGCGTTCCCTGCCGCGCAACTCGGTCCCGACTGGATCACCGCGATGAAGGCGCCGTTCCCCGACATGTCGTTCGTCGCGACGGGCGGCATCACCATCGAGAACGCCGAGGCCTTCCTCGAGGCGGGTGCGTCGGCGGTCGCGATCGGTTCGGCGCTGGCAGACACCGAACGGGCGGCCGACCTGCTCAGGTCGACCGCCCGCTTCACCGCCTGAACCGGCTATCCGTCGACGTGCACCACGAGTGGCGCACTCGAGGTAACGCCCGATGCGTTGACGAGTTCGAACCGGTACCGCCAGTCGCCCGCCGCCCGATCGGATGCCGCGAAGCGCGCGCGCTGTGCGGCGGGCGAACTCGCCGTCAAGGGGCCTTCGGCCACCACGACGTCGTTCTCGTAGACGCGATAGGACGTGGCGTTGGTGCCCCACCAGAGATCGGCCGTCACCGTGAACGCGCCATTGCGGTCCCAATTGTCATGCGACAGGGCGGGAACGCCGGGGTTCGCATCCTCGACCTCGATCACGCGCGGCGCACTGCTTCGCGAACCGAACGCGTTCGAGAGTTCGGCGACATAGGTGTAGGTCCCATTCGGCTTGTTCGCGATCGGCACGCGAACCACCTGCGCCAGCGGCGTGGCATCCGTCAGCGCCTCCGTGTGGATCGGGACGCCGTTCTCCAGCAACGTGAAGGAGGATGCGTTGTCGCCCCACCACATGTTGGTCGTGACCGTGAAGTTCCCGTCGTTGAGCCCCGTGCGATGGCCGGCATCGTCGGAGACCTGCGGGATCCCGGGCACGCCCTTCGCGAGCACCGGCGCGGTGACCGTCACGACGAGCGGCGCCGTCGTCACGGTGACCCCGCCCAAGGTGACCGACGCGGTGATCTCGGCGGATCCCGCGCCCACCGCGGTGACCAGGCCATCCGAATCCACCGTGGCGACGGTCGGGGCGCTCGACGAGTACGCAACGGTTCCGGTCGCCAGGTCCGCGGCGGTCCCGTCGCTGAGCGTTCCGGTCAGGGTGGTGACCGTCGTGTCGCCCGGTTCCAGGCTCCCCTGCTCCGCCGTGAGGGTCGAGGAAGCCAGGACAGGCGCGGTGTCACCCGCGTCCGCACTCCAGATCTCGATCGTCTTCGGCGGCACCACGACCTGCACGATCTGCCCGCTCTTCTCGCCGAGGAGCTGATCCTCGACCGTCTTGTCGTACCGGTGACCCGAAATCGTCTGGTTGCTGCCCAGGTCGATGTTGAATCGGAAGGGCGAGTCGGAGCGGTTCGTCAGAGCGAGCCCGAGCTCGCCCTCCGGAGACTCCCACGCCATGATGCGCTGGCTGGTGCGGGTGACTCGCTCGTCGACTTGCAGGCGCGTGGAGTCCCAGGGGAGGTGCTGCACGAACGGTGCGACACCGTGCCAGTTGGTCGGGATGGCCTTCCAGTGCTGCGGAGCGATGTCGGCGTGCGGGTCGCCCGGCTCGATCGCGTCGTCACTCGGCCGCCACAGGCCCAGCCCGTAGCCGACCGCCTCCTCGTTGTAGGTGGGCTTGAGGGCGTGCAGCCAGTACCAGGTCGGCGCGTCCATGAACGTCATCCAGTTCATGATCGACTGCGCCGTCTCGATCATGCGGGTCTCGCTGGTCTTGCCGTCGAGGAACTCCCACTCGCTGTTGAACACGGCCTTTCCGCCGGTGTTGGCGTTCAGCGAGACCCGGTCGCGGATGAGGTCGTCACTCGTGTTCCAGTTCCGGTGGTGCGACCAGCCGTCGAGGTAGTCCAGGGCGGGCCGGCGCACGACGTTGCCCTCGGCATCCGTCTCGCCCTGATCGTTGCGGATGAGCTCGGATCCCTGACCGTACTGGCCGTGGTGGCTGTCGCCGTGGATGAAGATGTCGGGGTCGTGCGCCTTGATCTTCGCGGCCATCGTCTTGAACACGTCGAAGTACTCTTCGTGGTCGATGTAGATCGAGGAGTAGCCGGTCAGCGCCGTGGGCTCGTTCTGCAGGCTCCACTGCTTGACCGGAACGCCGTTCGCCTCGAGGTACTCGATGTCCTGCATCATCGCGTCGCTGTACTCGTCGACCCACGCATCGCGTTCGGCCTCATCTTCGATGTGGACGAGGTCGAGGCTGCCTCGAATAAGGTTGTCGTTGTCCTTCCAGTACGGTGCGGGCGACCAGTACTCGACATCGGCGCCCTCGATCCCGGACTCCTCGATGAGTTCCTTGAGGTCGTCCATCTGACCCTCGTACCGTTCGACGATGTTCTTGCCATCGGGCGTGACGCCGCGAAGATAGAGCCCCATTGCGAGCCGCACGTACCGGAAGCCGGTGAGCATCTCGTCGTAGAGGCGCTGGCGCTCGGAGGGGATGAGGTCCCCGGGCACGTAGGCAGGGCTGTCGTCGGGAAGCCCGTTGTTCCCCGAGCCGATGCTGTCGCTCTGGATCTCGACGCCGATGCCGAGGATCTTCTGCTTCTCGATGTCCGGGCGAATCGTGTAGTCGAGCAGCCCGATGGGCGCACCGAGCTTGATCGCGTCGGCGACGACGACGGCGCCCGCCTTGTTCGTCAGCTCGACGTATCCGGCCGTTCCCGCCGTGAAGGAATGGTCGCCGAGGTGGATCCACTGTCCACCGACCGCGGGCGTCGCGTCGATCGAGTACCCGACGTCTCCGAGCTCGTCGTGCACCTTGATGGGGATGTCCCAGGCGCGATCGTTGCCGCCGTCGGGAAGCCAGTAGTACACGCCGTACACACCCGGGTCGACGACGTCCGGAGTCCATCGAATCGTCGCGGTCGCCGTGGCGGCCTTGGGGGTCGTCGCGTAGTTGGCGCCGAAGTAGTTCTTCTTGAACGTCGACGTCGTCCAGGACCCCGTGGTCGTGGCGTGAGCGTTGTCGACGATGATCTCGGTCGCGGCGGCTTCGGCTGGGCTCGGGGACGACGCCAGCCCCAGTGTCCCGGTAACTATCAGCGCCGCTGCGAGCGGTATCGCAAGGATTCGAGTCTTCATTGACACTCCTTCGTAGATCGGATATCGGTTAACGTATATCGGATTGAGACCGCACTGTAAAGACGCGAGGCCGCTCGCCGCCCGTCTAGGCCGTATGCAGAAGGCAGGTCGGAGCAGGCGTGGAGATCACGTCCACGACCGACTGGGGGATGCCATCGCGGCCGAGCGCGATCGCAGCGATCGAGTCCGAAGCCTGGTCGGCGACGAGGAGCGTACGCTCGTCCCCGGTCAATTCCATGTCCCGCGGATGCCGACCTCCGGTCTTGAGGCTCGCGACGGGTTCCAGCCGTGCAGCCGTAGCGTCGAGATGCAGCGCATGGACTCCATCGACGTCGCGATCGGCGACGAGGACCATGCCGGCACGGGTCACGCGCACGGCGGAGAGGCCGAACCGTGGCGGCGCATCGGACCCCACGTGCGTCCATGCCATCTCCATACCTTCATGGAGATCGACGATGCTGAGCGAGCGATCGAGCTCGTTCGCGACGATCGCGAGGCGACCGGCGACGACCAGGTGGCGCGGGCCGGCGCCGGCGTGCAGCGCGATATCGGAACGCCGATCATGCTCGAGGTCCCACGGCCGTTCCGGATCGAAGGAGACGGAGCGGATACGGTCCGCGCCGAGATCCGGGACGAGGAGCCGCCTCCGCGCGTCGTCGTGGACGACCTGATGCGGATGCGGCTGCACCTGGCGAAGCGGATGAACCGACCCGCCCGTCAACGTGAGCACCGTCGACCCCTGCAGCGCCGACGCCGCTCGGAACGCCGCCACGGTTCCCCCGTGGTAGTTCGCGACGTACAGGGCGCCTGCCTCCTCGGAGTAGGCGAGGTGGCACGGAGCGGCGGCGCCGGTCGAAATCGGCTCGGACCGAGCCTGGAGATCTTCGACCCCGGCCCAGGTCGAGACGAGCCCCTCCGGGAGCTCGTGGACGACCGCGATCACGGCATCGCCGGTGTCGGCGCCGGCCCGGGCGCGGGCGAGGAACGTCGGGTTCGCGCCGACGTCGATCGGCTCGCCGAGCGTCATCCGCTGATCACTCAGAACGAGGCGGCGAATCCCGGCAGCCGGCGAGCCGATTCGACCGAGCGTCGACGCCCCCACCCAGAAGGTCGAGTCCGGGTGCGATCCCATGCTCCCATCTTAGGCAGATTTCGCATTTCGTATATCGGCCGGCCTCAGGCGATCAGTTCGCCGCGCACCAGCTGCGTCAGGCCGTGGCGGGACTCGACGCCGGTCTTCGCATAGATGTTGGAGAGGTGGTAGCTCACCGTGCTTCGACTCAAGTACAACTGCTTCGCGATCTGCGCGTAGCTGTATCCCGAGACGAGGAGCGTGGCGACGTCCTTCTCCCTCGCCGTGAGGACGCTCAGCTCATCAGGCACCGGTTGCGCAGGGACGATGTCCGCCTTCTGGGCGTCGGTACGGTCGCGGTACGGCGTGGCCCTCAGTGCCGCGTAGGCATCTCGTGCCGCAGCCGAAGACCGTGACGCCGCCTCGACGTTGCCGAGCGCGCTCGCGACTCGCCGAGTGCGACTGTCGGATTTCGAAGCCCTCGGCCCGCACCATCAGCTCTCGAAGGAGGGAGCTCTTGCCGGCGCCGGCCGGCCCGGTCACCGTCAGCAGGGTCGGGATTCCCTCTCGGGAGCTCGCCAGCATTCGATCGATGAGCTGGATCTGATCGTCTCGCCACCTCACGGAATCGCGTCCTCAGTGCTTCCCTGATAGAGCGTTCCGATTCTACGGAGGGCAGACTGATCCATGGAGGCTTTCTCCCGAGGAAACGATTCACGTCGCGCTAGGATCTCCGCACACGTACCGTCGCGTCATGCGAGTGAGCGTGACGGATGACCGGAAGGTGAGACGCTCATGTCAGAACCTCGAACCAGTGCTGCCGCCTCAGGTGGCGGCGATCAGGCAGGCCGGCCCAAGCCTTTGAACCGGGGAGCCGCAGGCTACTTCGTGCTCGTCATCCTGCAGACCGTGGCGCTCCCCGTCATCTCCGGAATCATCCAACTCACGTCCGTCGGTGGCGACCCCATCCTGGTGTTCGGCACGTGGTGGGTGTTCTGGGGAGTCGGCACGCGGCTCCTTGTCGCGGGCATCGCACAGGTATCGGGCAAGGGCCCAACGGCCGCGATCCTCGGATCGAGCACGCCGAGCGTGCAGGAGCAACAACTCACCCGCGAACTCGGCATGGCAAACCTGTGCATGGGATTCGCGGGGCTGCTCGCGCTCATTCCCGGTTGGGCGCTCCCAGCCGGCATCGCGGGTGGCCTCTACTTGCTCATCGCCGGGATCATGCATGTCCCGAAGAAGTCCAAGAACGCTCGAGAGACACTCGCGACCTGGACCGATCTGATCGTCGGCCTCGCCGTGGTGGTGCTGGCGATCACCGTCCTGACCGGTGCACTCGCCGGCTAGCTGTAGCTCCCCGGGACGTCCTCTTCAGTCACGAGAGCGTCGTCGGCGCGGTAGCGCGCACCATGCGTGCCGAAATCGAGACGTGTACCGCGGCTCGCGTCCGACCCGGATGCCGATCGGACCTCGACGTCGCATCGCGGATCGTAGACCGAACCCCGCCGAGCTGACTCGAACGCGAGTCGGTCAAAACCGCGCTCACGCGAACAGCGTCGAAGAGTCGCCGAACACATGAATCTCTGTTCCCTCCACGAGGGGCGAGATCCGCGGTCTGATCCGTAAAATGGAGCCGCCTGTGGGAATCGAACCCACGACCTTCTCATTACGAGTGAGATGCTCTGCCGACTGAGCTAAGGCGGCGTGCATGACCGGTGCTTTCAGCACAGATCGGCACGAGAGTCAATGTTAGCGGATGTCTGAGACTCCGTTGACCACTCTCAGCAGGTGGTGCCGTCGGAGGGCACGGTTCCGTCGATGAAGTACCGCTCGACGGCACCGGCGATGCAGTCGTTGGACTTGTTGTAGGCCGTGTGCCCTTCGCCCTCGTAGGTCACGAGCACGCCGCTGTCGAGCTGGTCGGCGAGCGAGACCGCCCAGGCGTAGGGCGTGGCCGGGTCGTTCGTCGTGCCGATGACGACGATCGGCGCGGCGCCTTCTGCGGCGATCGGCGCCCGCTCGACGTTCGACGGGAACGGCCACGAGATGCAGCCCAGGTCGCCGTATCCGAAGTACGGGCCGATCACGGGGGCGGCTGCGGCGATCTCGGCGGCCTTCTCGCGCATGACGGCGACGTCGGACTGGTACGTGTAGTCGAGGCAGTTGATCGCGAGGAACGACTCGGTCGAGTTGTCGTTGTAGGTGCCGTCGGCGTTGCGCCCGTAGTACGCGTCGGCGAACTGCAGCGCCGCATCGGCGTCGCCGAGCATGACCGCGTCGAGCATCTGGCTGAGATAGGGCCACGAGTCCGCACTGTAGAGCGGGTACACGATGGCCGTCACGAGCGTGTCGGCGCCGACCTCGCGTCCGTCGCTGCCCCGCATGGGGCTGGCATCGACCGAGGCCAGGAGCCGGCTGATCTCGTTCATCGCGGCGTCGACGCTGCCCGAGAACGGACAGTCGCCGCCTGCGAGGCAGTCGGCGAGGTAGGCGCGCAGCGCCGACTCGAACCCGACGGCCTGCTCGCGCGAGACATCCTCCTCCTGCGCGGCGGGGTCGACCGCGCCGTCGAGCACGAGTCGGCCGACCTTGTCGGGGAACAGCCCGGCGTAGGTGGCGCCGAGGAAGGTCCCGTACGAGTAGCCGAGGTAGTTCAGCTGGTCGTCGCCGAGCGCGGCGCGGAGCATGTCGAGGTCGCGGGCCGCGCTCTTCGTGTCGATCTCGCCGAGCAGGGCGCCCGTGTTCTCGCCGCACGCCGCACCGAAGTCGGCCTTGACCTTGCCGACGTTCTGGATCCACTCGTCGCTGCCACGTTCGCCGGGCACGATGTCGAAGAGGAAGGAGTCCATCTGGGCGGGGTCGTAGCAGGCGACGGCCGACGAGCGTCCGACGCCGCGGGGGTCGAAGCCGATCACGTCGAAGTTCTGCTGCAGCGGCTCGCCGACGGCGTAGTCGAGCGAGTCCTTGACGAAGTCGTAGCCGGAGCCGCCAGGGCCGCCGGGGTTCACGAGCAGCGAGCCGATGCGCTCGCCCGTGGCCCTGTGCCGCACGAGCGCGAGCTCCACCTCGCCGTCGGCGGGCGACTCCCAGTCGAGCGGCGCCTTGGCCGTGGCGCAGTCGAACGCGCCGCCGCAGTTCTCCCACGCCAGCACCTGGCCGTAGAACGGCTGCAGGTCGGCCGCGACGTCTTCGCCGGTCGGCGTCGACTCCGAGGTCTGCGGCTTCAGGAACGACGGCACGCATCCCGTCATCACGAGCAGCGCCACGAGGGCTCCGGCGACCGCCGCGATGCGGCCAGCTCGGCGGCGCGGGCGCCGCATCGGGTCGGATGTCACGGTCATGCAGCCCCTCGTTCGGAATCGGGTCGGCGGATGGCGGAGACGAGCATCGCCTCGAGCGCGAGCGCGGGGGCGACGTTGCCCTCGATGCGTTCGCGCGCCTCCTGGATGGCGTCGAGCGTCGCGAGCGTGCGCATCGGGGCGACGGATGCCGCGGCCCGGCGCAGCTCGTCGACGAGCTCGCGGTTGACGAGCTCGACCTCGGCCCCGAGCTGCAGCAGCAGCACGTCGCGGTAGAGCGAGGTGAGGTCGACGAGGATCCGGTCGATGCCGTCGCGCAGGCTGCGCGTCGCCCGCCGCTTCTGGTCGTCTTCGAGCGCCTTGATCTGCGGCCTGAGCGCGGCCGGCACAGCCTGCCCGGGTGCGATGCCGAGCGAGTGCAGCGCGTGCTCGCGCTCCTCGGCGTCGCGGAGCTCGGTGATCGCCTTGGCGTCGTCGCCCGCGATCGCGAGGAACCGCGCGGCCGTCGAGACCGCGGTCGCGGCGGAGCGCACCTGCAGCGCGAGCCGCAGCGTCTCCTCGCGGCGACGGCGAGCATCCTCGCTCGTGGCGAGACGGTGCGCCATGCCGATGTGACTCTGCGCCTCGCGGGCGGAGCGTTCGGCGAGCACCGGGTCGACGCCGTCGCGACGCTCGAGGAGCGCCGCGACATCCGCGATGCTGGGCATGAGCAGCCGCACCGAACGCACGCGCGAGCGGATCGTGGGGATGAGGTCGGCCTCGCTGGGGGCGCAAAGGATCCAGACGGTGCGCTCGGGCGGCTCCTCGAGCTCCTTCAGCAGGAAGTTCGAGGTCTGCTCGGTCATGCGGTCGGCGTCTTCGACGATGATCACGCGGTGACGGCCGATCGACGGCGCGTAGTGCGAGCGCTTGACGATGTCGCGCACGTCGTCGCGCTTGATGATGACGCCCTCGGTCGCGAGCACGTGCAGGTCGGGGTGGCTGCGCGCCTCGACCTGGATGCGGGTCGGCTCGTCGCCGTCGGGGTCGCCGGAGATGAGCGCCACGGCGAACGCGTACGCGAGGTTCGAACGCCCCGATCCCGGCGGGCCGGTGATGAGCCACGAGTGCGTCATCTGCTGCGATGCCTTCGGGGCCTTCGGGGCCTGCGAGCCCTGCGAGCCCTGCGAGCTCGTCGATGAGCGAGCTCCGGATGCCTCGGCAGCACCCCGGAAGACGGCGATCGCCTGCTCCTGGCCGGTCAACTCGCTCCACACGCTCACGGAGTCACGCTACCTTCCACGGGCGACATCCGCCCACCCGCGCAAGGCCCCGGCAGACGGTCCGTGCTCGAGCACGGGGATCAGACGAGGCTCGAGACCCGCGCGCGGATGAGCGCCTGGATCTCGTCGACCGGCGCCGACGCGTCGAGCACGAGGAACCGGTCGGGCTCGCGGTCCGCGAGGGCGAGGAAGGCCGCACGTACGCGATCGTGGAACTCGGATGCCTCGGCCTCGAGCCGGTCGTACCGGGTGCGCGCGCGATCGAGTCGCGCCCTGGCCGAGGCCGCATCGAGGTCGAGCAGCACGGTGAGGTCGGGCTGCAGGCCGTCGGTCGCCCACTCGGAGAGACCGCGAACGGCCTCCGGATCGAGCACGCGCCCGGCACCCTGGTAGGCGACCGACGAGTCGATGTAGCGGTCCTGGATCACGACGTCGCCGCGTTCGAGCGCCGGGCGCACGAGCGTGGCGACGTGGTGCGCACGGTCGGCCGCGTAGAGCAGCGCCTCCGCACGCGGCGCGATGTCTCCACGGTGGTGGAGCACGATCTCGCGCACCTCGACGCCGACGTCGGTGCCGCCCGGCTCGCGCGTACGCACGACCTGGCGGCCCTGCTCGCCGAGCCAGGCGGCGAGCAGCTCCGACTGCGTGGTCTTGCCGGTGCCGTCGCCGCCTTCGAGGGTGATGAAGACGCCGCGGGTCACGCCTCGTCCGGCTTCGTCGCGGTCTTGCGGACTGCGGGCTTCCGGGCAGCCGTGGTATTCGCCGCCGTCGTCTTCGCCGCCGTGGTCGTCTTCTTGGCCGCCGCGCTCGTCTTCGCCGCGGGCTTCGCGGCGGGCTTCTTCGCCGCGGGCTTCTTGGCCGCGGGCGCCTTCTTCGCCCGGGGCGCGGCCGGCCCCTTGTCGCGCTTGATCTGCAGCAGCTCGACGGCGCGTTCGAAGGTGATCTCCTCGACCGTCTCGGCGCGCGGGATCGTGGCGTTCGTCGTGCCGTCGGTGACGTACGGGCCGAAGCGGCCGTCCTTGACCTTGATCGGCTTGCCGCTCACCGGGTCTTCGGCGAACTCCTTGAGCGCGCTCGATGCGCGGCGCGCGCCGTACTTCGGCTGCGCGAGCAGTTCGAGCGCACCGGGGAGGTCGATGTCGAAGATCGCGTCCTCGCTGGGAAGGGTGCGGGTCTCGGCGCCCTTCTTCAGGTACGGGCCGTAGCGGCCGTTCTGCGCGGTGATCTCGTCGCCCGACTCGGGGTCGAGTCCGACGGTGCGCGGCAGGTCGAGCAGCTTGAGCGCGGTGTCGAGGTCGACCTCCTCGATCTGCATGCTCTTGAACAGCGATGCAGTGCGGGGCTTGACCGCGACGGGCTTCTTGGCCCCGCGCTTGGGCTTCGGGGCCTCGACGACCTCGCCGGTCTTCGGGTCGACGGATGCCGCGGCATCCGTCTCGGGCTCGGGCTCGAGTTCGGTCACGTACGGGCCGAACCGGCCGTCCTTGACGACGACCTGCTTGCCGTTCTCGGGGTTCGCGCCGAGCTCGCGGTCGGTCTGCACGGGCGCGTCGATGAGCTCGCGCGCCTTGGCGGGCGTGAGCTCGTCGGGAGCGAGGTCCTGCGGCAGGTTCACGCGTCGCGGCGTCGCATCGGGACCGGCCTCGGGATCGACGGTCTCGAGGTAGGGGCCGTAGCGG
This sequence comes from Agromyces aureus, assembly GCF_001660485.1. GTDB lineage: Bacteria > Actinomycetota > Actinomycetes > Actinomycetales > Microbacteriaceae > Agromyces > Agromyces aureus. The sequence goes on from NZ_CP013979.1 coordinate 3,356,261, forward strand.
CCGATGCGCAGCGTCACGCCGTCGCTGATCGGAATCGAGTTGATCTCGCGCGCATCGATGTCGCCGAGGTTGTCGACGACCTGGCGGAGGCCCCGGTGCGTCTCGTTGCCGAAGTAGAAGCCGTTGAGCCAGTCGACGCGGTCGGCCTCGCCCGCAGCGATGCGGTCGAGGTCGTCCTCCATCTCGGCGGTGAAGTCGAACTGCACGAGGTCGCCGAAGTGCTCCTCGAGCAGGCGCACGACCGAGAAGGCGATCCAGCTCGGCACGAGGGCCTGGCCGCGCTGGGTGACGTACCCGCGGTCGAGGATCGTGGAGATGATCGAGGCGAACGTCGAGGGGCGGCCGATGCCGAGCTCCTCGAGCCGCTTCACGAGGCTGGCCTCCGTGTAACGGGGCAGCGGCGAGGTCTCGTGGCCCTTGGCCTCGAGCTCCTCGAGGGTGATCTCCTGACCCTCCTTCAGCGGCGGGAGCTTCGCCTCGCCCGACGCGTCGTCGGCGTTGCGGTCCTCGTCGCGGCTCTCTTCATAGGCCGCACGGAAGCCCGGGAAGGTGATGACCGTGCCGCTCGCGGTGAACTCGGCGATCGTGCCGCCGATCGCGGCGGTCGCGCCCTCGGGCGTCGCGGCGTCTGCGGCGGTCGGTCCGACCTCGATGGTCACGGTGGCCGTCTGGCCCTTGGCGTCGGCCATCTGCGAGGCGACCGTGCGCTTCCAGATGAGGTCGTACAGGTCGAACTCGCGTCCGCGGAGCGAACCCTTGAGCGACGGCGGGGTCCGGAACTCCTCGCCCGAGGGGCGGATCGCCTCGTGCGCCTCCTGCGCGTTCTTCGACTTGCCCGTGTACGTGCGGGGGGCGTCGGGCACTGAGTCGGCGCCGTACAGGGCGGTCGCCTGTGCACGGGCGGCGTCGATCGCCTGCTTCGAGAGCGAGACCGAGTCGGTTCGCATATAGGTGATGTAGCCATTCTCGTACAGCGACTGCGCGACGCGCATGGTGTCCTTCGCCGAGAGGCGCAGCTTGCGGCCGGCCTCCTGCTGCAGCGTCGACGTCGTGAACGGCGCCGACGGGCGGCGGGTCCACGGCTTCTGCTCGAGCTTCGAGACGACGCGGCGCACGCCGGGGGCCTTCAGCGCCTCGACGAGGGCACGGGCGGTGGCCTCGTCGAGCACGGCGGCCTTCGACTTCAGCTTGCCGAGGTCGTCGAAGTCGCGACCGACCGCGATGCGGTCGCCGCCGAGGCGCACGAGCTTCGCATCGAACGCCGAACCGGATGTCGCGGGCGCGAAGCGCCCCAAGAGGTCCCAGTACTCGGCCGAGACGAACGCGAGCCGCTCACGCTCGCGCTCGACGACGAGACGCGTCGCGGCGGACTGCACGCGGCCGGCCGAGAGACCGGGGCCGACCTTGCGCCACAGCACGGGCGAGACCTCGTAGCCGTAGAGGCGGTCGAGGATGCGCCGGGTCTCCTGGGCGTCGACGAGCGCGGTGTCGAGCTCGCGGGTGTTGTCCTTCGCCTTCTGGATCGCGTCCTTGGTGATCTCGTGGAAGACCATGCGCCGAACGGGGATCTTGGGCTTGAGCTCCTGCAGCAGGTGCCACGCGATGGCCTCGCCCTCGCGGTCCTCATCGGTTGCGAGCAGGAGTTCGTCGGCGTTCTTGAGGGCGCGCTTGAGTTCGGCGACCGTCTTCTTCTTCGAGTCGGACACCACGTAGTAGGGCTCGAAGCCGTTGTCGACGTCGACCGAGAACTTGCCGAGGCCGCCCTTCTTGAGCTCGGGCGGAAGGTTCTTCGGCTCGATGAGGTCGCGGATGTGACCGACCGACGAGAGCACCTCGTACCCGTCGCCCAGATACTGGGCGATCGACTTCATCTTGGTCGGCGACTCGACGATGACCAGTTTCTTCGCGCCTGACACCAGACTCCTCTTATATGTTCCGTGATGGAGATCGCACGCGGACCCGCGCCCCCGAGCGGTGTGCCGCCGAACGGCTTCGATCGCCGCCCGACAAGCCACACCATACACACACCGGCAGGGAGCGCACCGAATTCTCCCCCGCACGATCCGACTCGGGATGCCGCGTGGCAGCCCTTGCGATCCTGCGGCACGAGAGGAGAATCGAAGCATGGAAACCTCTACCACGAGCTCGTACACCGCGAAACTGATCGACGGTCCGCTCGAGGGCAAGACGGTAGCGACCGCCTTCCTCGAGACGGGCGAACCACGCCCTCGACTCGAGTTGAGCGGAGAGCACGGCAAGCGGTACGTCTACGGCCGCGCGGCCGGCCTGGAGTTCTCGTCGGAGAACGACGACCGGCCGTCGGCGGTCGAGTACCGCTTCCTCGAGACCGTCTTCGATTGATCGACGGACCGTTCCCGACTCGTCCTCGGGGGCGGTCCCCGCGGCGCGCACCGCCCGCCGCGGGGACGACCGTCGGGCGTAGGCTCGCGCCATGAGCGTTCTGCGCCTGGACAACATCGCCATCGTGGTCGCCGATCTCGACGCCGCGATCGCGTTCTTCGCCGAACTCGGCCTCGAGTTCGAGGATCGCGCTCGAATCGAGGGCGCCTGGGCCGATCGCACGGTCGGACTCGACGGCGTGCGGAGCGAGATCGCGATGATGCGAACGCCCGACGGGCGCAGTCGGCTCGAACTGACGCAGTATCACCACCCCGCGGCATCCGCCCCGGAACCCGCGATCCCGCCGTCGAACACGCTGGGACTGCACCGTCTCATGTTCGCCGTCGACGACCTCGACGACACGGTCGCGCGCCTCCGGCCGCACGGCGCCGAGGTGCTCGACGAGATCGTGGACTACGAGGATGTCTACCGGCTCTGCTACCTGCGCGGGCCGGGCGGCATCATCGTCGCCCTCGCCGAGCAGGTCGGCTGACCCGACAGGCGCATCGCACCCCGCGTCACGGGCTGCCCGGCGGCCCGGCGCGCGCGGTCGCCTCGGCGTCCAGCCCGGGGATCCGGCCCGGCACCACGACGGTGACCGTGCTCACGGCCGCGGTGTCGACCGCGCACGAGACGAGTCGCGCGCCGTTGCGCTGCGCCATCCGGTCGGCGACCTCGCACGGCAGCCCGGAAATAGCCCCGGTCGCCGCATCTGCTGCGGCGAGCGCGGCCGCGTCGGCCGTCGCCGCCGCACGTCGGGCGTCGACATACCCCGCGACGACGCCGAGCGTGAGCGTCGTGAGCAGCACGATCGCCGCGATGAGGCCGACCGACACGATGGAGGCGGCACCGAGCTCGTCCGCTCGCCGCATCACCGACCGCCCGACATGGCGCACGCCTCGCTCGTCAGGGTGATCGGCGCGAGCAGCCCTCCTCCCGACGCCTGCAGCGTCACGCACGTGAACGTGCCGTCGTCGGCATGGGCGAGTTCGGCACCCCCGGCGATCCGGGACACGATGCCGGACGCGACGCCGACGCTCTCGCCCCGCCCGAGCGCGCGTGCGGCGGCGGCCGCGGCATCCGTGAGCCGCACCTGCACGGTCACGAGGTGCACCGATGCGAGGCAGATCGCGAGCACGAGCATGATCGCGGGCAGCGCGACGGCGAACTCCGCCGTCACGCTGCCCCGCTCCTCGTCAGCCGACCGTGAGGGCATTCCGCACGAGATCGGTGAGGATGCCGCGCACCTCGTCGCCGCGCAGGATGATGACGAGCAGCCCCGCGAAGCCGACGGCGGCCATCGTGGCGACGGCGTACTCGGCGGTCGCGGCACCTCCCTCGCCCGAGAGGGCGACGGCGAGTCGTCGGAGTACGCGGCGAGGCGCGGAGGGCCGGGACGGCGGCGCATCCGCCCCGATATCGCGAGCGGTGTCGTCGAGAGGGACGGCGGTGGAGACGGGCATGGGTGGTTCCTTCCGTTGGGGCCGGGAATCCGGCGTCTGGCGGCACGACTGAGCGGGATCACGCGGCACCGCCGAGGGTGCCCGTGACCACCGAGATGAGGAGGGGCGCGACCCCGAGCAGCACGAACGCGGGCAGCACGCAGAGTCCGAGCGGGAGCATGAGGCGCACGCCGAGTGCCGCCCCGCGGGTCGCGGCATCGGTGCGCGCGATGCGCCGGCCGCGATGCGCCTCGGCACGCAGGAGTTCGACGAGTGGGGCGCCGGCCCGCTCGGCGAGGCGCACGATCTCGTCGAGGCGAGCGGATGCCGCGGCACGGCGCCGGCCGTCATCGGCGACTCCGTGGCCGGCGAGCCCGTGCTCGGCGAGCGCGGCGGCGACCACCGCCCGCGCGCGCTCGACCGAGGCCCCGCCGGCCATGCCGATCGCGAGGAGCTCGAGTTCGAGTCCGGCACCCTCGTCGAAATCGGCCGCACGAGCGGCCAGCGCACGGCTCCAACGGAACGCGATCCAGAGGAACCCGAGCCCGAGCGCGAGGCACGCGATGCCGATCGGGTTGCCGAACAGCACGCCCGCCGTATCGAAGCCGAGCACCGAACCGAACCCGAGTGCCACGAGCGGCAGGGCGAGCACCAGACGAGCGCTGGCGGCCGGCCCGGCGAGCGAGGTGCGCACCTCGCGCCGCACCTGCGCCTCGTCGCGCATCGCGCCGGCGAGGTCGCGCAGGCTCGTGGTGAGCGGCGCACCCGACTCGCTCGCGACCTGCCACGCGGCACCGAGCACCGCCCATCCGGCGGCCTCTGGTCGAACGACGACTCCGCCGCCCGACGCGGTGGTCGGAGCGGCGACGGTTGCGATGGCCGTCGCGACGGGCTCACCTCGCCCGCCGGCATCTGCGGCGGCGACGAGCACCGGATCGGCTTCGCCGGCTTCCGACAGGTGCCTCCAGGCCGTCGGTGCCGGGACGCCGGCCGAGAGCAGCACGGCGAGCCGCTCGACGACGCCGGCGACGTGATCGACGCCGGCCGCGGCATCCGGTGCTTTGCGGAGCATCGGCACGCGCGAGCGCACGAACGCGATGGCGCGGCCGATCATGCCGGGGCCGGCCGTGCTGGAGCCGATCATGCCGGAGCCCCGACGGGCACCACCGAGAGCGCACCGTCGGTGAGTCTCAGCTCACCGATGCCGGCGACGCGGCGCCGCCCGTCGACGCGTTCGAGATGCACCACGAGGTCGAACGCACTCGAAGCCTGCCGCGCGACGACCTCGGCTGAGAGCCCGGCCGTCGAGCCGAGGGCCTCGAGCCGCGCGACGACGTCATCGAGCGAGTTCGCGTGCAGCGTTCCGGCTCCGCCGTCGTGGCCGGTGTTCAGCGCCGAGAGCAGTTCGCGCAGCTCGGGGCCACGGCACTCGCCGACCACGAGCCGGTCGGGGCGCATGCGCAGAGCCTCGCGCAGGAGCGCGTCGAGCCCGATGCGGCCGGAGCCCTCGATGTTCGGCTGCCTGGCCTCGAGCGAGACCACGTGCGGGTGCACGACCTGCAGCTCGGCGACGTCTTCGATCACGACGATGCGGTCGGCGGCGGGCGCCTCGGCGAGCAGCGCGGAGAGGAGCGTGGTCTTGCCCGCGCCGCCGGCGCCCGTGATGAGCAGGTTCTTGCGCGCGCGCACGGCCTCGCGGAGCGTGCGTTCGTGGTCGCCCGCGATCATGCCCGTGCGAGCGAGCCCCTCGAGGCGCAACCCGGCTGCCCTCGGGATGCGGATCGAGAGCAGCGTGCCCGTGGTCGACACGGGCGGCAGCACGGCATGAACCCGGATGCCGCGGCCGAGCCGCACATCGACGGCGGGCGTCGCCTCGTCGATGTGCCGACCGCCGCGTGCGATGAGCCGCACGGCGAGCGCGCGCACCTCGGCCTCGTCGGCCTGCCAGGTCGGGTCGTGTTCGGGGCCGGCACCACGGTCGACCCAGAGTCCGGCCGACCCGTTGACGAAGAGGTCCGTGACGTCAGCGATCGCGTAGCCGGCGAGCGGCCCGAGAGCCTCGAGGTCGTGGGTGATCGGCGGCAGAGAGATCGCCGGCACAGAGGTCGGCATCGGCATCGGCATGACCGGAGCGCCGGTCGACGGCAGCGTCGGGCGGCCGACGGCGTCGGGGCGCTCACCGGATTCCGGCAGCGGCGGCAGGGGCCGCAGCGGCGCGAACGGCTGCAACGGCGGCAACAGCGCTGGCGGACGCGACGGCTCCCACGACGGGGTGGCGACGAACGGTGCGACGGGCATGACGCCGACGCTACGATCCTCGGCGGCTCCGGCGGCATCCGCTCGACGGCAGATATGGAAAGAGCCTCCCCCACACCGTTGTGGAGGAGGACTCGATCGTGCAGTGCCACTCGCGAGCGGCACCCCTTAACGAAAGGGGGCGGCACCCATTGGGGGGAACAGGTGCCGCCTCGGCAGCACAAGGATTGGGGGGAATCACGAGTGCTGCAGGCCACGAAAACGAAGTTCGGGCGGTACTCAGCATAGGGCCTGCGAATGCATTCGCAAGTACTTTTGTCCTCATTTGTGCGGACACACAGATTTCTCTGCGCAAAGGCACAGTAACGCTCGGTTCCCTACAAGCCAAGACCCATCGACGCACATCGTCATGCGTGAGTCGTGGGTCCCCCACGCGGCGGGTAGGGTGCTCTTGGGGCAGGCGACCCACCGATGATCCATATCGCGAAGGAGCGACTGAAGAACCATGACCGTTCAGATCGATCACGCGCTCGAGGAGATCAGGCGATTCCGCCCGAGCCCCGAGTTCGCCGCCAATGCCGTTGCCGATGCGGCCCTCTACGAGGCCGCGCAGGCCGACCGGGTCGCGTTCTGGGCCGACCAGTCGCGAGACCTGCTGCACTGGGACAAGCCCTTCACCAAGACCCTCGACTGGACCAACCCGCCGTTCGCGAAGTGGTTCGAGGACGGCGAGCTCAACGTCGCCGTCAACTGCCTCGACCGCCACGTCGAAGCCGGCAACGGCGACCGCGTCGCCCTGCACTGGGTCGGCGAGCCCGGCGACACCCGCGACATCACCTACGCCGAGCTGACCGACGAAGTCAAGCGCGCCGCGAACGTGCTGACCGACCTCGGGGTCGGCTCGGGCGACCGCGTCGCCATCTACCTGCCGATGATCCCCGAGGCCGTCGTCTCGATGCTGGCGGTCGCCCGCATCGGCGCGATCCACTCGGTCGTCTTCGGCGGGTTCAGCGCCGACAGCCTCGCCTCCCGCATCGACGACGCCGAGGCATCCCTCGTCATCACCGCCGACGGCGGCTACCGCAAGGGCAAGGTCTTCGCACTGAAGCCCGTCGTCGACGATGCCCTGACGAAGTCGGTCGGCGGCAGCGTGCGCAACGTGCTCGTGGTCAAGCGCGGCGACAACGAGGTCGAGTGGAACGCGGAACGCGACCTGTGGTGGCACGAGACCGTCGCCACCGCGTCGTCCGAGCACGAGGCCCAGGCGTTCGAGGCCGAGCACCCGCTGTTCATCCTCTACACGTCGGGCACCACCGGAAAGCCGAAGGGCATCCTGCACACGAGCGGCGGCTACCTCACGCAGGCCGCGTTCACGCACAGGAACGTGTTCGACCTGCACCCCGAGACCGACGTGTACTGGTGCACGGCCGACGTCGGGTGGATCACCGGCCACTCCTACGTCGTCTACGGCCCCCTCGCGAACGGTGCCACCCAGGTGCTGTACGAGGGCACGCCCGACACCCCGCACCCGGGCCGCTGGTGGGAGATCGTCGAGCAGTACAAGGTCTCGATCCTCTACACGGCACCGACCGCCATCCGCTCGTTCATGAAGCTCGGGCGGCAGATTCCGCACGCGTTCAACCTGCGTTCGCTCCGCCTGCTCGGCTCGGTGGGCGAGCCCATCAACCCCGAGGCCTGGATCTGGTACCGCCACGTCATCGGCGGCGGCTCGATCCCCGTGGTCGACACCTGGTGGCAGACCGAGACCGGCGCGATCATGATCTCAGCGCTGCCCGGCGTGACCGACCTGAAGCCCGGCAGTGCGCAGGTCGCGGTGCCCGGCATCTCGATCGACATCCTCGCCGACGACGGCACGCCCGTCGAGGGCGAAGACGGCGGGCTGCTCGTCATCACCGAACCGTGGCCGTCGATGCTCCGCGGCATCTGGGGCGACCCCGAGCGCTTCAAGGAGACGTACTGGGAGAAGTTCGGCGACAAGTACTTCGCCGGCGACGGCGCGCGGCGTGACGCCGACGGCGACATCTGGCTGCTCGGCCGTGTCGACGACGTCATGAACGTGTCGGGGCACCGCCTCTCGACCGCCGAGATCGAGTCCTCGCTCGTCGCGCACCCCTGGACCGCCGAGGCCGCCGTCGTCGGCGCCGCCGACGAGACCACGGGGCAGGCGGTCGTCGCGTTCGTGATCCTGAAGGCCAGTCAGGCCGCGCAGGTCACCGACGTCGCCGCCGCGAGCGAAGAGCTGCGCAGGCACGTCGCCGGGCAGATCGGCGCCATCGCGCGCCCACGCCAGGTGTTCATCGTCAACGAGCTGCCGAAGACCCGCTCGGGCAAGATCATGCGGCGCCTGCTGCGCGATCTCGCCGAGGGCCGTGAGGTCGGCGACACCACGACCCTCGCCGACACCTCGATCATGCAGGTCATCAGCGACCAGGTGAAGTAGGCGTCGACCACGAACGACGGATGCCGCGGCGGGAGCGATCCCGCCGCGGCATCCGTCGTTCCGGTGATGGGCCGACACCATCGTGGCTCGCGCGATCCGGACCCCGCGGCGTCGCCCCGCGCGACGATCAGCCCTGCGCGAGCTCCGAGCGGATCTCGATCCCGAGATCGGGCTGGTCGACGAAGACGCCGTCGACCCCTGTCGCGAGCACGGCCCCGAACGCACCCTGCCAGTCGCCCCAGGCGGACTTGCCCTTGCCACGGCGGAACCGCGCAAGAAGGAACCGGTTCTCGGGCCGGAGCGTCCACGTGAACACCGTGAGCCCCGCGGCGTGGGCCGCGTCGACGAGGGCGGCCCCGCACAGTGGCGCTCCTTCGAGCGAGCCGCCGCCACGCGCCGCCGGTGCACCTCGCGCGGCTCCGGCATCCGCATCGAGGAGTCTCGGCACCCCGACGCTGACGCCGTCGAATCGGCCCACGAGCGACCGCAGGCCCGGATCCGTCACGAAGGAGTCGTACGAGGGAGCCGACGCGCCGTGGGTCTGCACGAGGTCGGCCGGCGACCCGGACCCCTCGATGAGCAGCACCTTCTCTCCCCGAACGCCGCGCGCGGCGAGGTCGTCGAGCACCGTCGGTTCGAAGGACTCCGAGATGAGCCGATCACGACCGTCGCCCCAGCCCGCGGCGTCGAGTTCGGCGTCGAAGAGCTCGTCGAGCGGCAGTCCGATGCCCGCGAAGTACGACGCGTGCTTGAACTCGGCGACCATGCGCAGCAGTCGGCCGCGCTCCTCGGCGGCGCGGTCGATGATGCCGAAGAGGTCGCGCAACCGGATCACCGGGTAACGCCCGTCGAAGCTCGCACTCGCCGGGCGCAGGGTTCCGAGGCGCTCGGTGGCGCGGAGGGTCGACAGTTCGGCCCAGGTGAAGTCCTCGGTGAACCAGCCGGTGAGCGCCGTGCCGTCGATCTCGCGCGTCGTTCGGCGACCGGCGAACTCGGGGTGCCGCGCGACATCCGTCGTCCCGGAGATCTCGTTCTCGTGGCGCAGCACGAGCACGCCGTCGCGCGTGGCCACCAGGTCGGGCTCGACCGCATCGGCGCCGAGCGCGAAGGCCAGTTCGTAGGCCGAACGCGTGTGCTCCGGCCGGTATCCGGGTGCGCCGCGATGACCGATGACGAGTGGATGCTGCGTCGGGAGGGGCGACATGCGCTTCAGCGTAACCGTCGCTCCCTGCGCTGTCGGCGGAAATCCGCGTGAACTCTCGGCTTCGTCACGGAATTCTCCGGTTAGATTGGTACTTGCACCGGATTCAGCATCCGACCCTTCCCCCGCACCGACGACAGCCGAAAGCAGAGGAACATCCATGGCTCTCGACAATCCCGCCTTCTCGCGGAATTCCGCCTTCTCTTCCAAGCAGGGAGCCGTGGCCGTCGCCCAAGACATGTCCGCGCAGGAGCTCCAGGCGAGGTTCGACCAGCCTGCGACGCTGCCCGACCGCGAGGTCATGACCGTCGAGAACACGATCTCGAAGACGGTCGGCGCCTTCGCGGTGCTGCTCGTGGGCGCGGCGATCGGCTGGGTCCTCACGCCGACGATGCCGGCGCTGTTCTGGATCGCCTCGATCATCGGCTTCGTACTCGCACTGGTCAACATCTTCAAGAAGGAGCCGTCGCCGGCGCTCATCCTCGCGTACGCGGGCGCCCAGGGCATCTTCATCGGCGGCATCTCGCAGATCTACGAGGGCATGTACTCCGGCATCGTCGCGCAGGCCGTCATCGGCACGCTCGTCGTCTTCGGCGTGACGCTCGCGCTCTTCGCAAGCGGCAAGATCCGCGCCTCGAAGCGCGCCACGAAGGTCTTCCTCATCGCGATGGTCGGCTACCTGGTGTTCTCGGTCATCAACATGATCCTCATGTGGACCGGCGTCAACAACGACCCGTGGGGCCTCCGCGGCGCCGAGATCGCCGGCATCCCCCTCGGACTCGTCATCGGCGTGCTCGTGATCATCATGGCGGCCTACTCGCTCGTGCTCGACTTCGACCTGATCCAGCAGGGTGTCCGCAACCGGGCCCCCAAGAAGTACGGCTGGACCGGAGCCTTCGGCATCATGGTCACCGTCATCTGGCTCTACCTCGAGATCCTGCGCTTCATCGCCATCGCGCGCGACTAGCTGTCGATCCGCTCGATCGAACGGGGTCGCCTTCGGGCGGCCCCGTTCGTCGTTCCCGGGCCGACCGTCGAACGTGCAGAGGGTCGAACATGCAGACGGCCCAACATGCCCGGGGCCCCGCATCGACCTGCGAGGGGCGGATGCCGCGGCCACGCGACATCCGCCCCTCCACGCTCTTCGAGGGCGGCGGCCCGTCAGAACCCGAGCGAGGCGAGCGACCCGCGGATCGCGTCGGCCGACCTCTCGAGCAGTGTCGCCTCCTCGTCGGACATCGGCGCCTCGGCGATGGGGAACGCCCCCTCGCCGCCCACGATGCTCGGCAGCGACAGGGCGATGCCGTCGAGGCCGCGGATTCCGCTCAGCACCGTGCTGACGGGCAGCACGGCCCGTTCGTCGTTCACGATCGCCTCGACGATGCGCGCCCCCGCGAGGCCGATGGCGTAGTTCGTCGCGCCCTTGCCCTTGATCACGGTATAGGCGGCGTTGCGCACCTCGTCGGTGATCTGCTCGAGCTCGGCCGGCGTGAAGGGTTCGCCGCCGCGCCAGTCGAGGATCGGCACGGGCCCGATGCCCGCCTGCGACCACAGGGCGAACTCCGTATCGCCGTGCTCGCCGACGATCGCGGCGTGCACGCTCGAGGTCGAGACGCCGGCCCGCTTCGCGAGCAGCCAGCGCAGTCGTGAGGTGTCGAGCACGGTACCCGACCCGAAGATGCGGTTCGCGGGCAGCCCCGAGATGCGCTGCGCGGCGACCGTCATGACGTCGACGGGGTTCGTGACGAGCACGTAGATCGCATCGGGTGCGCGCTCGAGCAGGTTCGGCAGCAGGTTCTCGAGGATGCGCACGTTGGTGCCCGCGAGGTCGAGCCGGGTCTGACCGGGCTGCTGCTTGGCCCCCGCCGTGATGACCACGACGTGCGACCCCTCGACGACGGCGAGGTCGGCTCCCCCGCTGACGCTCGCGCCCGTGAACTGCGTGCCGTGCGCGAGGTCGAGCACCTCGGCCTCGACCTTCTCGCGGGCGATGTCGTAGAGCGCGACCTCGCTCGCGGCTCCCCTGATGAGCGTGGCGTAGGCGAGGCTCGTGCCCACGCTTCCGGCTCCGACGACGGTGACCTTGGCATTCTCGACGACATTCACCCTGCCCATCCTGCCGTGACGGGCGCCGGATGTCAGGAGCACGCACCGGAATGCCCGGTGAACGACGAACGGCCGCCCGAGGGCGACCGTTCGCTTCGCATCAGGGCGCGATCACTCCCACTCGATGGTTCCCGGGGGCTTCGACGTCACGTCGAGCACGACGCGGTTGACGTCGGCGACCTCGTTGGTGATGCGGTTCGAGATGCGCGCGAGCACGTCGTACGGGAGGCGCGTCCAGTCGGCCGTCATGGCGTCTTCGGACGAGACCGGGCGCAGCACGATCGGGTGGCCGTAGGTGCGTCCGTCGCCCTGCACGCCCACCGACCGCACGTCGGCGAGGAGCACGACGGGGCACTGCCAGATGTCCTGGTCGAGACCGGCCGCAGTCAGCTCCGCGCGCGCGATGGCATCGGCCTGGCGGAGCAGATCGAGACGATCACGGGTGACCTCGCCCACGATGCGAATTCCGAGGCCGGGCCCCGGAAACGGCTGACGCCCGACGATCTCTTCGGGCAGGCCGAGCTCGCGGCCGATGGCGCGCACCTCGTCCTTGAAGAGCGTGCGCAGCGGTTCGACGAGCTCGAACTGCAGGTCTTCGGGCAGGCCGCCCACGTTGTGGTGGCTCTTGATGTTCGCCGTGCCCGTGCCGCCGCCCGACTCGACGACGTCGGGGTAGAGCGTGCCCTGCACGAGGAACTTGATCGGCTGGCCGTCGGCGGCGGCTTCGGCGACGAGGTCCCGCTCGGCCTGTTCGAAGGCGCGGATGAACTCGCGGCCGATGATCTTGCGCTTCTCCTCGGGGTCGGTCACACCCGCGAGCGCGTCGAGGAACGTGTCGACCGCGTCGATCGTGACCAGCCGAACGCCGGTCGCCGCGACGTAGTCGTTCTGCACCTGCTCGCGCTCGCCCTGGCGGAGGAGCCCGTGGTCGACGAACACCGCGGTCAGCTGGTCGCCGACGGCCTCCTGCACGAGCGCGGTGGAGACCGCGGAGTCGACGCCGCCCGACAGCGCGGAGATGACGCGGGCCGAGCCGACCTGCTCGCGGATGCGCGCGACCTGCTCGGCGATGACGTTGCCCGAGTTCCAGTCGGCGGGAATGCCTGCGGCGCGGTGCAGGAAGTTCTCGATGACGCCCTGACCGTACTCGGAGTGCTTGACCTCGGGGTGCCACTGCACGCCGTAGAAGCCCTGCTCGTCGTTCGCGAACGCGGCGACCGGCGTGGTCGCGGTCGAGGCGAGCACCTCGAAGCCCGCCGGGGCGACCGCGACGGAGTCGCCGTGGCTCATCCACGTGATCTGGTGCTCGGGCTGGCCGCCGAGCAGCTGGTTGTCGTCGGTGCGCAGCGTGGTCTCGGTCGAGCCGTACTCGCGGTGGCCGGTGTGCGCGACCTCGCCGCCGAGCTGCTGGGCCATGACCTGGAAGCCGTAGCAGATGCCGAGCGTCGGCACGCCGAGCCGCAGGATGCCCTCGTCGAGCGACGGGGCGCCCTCTTCATAGACCGACGACGGGCCGCCCGAGAGCACGATGCCGATCGGGTTGCGCGCACGCACCTCGTCGGCCGTGATCGTGTGCGGCACGATCTCGGAGTAGACGGATGCCTCGCGCACGCGTCGTGCGATCAGCTGCGCGTACTGCGCGCCGAAGTCGACGACGAGGACTGGGCGCTGCTCGGTGGGCTGGTCGGTCACGGCTGGGCCTCCACGGGGTCGGCGTCGGATGCGGGAACAGGCTGCGCTGCGGCTTCACGGGCCTCGCGCGAGTCGAGGTACCCGGTCACCTCGCGGGCGATGCGCACCTCGAGGAAGAACGAGAGGAAGGGGATGATGCCGCCGAGCGCGATGAGCACGAACCGCGTGAACGGCCAGCGCATGAGGCTCCAGAGGCGGAAGTCGCTGAACAGGTAGAGGACGTAGAACCAGCCGTGGGCGATGAGGATGCCCGTGGAGAGGTTCACGCCCTCGCCCGTGGAGACGAGCCCTGCGGGCGTCTCGACGACGGGCGCCAGGGTGAGGAAGCCGGCCGGACCGAATCCGAAGAGCTCGTAGTGGAACACGTACTTCAGGAGCATCTCGGCGCAGAGCAGCAACAGCATCACGCCGGTGATGACCGACGTGACCTTGTAGAGCTTCAGCGCCCCGCGAATGCGCGGCAGATCGGCGGATTTCGGCTCGAGGGGCATGCGCCCAGTCTACTTCGCCTCGACAGCGGCGTCGTCCGCCGCATGGGCGGCCGCCGGGAGGGGCGGCGGCACCACCCGAGGTCAGGCGGCTCGAGGCGCCAGCCCCGAGAGCAGCCGCCCGAGGACCTCGATCACGGCGTCGACCTCCGCCGCGGCATCCGCTGCTCCGGCATTCGCGATGGCAGCCTCGTTCAACGCGCCGGAGATCATGGTCGCGAGCGTTCCGAGTCGTTCGTCACGGATGGCCCCGGCCGCGGCGAGCTCGGCCACGCCCTCGTCGAGCAGGCGGACGCTCGTGTCGAGATCGCCCTCGCGCCACTCCCCCCAGCCGAGCACCGCCGGGCCGTCGATCAGCAGGATCCGTCGCACCCGCGGGGCGAGGCTCGCCTCGAGGAAGGCCCGGCAGCCGGCGAGGAACGCGACGAGCGGGTCGGCGTCGACGGATGCCGCGTGCTCGACGCGCTCGGCGACCCCCCGTTGCGCGTGCTCGACGACCGCACGGAAGAGCCCCTCCTTGCTGCCGAAGTGGTGGTAGATCGCGCCCCGGGTGAGGCCCGCCTCGGCCACGACGTCTTCGAGCGCGACGCCCGCGTAGCCGCCGTCGGCGAACCGGCGCCCGGCGATCTCGATGATCGCGGCGCGCGTGCGCGCCCGCTGCTCGGCCTTGGTCGCCATGGTGCTCCGTTCGCGCCCCGTCAGGGCCATCCAGGACTTGACATGCACACTGTACGGGAAACACAATACATACACACTGTACGTATCTATATCGGTCGGTACGTCCGCGTCGGCGACGCGTTCCGCCGACGCACCGAAGGAGTCGTCGTGAACCTCTATCCCGTGCTCCAGACGGCGGATGTCGCTGCGAGCGCCCGCTTCTACCGCGTGCACTTCGGCTTCGCGCCGACCTTCGAAGCCGACTGGTACGTGAGCCTGCGGCATCCGCTCGCGCCGCACGCCGAGATCGCGCTCCTCGACAGCGAGCACCCCTCGATCCCCGACGGCTACCGGGAGCGCGCCCGCGGCACGCTCGTGAACATCGAGGTCGACGACGTCGATGCGCTCGCCACCCGCCTCGACGCCGCGGGCGTGCCGGTCGTGCAGGCACTGCGGAGCGAGGCCTTCGGAC
Source organism: Agromyces aureus (assembly GCF_001660485.1). Classification (GTDB taxonomy): domain Bacteria; phylum Actinomycetota; class Actinomycetes; order Actinomycetales; family Microbacteriaceae; genus Agromyces; species Agromyces aureus. The sequence continues at coordinate 3,371,436 of NZ_CP013979.1, forward strand.
AGCGGCACGTGATCGTGCGCGATCCCGGGGGCGTGCTGGTCGACGTCATCACCGAGATCCCGCCCTCGGCGGAGTACGTCGCCGCCTTCGCGCCGAACGAGTGACCGGCATCGGCCTCGCCGCGTGTCGGGAGCCGGTCAAGCGTCAGGGCGCAGCCGGCTCGTCGACCGCAGCGGCGGCCGCTTCGGCCTCGGCGGCGGACTCCTCGGCCTCCTCCGCCTCGCGCTCGACCGCGTCGCGCACGAGGCGGTACCAGAGGTACACCGCGAAGCCGGCGAACACGACCCACTCGACGGCGTAGAAGACGTTCAGCCAGTTGAGCTCGAACGTGTGCTCGGGCGGTGGTGAGACGATCGCCTCGAGGCCGGGCGCGGCATCCGTCGTCGTGATGTAGCCGAAGTACACGGGGCGGTCGTCGTAGTCGACCCACACGTTGATGAGCTGCGCCACGGCGACCGTGGTCATGGCGAACGGGTCGCCGTCCTCGTCGGGGGCGACGGGCGCCTCGCTCGGCAGGAAGCGCCCGACGACCTGCGTCTCGGCGCTGTCGGCCTGTGCGACGGAGATGTCGAACGCATCCGCGGCGGACTGCGCTGCCTCGCGGTCGGCCGCCCAGCCGAGGGCCACGGGCAGGCCGCCGGCCGCGGCATCCGTCACCTCGAGGTGCGCGACCACCCAGTAGCCCGCGGCCCCGTCGTTGAGCCGACCCTCGACGAGCACGGTGTCACCGGGCACGAACGTGCCGTGCACCTCGACACGCTGGGCCGTGGCGATCTGCTTGGTCGCCATGTCGGGCTCCACCAGGTCGCCGAGCGGCAGCACCTCTTCAGTGGGTCGCTCGATGGTCTCCGACTGCTCGACGGCGCGCTCGATCTGCCACTGGCCGAGCAGCGCGAACCCCGCGGCGACGGCGAGCGCGAAGAGGAGCGCGAGCACCCACCGGGGGCGCAGCATCATCTGCAGCATCAGACCCCGATGCCTCGCGCGTGGACGGCGGACAGGGCTTCGGGCATGCCGACCAGTCTACTTCGCGCTCCCTGAGCGTCACGTCGGCGCCGTGGGCGCGACCTCTGGTGCGGCGCCCTCCACGGCGCCGCACCAGAGGTCAGTCGACCTTGACGATGTCGGGCGCCTCGAGCCGCACGCGATCGGCGGACTCGTCGTCGGGCTGGAGTTGCGATTCGCGCTCGGCGACGACGCGCTCGAGGTAGCGCTCGACCTCGAGTTGCTCGCGCTCGGCGTCCCAGCCGAGCACGCCGGCCATGAGTCGCGCCGCGACCGGAGCCGCGGAGACGCCACGGTCCCACGCCTCGATCGAGATGCGGGTTCGGCGCGCGAGCACGTCGTCGAGATGCAGCGCGCCCTCGTGGGAGGCCGCGTACACGACCTCGGCCGCGAGGTAGTCGTCGGCGCCGGGCAGGGGCTCGCCGAGCGAGGCATCCGCCCTGATGAGGTCGAGCAGCTCGTCGGTCATCGTGCCGTACCGGTTGAGCAGGTGCTCGATGCGCACCTTGTGCACGTCGAACGCCCTGGCGATCTTGGCGCGCTTGTTCCACGCGGCCTGGTAGCCCTCGGCGCCGAGCAGCGCGATGTCCTGCGTCGTGGACTTGGGCACGCGGCCGTCGAGCGCATCGGCGGCCGCGTCGATCGCGTCTTTCGCCATGATGCGGTACGTCGTCCACTTGCCGCCGGCGACGACCACGAGCCCCGGCACCGTGTGCGCGACGATGTGCTCGCGCGACAGCTTCGACGTCTGGTCGCTCTCGCCCGCGAGCAGCGGACGCAGGCCGGCGAACACACCCTCGACGTCTTCGCGCGTGAGCGGAATGGCGAGCAGCGCGTTCACGTGCTCGAGCAGGTAGTCGATGTCGGCGGCCGTCGCCGCGGGGTGCGCCTTGTCGAGGTTCCAGTCGGTGTCGGTCGTGCCGATGAGCCAGTGACGGCCCCACGGGATGATGAACAGCACGCTCTTCTCGGTGCGGAAGATCATGCCCATCGCCGACTGGATGCGGTCGCGCGGCACCACGAGATGGATGCCCTTCGACGCACGCACCTTGAACGTGCCCCGCTCGCCGACCATGCGCTGCGTGTCATCGGTCCAGACACCGGTCGCGTTCACGACCTGCTTGGCGCGGATCTCGAAGTGCTCGTCGGACTGCAGGTCGTGCGCCTTCACGCCGACGACGCGTTCGCCGACCTTGATGAAGCCCTCGACCTTGACCCGCGAAGCGACGTGCGCGCCGTACGACGAGGCGGTGCGGGCGAGCGAGGCCACGTAGCGGGCGTCGTCGACCTGCGCGTCGTAGTAGGTCAGGCCGCCGATGAGCGCGTCGTTCGAGAGGGACGGAATCGCCCGCATGACCTGGCGCTTCGAGAGGTGGCGGTGGTGCGGAACCCCGGGGGGCCGACCGCCCGTGTAGCTGAAGACGTCGTAGAGCAGCATGCCTGCGCCGATGTAGAGGCGTTCGAAGAACCGCTTCTTCAGGGGGTAGAGGAACCGCACCGGCTTCACGAGGTGCGGCGCGATGCGCTGCAGCAGGAGTCCGCGTTCGATGAGCGCCTCGCGCACGAGCCTGAAGTCGAGCTGCTCGAGATAGCGGATGCCGCCGTGCACGAGTTTCGACGAGCGGCTCGACGTTCCCGATGCCCAGTCGCGAGCTTCGAGCAGGCCGGTCGAGAGCCCTCGCGTCACGGCGTCGAGCGCGGCACCCGTGCCGACGATGCCGCCGCCGACCACGAGGATGTCGAGTTCCTTCTCCTTGAGCCGCGCGATCGCCGCAGTGCGCTCCTCGGGACCGAGCTTCGTCGAGCGGGCGACGGATGTCAGGGCATCCGCTCCTGCACCCGACGTCGTCGTCGATCCGGACTTCTGTGTCGCCATCGTCGTCCCCATCCCTGCGATCGCAGACGGCGACCGCGTGATCCGAGATCAACGCTACCCGAGCGAAGGCCGGATCAGGAGGGGGCGGGTGGTCGAGTTCAGACCGACTGGTACGGCGCGACGACGACTTCGACGCGCTGGAACTCCTTGAGGTCGGAGTAGCCCGTCGTCGCCATCGAACGGCGCAGGGCGCCGACGAGGTTCGCGCTGCCGTCGGCGGCCGGAGCGGGCCCGTAGAGCACCTGCTCGAGCTCGCCGATCTGGCCGACGTGCACGCGGCGGCCGCGGGGCAGCTTCGAGTGGTGCGCCTCGGCGCCCCAGTGGTAGCCGCCGCCGGGGGCATCGGTCGCACGCGCGAGCGCGGCGCCGAGCATGACGGCGTCGGCGCCGCACGCGATGGCCTTCACGATGTCGCCCGAGGTGCCCAGACCGCCGTCGGCGATGACGTGCACGTAACGGCCGCCGGACTCGTCGAGGTAGTCGCGGCGCGCGCCCGCGACATCCGCCACCGCCGTGGCCATGGGCGCGTGGATGCCGAGCGTCGCGCGCGTGGTCGACGCCGCGCCGCCGCCGAAGCCGACGAGCACACCCGCCGCGCCCGTGCGCATGAGGTGGAGCGCGGCCGTGTAGGTCGACGCCCCGCCCACGACGACGGGCACGTCGAGCTCGTAGATGAACTTCTTGAGGTTGAGCGGCTCGACGTTCTTCGACACGTGCTCGGCCGAGACCGTGGTGCCGCGGATCACGAAGAGGTCGACGCCCGCGGCGACCACGGTCTCGTAGAGCTCCTGCGTGCGCTGCGGCGACAGTGCGCCCGCGACCGTGACGCCGGAGGCGCGGATCTCGGCGAGCCGCGCAGTGACGAGCTCGGGCTTGATCGGCTCGGAGTACAGCTCCTGCATGCGCTGCGTCGCCGCCTCGGGCGCGAGGTTGCGGATCTCGGCGAGCACGGGCTCGGGGTCCTCGTACCTGGTCCAGAGGCCCTCGAGGTCGAGCACGCCGAGGCCGCCGAGCTGGCCCATCATGATCGCGGTCTGCGGCGACACGACGGAGTCCATCGGGGCCGCGAGGAACGGGATGTCGAACTGGTACGCATCGATCGACCAGGTGGTCGAGACGTCTTCGGGATCGCGGGTGCGCCGGCTCGGCACGATGGCGATGTCGTCGAATGCGTAGACACGACGGCCCCGCTTGGAACGGCCGATCTCGATCTCCTGAGTCACCATGACAGCCTACCGAACGGATGCCGCGGGCCGAACGGATGCCGCGGGCGGGCGCCCGCTCGCACGCGCCCTCCGACCGCTCACCGCACCCGCTCGACCCGCCCCTCGTCCCACACGGGGGCATCGGTCTCCTCGACGCGCCCGTCGGAGCGGAACACGACGAACCGGTCGAAGCTGCGCGTGAACCAGCGGTCGTGGGTGACCGCGAGCACGGTGCCGTCGAAGCGCGAGAGCGCATCCTCGAGGGCTTCGGCCGAGACGAGGTCGAGGTTGTCGGTCGGTTCGTCGAGCAGCAGCAGCGTCGCCCCCGAGAGCTCGAGCAGCAGGATCTGCAGCCGCGCCTGCTGCCCGCCCGAGAGTTCGTCGAAGCGCTGCTGCGCGGCGCCGGCGAGGCCGTACCGGTCGAGCGCCGAGCTCGCCGCCTCGCGCGCCATGCCGTCGCGGTTCGCGTCGCCGCGGTGCAGGATGTCGAGCAGCGTGCGCCCGCGGAACTCGGGGTGCTGGTGGTTCTGCGCGAACCACCCGGGCACGACCCTGGCGCCGAGCACGGCGCGCCCCTCGTGCGGCACGCGCGCGAGGGTCTCGCCAACGCTCGTGACGTGCCCGAGGGTGCGATCGGGCTCGGTGCCGCCGCCTGCGAGCAGCCGCAGGAAGTGCGACTTGCCCGAGCCGTTCGAGCCGAGCACCGCGACGCGGTCGCCGTACCAGACCTCGAGGTCGAAGGGCTGCATGAGTCCGCTGAGCTCGAGCCGTTCGCACACCACCGAGCGCTTGCCGGTGCGCGAGCCGCGCAACCGCATCGACACCGCGTGAGCCGGTGGCCGCTCCTCGGGCGGACCGGCGTCCTCGAACCGCTTGAGCCGCGTGATCGCCGCCTGGTACCGCGAGGCCATGCCGTCGTTGTAGGTCGCCTTGACCTTGAGCGTGTTCACGAGCGTCTTCAACGCGAGGTGCTGCTCGTCCCATCGACGGCGCAGCTCGTCGAGGCGTTCGAAGCGCTCCTCGCGCGCGGCGTGATACCCGCTGAAGTTGCCGCCGTGCACCCAGGCCGTGCTGCCGGCCGCACCCGCCTCGAGCGTCACGATGCGGTCGGCCGCCCTCGCCAGCAGCTCGCGGTCGTGCGAGACGAGGAGCACGGTCTTCGGCGTCGCCCGCAGGGCCGACTCGAGCCAGCGCTTGCCGGGCACGTCGAGCGAGTTGTCGGGCTCGTCGAGCAGCAGCACCTGCTCCGGCCCGCGCAGCAGCGCCTCGAGCGCGAGACGCTTCTGCTCGCCGCCCGAGAGCGTCGACAGCTCCCGCCAGCGAGCCCGTTCGAACGGCACCCCGAGCGCGGCCGCCGTGCAGTGGTCCCAGACGACCTCCTGCTCGTACCCGCCGGCCTCGGCGTATTCGGCGAGCGCGGTCGCGTACCGCATCTGGTTCGCCGTGTCGTCCGTCTCGATGAGCGCGTTCTCGGATGCCTCGAGCTCGCGTGCCGCGGCACGGATGCGGGTCGGCGCGACCGACACGAGCAGACCCGAAACCGTCGTCGGCGGTTTCGCCGCGGCATCCGTCGACGCCTCGACCTCGGTGGGCTGCCTGCCGACGAACTGGTCCATGACGCCCAGGCCGCCGTCGACCTGCACGCTGCCCTCGTCGGGTCGCAGGTCGCCGCGGATGATACGCAGCAGCGTCGACTTGCCCGCGCCGTTCGCACCGATCAGCGCGGTCGTGCGCCCGTCGACGACGCGGAAGGCAAGGTCGGCGAGCAGCGGCCTGCCGTCGGGCAGTGAGAAGGAGACGCCGTTGACGTCGATGAAACCCATGGGGTGATCCGTTCCGATTCGCGACGCGCGTGGTTGTCGCACGCGTCGCGGCGCCGAGGCAGCCGATCAGGATACATGGCACGTGCGAAGGCCGCGAGTCCGGCCTACGGGTGCCGTCCGGCCGCGGATGCAGCATGCTGGAGGCATGCACGGCTTGCATCGCATCGAAGCGGACCCCATCGACCTGCTGCGTACGCGCACGAGCGCGAAGTGGCGCTCGTACGACCCCGAGGTGCTGCCGCTGCCCGTGGCCGAGATGGACTACCCCCTCGCCGAGCCCATCGCCGCGGCGCTGCACCGGGCGATCGACCGCTCGGACACCGGGTACAACGCGGGGCCCGAGGCCGTGGCGCACGCCTTCGCCGGGTTCGCGGCGACCCGCTTCGGCTGGGAGGTCGACCCCGCGCGCGTGACCTGCACCGCCGACGTGTCGATGGGCCTCGTCGAGGTGCTCCGGCGCGTCATCTCACCGGGCGACCGCGTGGTCGTGACCTCGCCGATCTACCCGCCGTTCTTCGACCTCGTCACCGAGGCCGGCGGCGTCGTCGAGGAGATCCCGCTGCTCGGCGGCATCCGCGACGGGTGGTCGCTCGACCTGCTCGCCATCGAGGCCGCCTTCGCCTCCGGCGTTCGCGCGATGCTGCTCTGCAACCCGCACAACCCGACCGGGTGGGTGCCCGCGCGCGACGACCTCGCACCGCTCGCCGACCTCGCCGCCGCCTTCGACGCGACGATCGTGAGCGACGAGGTGCACGGCCCGCTCGCGCAGCCAGGCTCCCCCTACACGCCCTTCCTCACGGTGTCGGATGCCGCGCGCGAACATGGCGTGGCCGTCACCGCCGCGACCAAGGCGTTCAACATCGCCGGGCTCAAGGCCGCACTCATCATCACGGCGAGCGAGCGCGGCGACCGGCTGCGCGACGCCTTGCCCTACGAGGTGTCCTGGCGCATGAGCCAGTTCGGCTCGATCGCCACGGTCGCCGCGTTCACCGACGGTGGGCCGTGGCTCGACGGCGTGCTCGGCAGCCTCGACGACAACCGACGCCTGCTCGCCGACCTGCTCGCCGAGGAGCTGCCCGGCGTCGGCTATCGGATGCCGGATGCCACCTACCTCGCGTGGCTCGACCTCGCGGCGCTCGGCTGGGGCGACGACCCCGCGGCGACCGCCCTCGAGCGCGCGAAGGTCGCCCTGATGAGCGGGCCGACGTTCGGCGCCGAGGTCGGACGCGGCCACGCGCGCCTGAACTTCGCGTGCTCGCCCGAGGTGCTCGGCGAGGCGATCACGCGCCTCGCCGACGCAACGTGAGCGTTGGGCCGTGGACGTCACGTCACGAGGCCGACCGCGGTACGCGTCGCAACGCTGGCGCGTCGCGATCGCTGCGGCTGCCGCCTTTCTGACGGAAGCGCGTCACGGCTCCGCCGCGCCGCGCTGACCGTCAGCGCTTGTAGTTCGGGGCCTCGACCACGATCTGCACGTCGTGCGGGTGCGACTCCTTGAGCCCGGCTGCCGTGATGCGCACGAACCTGCCCTTCGCCTTGAGCTCCGCGACGGTGCGACCGCCGACGTAGAACATCGACTGGCGCAGGCCGCCGATGAGCTGGTGCGTGACGGCCGCGACCGAACCGCGGTAGGCGACCTGGCCCTCGATGCCCTCGGGGATCAGCTTGTCGTCGCTCGGCACGTCGGCCTGGAAGTAGCGGTCCTTGGAGTACGAGGTGTTCTTGCCGCGCGTCTGCATCGCGCCGAGCGAGCCCATGCCCCGGTAGAGCTTGAACTGCTTGCCGCCCTGGAACACCACGTCGCCGGGCGACTCGTCGGTGCCCGCGAGCAGCGAACCGATCATGACGGTGTCGGCACCGGCGACCAGCGCCTTCGCGATGTCGCCCGAATACTGCAGCCCGCCGTCGGCGATGATCGGCACGTCGGCCTCGCGCGCGGCGAGGAAGGACTCGTAGATCGCGGTGATCTGCGGCACGCCGACACCGGCGACGATGCGGGTCGTGCAGATCGAGCCGGGGCCGACGCCGACCTTGACGGCGTCGACGCCCGCGTCGATGAGCGCCTGCGCGCCCTCACGGGTCGCGGCCTGGCCGCCGATCACGTCGATGTGCGCGAACGTCGGGTCGGACTTGATGCGGCGAACCATCTCGATGACGCCTGCGGAGTGGCCGTTGGCGGTGTCCACGACGATCACGTCGACGCCGGCATCGCGCAGCGCCTCGGCGCGCTCCCAGGCGTCGCCGAAGAAGCCGATCGCGGCGCCGACGCGCAGGCGCCCCTCGGAGTCCTTCGTGGCGTTCGGGTACTGCTCGGACTTGTCGAAGTCCTTCACCGTGATGAGTCCCGTGAGGCGGCCCGCCTCATCGACGAGGGGCAGCTTCTCGACCTTGTGCTTCGCGAAGATGGCCAGCGCCTCGTCGGGGTTCATGCCGACCCGGCCCGTGATGAGCGGCGCCTTCGTCATGACGTCGGCGACCTTCGTGGTCGACTTCTCGAACTCGGAGACGAACCGCATGTCGCGGTTCGAGATGATGCCGACGAGGATGCCGTCCGAGTCGACCACGGGCAGTCCGCTGACCCGGTAGGTCGCGCACGCCGCGTCGACCTCGGCCACGGTCGCGTCCGGCGTCGTCGTGACCGGGTTGGAGACCATGCCCGATTCGCTGCGCTTCACGCGGTCGACCATCTCGGCCTGGTCGGCGATCGAGAGATTGCGGTGCAGGATGCCGATGCCGCCCTGCCTGGCCATGGCGATCGCCATGCGGGCCTCGGTCACGGTGTCCATCGCCGCGGAGAGCAGCGGCGTCGCGACGGTGATGCGACGCGTCAGACGGGAGCTCGTGTCGGCCTCGCTCGGAATGACGTCGGTGTGTCCAGGGAGCAGCAGCACGTCGTCGTACGTGAGTCCGATGAATCCGAACGGGTCGTGCTGTTCCATTGGGGCGCCCCTTGTATCGCGTGGTCGGCATCGAAGTGCACCGCCGGCGAAGGGCCTTGCACGGTGTCTACCGATTCTAATCGAGGCGACGCACGGAGTATTCCCCGCGCGTGGTGCACGGCGCGGGCGCCTGCCCGCCGGCGCGAGGCCGCCGCGCACATCCCGTGCGCGAGAGCGCGCCCACCTGCAGGTGCGTTGCGTTTCTCACGATTCGGCAGCGGTTCCCGAACGTGGGGGATGCGAAACACGGACGACACACTACGCTCATAACGTCTCCTTCACGGCCGATGGGATTCCTATCGCCGTGGTGTCCCAACCTGGAGGTTTCGTGAGATCCCCATCCCCTGCCGTCGCGTACCCACCCGGTCGCATGATTCGGCTGTTCGGCGCCATCCTCGCCGTCACAGCGGCCATGCTCGGCGTCTTCGCATTGTCCGCATCACCGGCCATGGCCGCCGAAGGCGATCCGTATCGCATCAGCGGCAACGTCCAACTCGACGGTGAACCCCTCGAAGGCGTCAAGCTCGTGATCGACGGCCCGGGGGGTGAACAAGAGGTCGAGACCGACGCGAACGGCCAGTGGAAGGTGAGCGTCCCCGAGAAGGACGACTACACCGTCACGCTCGACGAGGACACGCTGCCCGAGGGCATCGCGGTCGTCGACCCCGAAAGCGACACCCCGAACGAGAAGGACGTCACCGTCGGCGCCGGCGGGCGCGTGACCGTGAACTTCTTCATCGGCGAGGGCGAGCGCAACGTCACCAGCATCTTGGACCAGTTCATCCAGCGCTTCGTGCAGGGCATCAACTTCGGCCTGATGCTCGCACTGGCGGCCGTCGGCCTGTCGCTCGTGTTCGGCACGACCGGCATCTCGAACTTCGCGCACGGCGAGATGGTCACGTTCGGCGCGGTCGCGGCATCCTTCCTCGTGAGCGCCGGATCGATGGCGTTGCCGCTCTGGATCGGGCTCCCGCTCGCCGTCGTGGTGAGCGCGGGTCTCGGGCTCCTGCTCGACGTGATCCTGTGGCGACCATTGCGGCGCAAGCGCGTCGGCGTGGTGCAGCTCATGATCGTGAGCATCGGCCTCTCGCTCGCGATGCGCTACACCTTCCAGTTCTTCATCGGCGGCGGCACGACCCAGCTGCCGTACGCGACGGCCCCGAAGATGTCGTTCGGACCGATCCAGCTGAGCGGCATCGACATCGCCTCGATCGCGATCTCGATCCTGGTGATCGTCGGCTTCGCGATCTGGCTCACGCGTTCGCGTCTCGGCAAGGCCACCCGAGCGATCAGCGACAACCCGTCGCTCGCCTCGGCCTCGGGCATCGACGTCGACCACGTCGTGCGCGTCGTGTGGATCATCGCGGGCGCGCTCGCGGGCCTCGCCGGCATCCTGTACGCGTACTACCGCCCCGGCATCAAGTGGGACATGGGTGCGCAGGTCCTGCTGCTCATGTTCGCCGCGGTCACCCTCGGCGGTCTCGGCACGGCCTACGGCGCCCTCATCGGTTCGCTCATCGTGGGCGTGATCGTCGAGGTCTCGGGTCTCTGGATCCCCGACGACCTCAAGTACGCGGGTGCCCTCGTCATCCTCATCGTCATTTTGCTGTTCCGGCCACAGGGCATCCTGGGCCGACGAGAGAGAATCGGTTAGGCGCGCATCATGGACTGGATTCAGATCTTCTCCAATACGGCATCGTCGATCCTCAGCCCGGCGACGATCGGCTACGCGCTGGCCGCCCTCGGCCTGGCCGTACACTTCGGCTACGCGGGCCTGCTCAACATGGGCATCGCGGGCTTCATGGCCATCGGCGCATACGGCTACGCGATCTCGATTCTGTCGTTCGACCTGCCGTGGTGGCTCGCCGCCATCATCGGCCTCACGGCGGCCTCGATCTTCGCCCTCGTCCTCGGCGTCCCGACCCTGCGGCTCCGAGGCGATTACCTCGCAATCGTGACGATCGCGGCCGCCGAAGTCGTCAGGCTCCTGTTCCTGACGACCGCATTCGACGAGTTCACCGGCTCCGCCGACGGACTCAGCGGCTACCACGCGAGCTTCCGCGCCTCGAACCCCATCCCCGAAGGCACGTACGGCTTCGGCCCGTGGGTCTACAACGCGAACGACTGGTGGGTCCGCATCCTCGGCCTCATCACCCTCGCGATCGCCGTGCTCGTGGTCTGGTCGCTCATGCGCAGCCCGTGGGGCCGCGTGCTCAAGGGCATCCGCGAAGACGAGGACGCCGTGCGCGCCCTCGGCAAGAACGCGTTCGCGTACAAGCTGCAGGCGCTCGTGCTCGGTGGCGTGATCGCCGCGGCCGGCGGCATCATCTACGCGCTGCCCTCGGCGGTCAGCCCCGGCGTCTACGTGACCTCGCTCACGTTCTTCGTCTGGACGGCCCTGCTGCTCGGCGGCGCGGCGACGGTGTTCGGGCCGCTGCTCGGCTCGCTCATCTTCTGGGTGCTGCAGACGTTCCTCAGCAACTTCCTGCCCGCGCTCGTCTCGGCCGGCGTGCTGCCGTTCATGTCGCAGATCCAAGCGGGCACGCTGCGCTTCATCCTGGTCGGTGTGGCGCTCATGCTGCTCGTGATCTTCATGCCGCAGGGCATCCTCGGCAACAAGAAGGAGCTGACCTTTGTCAAGTGAGATTCCGGCTCCCACGGAGCCCACGACGACGGATGCCGCGGCCGACACCTCGACCGCATCGGCACCGGTCGCCCGCCCCAAGACGACTGGTCTGCACGTCGGCGATGCCAAGCCCGGCGTCGCCAAGGTCGACCCGATCATCGTCGCAGACGGCGTGCGTCGCCAGTTCGGGGGCCTCACGGCCGTCGACGTCGAGCACCTCGAGATCCCCCGTGGCGCGATCACGGCGCTCATCGGGCCGAACGGTGCGGGCAAGACCACGCTGTTCAACCTGCTGACCGGGTTCGACAAGCCCAACGAGGGCTCGTGGACCTTCGACGGCCGTTCGCTCTCGGGCGTACCGGCCTTCAAGGTCGCCCGCATGGGCCAGGTGCGCACGTTCCAGCTCACCAAGGCGCTCGGCCTGCTCACCGTGCTCGACAACATGAAGCTCGGTGCGAAGGGCCAGCGCGGCGAACGCTTCTGGCAGAGCCTGGTCCCCGCCGCCTGGCGAGGGCAGGACACCCAGATCGAGAAGCGCGCCATGGGGCTGCTGGCGAAGTTCAAGCTCGACGCCAAGGCGGGCGACTTCGCTGCCAGCCTGTCGGGCGGCCAGCGCAAGCTGCTCGAGATGGCTCGCGCGCTCATGAGCGAGCCCAAGCTCGTCATGCTCGACGAGCCGATGGCCGGCGTCAACCCGGCGCTCACGCAGTCGCTCCTCGACCACATCCTCGACCTGAAGGACGAGGGCATGACCGTGCTCTTCGTCGAGCACGACATGCACATGGTCCGCCACATCGCGGACTGGGTGGTCGTCATGGCCGAGGGCCGCGTGGTCGCCGAGGGCGACCCGTACTCCGTCATGCAGGACCCCGCCGTCATCGACGCCTACCTCGGCGCGCACCAGGAACTCGACCTCGGTGTCGTGACCGGTCGCGTCACGGCCGAGGAGGCCGACCCGACGACGGATGCCTCGGCATCTACCGCCGTCGACGCGGCCGAGCTCGCAAGCGCGGGCACGGCTGAGGCAGAGGCCGAATTCGCCGGCGACAACAAGGAGAAGGACCAGTGAGCAACGCGACTGCGACCACCACGCCCGTCGTCTTCGTCGACGACGTGCACGCCGGCTACCTGCCGGGCGTCAACATCCTGAACGGATGCTCCCTCGTCGCCGAGCAGGGCGAACTCATCGGCATCATCGGCCCGAACGGCGCCGGCAAGTCGACGCTGCTGAAGGCGATCTTCGGTCAGGTCAACGTCCGACAGGGCACGGTCTCGCTTCAGGGCGAGGACATCACCGGCCTCAAGGCGAACAAGCTCGTGGCACGCGGCGTGGGGTTCATCCCCCAGACCAACAACGTGTTCCCGAGTCTGACCATCGAAGAGAACCTGCAGATGGGGCTGTTCCAGAACCCCGGCATCTACAAGGAGCGCCTCGAGTTCGTCACGGGGATCTTCTCGGAGCTGGGCAAGCGCCTCAAGCAGCGCGCCGGCTCGCTCTCGGGCGGTGAGCGGCAGATGGTCGCCATGAGCCGCGCGCTCATGATGGACCCGAAGGTGCTGCTGCTCGACGAGCCCTCGGCCGGCCTGTCGCCCGTGCGTCAGGACGAGGCGTTCATCCGCGTCTCCGAGATCAACAAGGCGGGCGTGACCTGCATCATGGTCGAGCAGAACGCCAGGCGCTGCCTGCAGATCTGCGACCGCGGCTATGTGCTCGACCAGGGCCGCGACGCCTACACGGGCACCGGGCGCGAACTGCTGAACGATCCGAAGGTCACCGAGCTGTACCTCGGCACGCTCGGCACCTGACCGGCGCCGACAGCACCACGAACAGGGCGGGTCCTCGCGCAAGCGAGGGCCCGCCCTTCGGCGTTCGGCGGCGACCGGAGGCATGACCTCCGGCGTTGTCGGTGAGCGGATGCTCGGCCTTGTCCGGACCGAACCGGACCCAGCCGTGGCACACCCGTGGTCCTCCGTTGCGGCGGGCCCATGGGGGGCCCGGGGAACTGATCTGCGTCGCGCCCGGGCGCGCGACCGCCCACCCGCGCGATATCTGGGCCGCACCGCACCAAGATCTGCGCACCGAGAGGCCCCGTCCTGTCGGATGGGAGCGAAGGTTGCCCCATTGGCTGACACCTCGCGAACCGCCTGCGGCGCGCCGCAGCATCAGGCCGTGCGCACCCGGTCGTGCCGAGGCGCCGCGGCCCGCGTCCGCGCGGAGGGCGACCCTGTGGGCGGCGCACACGCAGCGCGGTGAGCGCTCGCGCACGCGGCAAGGCCTGCCACCCGCAATCCGAGAGCGGGAGCACACGCGCGCGGGCGCACAGACCCGTGTTTCGGGCACGCAGAAGGGCCCCGGTCCGAAGACCGGGGCCCCTCCGCTGACTACTGCGTTCGGACTACTCGGGAATCAACCCTCGTAGGCGACGTAGTTGTTGTCCTCGCCGTACTGGTAGATGCCGATCGACGCCTCGGTCGGGTCGCCGACCTCGTCGAACGTGATCGGGCCGGAGATGCCGTCGTAGTCGGCCGTGCCGCCACCGACGATGATGTCAGCGCACTCGGCGTAGGTCGAGCACTTCTCGCCGTCACCCGAACCACCCGAGACCTCCTGCAGCTTCGCAGCGATGTCGGCCGAGTCGGTCGAGTTCGCGGCGAGCGCTGCGAGCGCCAGCAGGACGGTCGCGTCGAAGGACTCGGCAGCGTAGCTGTAGTCCTCGAGCGGGGGCGTGCCTTCTTCTTCGAGGAAGGCGTCGAGCTCACCGGTGAACGCCGAGATCGAGTCGATCGTCAGGCCCGGCAGCGTGCCCTTGGCACCCGTGAGGGAACCGGCGGGGAACGCGTCGGCGAAGTTCTTCAGGTTGCCGTCGACGAAGTAGAGCTTGTCGGCCGGGAATGCCCCGAAGAGGCTGGGGAGGATGGTCGAGACCTCGTCGAACGTCACCAGTGCGATGGCGTCGGGGTCGGCCGCGAGGACCTCGCTGATCTGGGCGTCGAACGTCGTGTCACCCGTGTTGTACGTGGGTGCTGCGACGACCTCGCCACCGGCTGCCTCGAAGGCCTCGGTGACGTACTTCGCCAGGCCGGTGCCGTACGAGTCGTTCAGCACGATCAGGCCGAGCGTCTGGTTGCCGTCTTCGGCGATCAGGTTGCCGAGGACTTCGCCCTGGAGCACGTCGGACGGAGCCGTACGGAAGTACAGGCCGTTGTCGTCGTACGTGGTGAACGCGTCGGACGTGTTGGCCGGCGAGAACTGGATGACGCCCGCACCAACGACCTGGTCGATGAACTGGAGCGAGGTGCCCGACGAGGCCGCGCCGATGATGGCCGAGACGTCTTCGCCGAGGAGGCGGGGGATCTCGGTCTCGTAGGCCTTGTTGTCGGTGTCGCCGGAGTCGCCATAGACGACGTCGAGGCTGAGCCCGGTGTCGGCGGTGGCGGCGTTGATCTGCGACGTCGCGTAGGCGACACCGGCCTCTTCGGGCGGGCCGAGGAATGCGAGGTTACCGGTCTGCGGCAGAGCCGTACCGATGGTGAGGGCCAGCTCGTCGCGCTGGCCCGAGCTGTCGCCCGATCCGGAATCGGTCTCGCCGCTCGCGCAGGCGGAGAGGAGAAGGGCGCTCGTCGCGGCGACCGCGACACCTGCCCAGACCTTGCCGCGCGAACGAGCGGGTCGGGACGTGCCGAATACGCTCATGTTGCTCCTTGGGACTGAAGGAAATGTGGTTCACACCGGCGGGCTGAGGCTCGCCGTTCTGTCACAGTATTCGGCGAGCGGCCCTGTGCAAAGTAATCCCGGTCACAACCCGATAACACTGTCTGAAGTGTTACCTCACCGTCACATTCCGTCCGTTCCAAGGCCTTTTCACGCACGATTCCACCGTTCACGCACACTCCGACCACCCCGATTCGGGGGTGGATGGAGCGGAGGGATGACGCACGGTGACGGCCCGCTCGACGCTGCGCCGCGGCATCCGTCGCTCAGGTGAGGTCGGCGACCTGCCGCCGGGCCGCTCGCGCACCACGGACCAGGTCGAACGTGAGCACGATGAGCGCGACCCAGACGAGACCGAAGCCGACCCACCGCTCGGGCGGCATCGGCTCCTGCAGCACAACGACCCCGACGAGGAACTGGATGAACGGCGCGAAGTACTGGATGAATCCCATGTAGATGAGCGGCAGGCGCCGTGCCGCAGCCGCGAACAGGAGCAGCGGCACGGCCGTGATCGCGCCGGCGCAGAGGAGCAGCACCGTGTGCCACGTTCCGTACGCCCCGAGCGACAGGCCCGACGTCGAGCCGACCACGACGAGGATGACCACGGCGATCGGCGTGAGCCACGCCGTCTCGAGCGTCAGGCCCGACACCGCATCGACCTTCGGCCCGACGCGCTTCTTGATGAGCCCGTACGTTCCGAACGAGAACGCCAGCACGAGCGCGATCCACGGCGGTTGGCCGTACCCGATGGCGAGCACGACGACCGCGACGATGGAGATGCCGACCGCGACCCACTGCGTGGCGTTCAGGCGCTCACGCAGCACCAGGACGCCGAGGAACACCGTCACGATCGGATTGATGAAGTACCCGAGTGCCGCCTCGACGACCTGCCCCGAGACCGTCGCGTAGACGTACGTCTGCCAGTTGACGTAGATGAGCGCGCCCGCGAGGCCCATGGTGAGGACGATGCGGCGATCGCGGAGGAGCACGAAGAACGGGCGCCATGCACGCGTCACGGCGAGCAGGAGCGCGCAGAACACGAGGGAGAGCACGACGCGCCATCCGACGATCTCGAACGGCCCGGACGGCGCGAGCGCGATGAAGTAGATCGGCAGGAAGCCCCACAGCACGTATGAGCTGATCGCGAAGGCCAGGCCCTGCCGGCTGACCCCGCCGGTCTTCGAGGCCGTTGCGGCGATCGTCGGGCCGGTGCTCGTGGGGTCGGTGCTGGAGGTCACCGGTCAACCGTACGCCCGGGCTTCGACGCCGCGGTGCGGCGGGGCTGCCGTCCTTCGACGAGATCCGGTCTCGGAGGGGAGGAGCACTGCCGACCAGCCATGGCTCGACGGCTCGGGCACGCGAGCCGAGCCCGGACGTGACGACGCCCGGACACGACGAGGCCCGGACGCCATTCGGCATCCGGGCCTCGGAAGTGCGGGTCGACTCAGCGGACGACGACCGCGAGCACGTCGCGAGCCGACAGGACGAGGAAGTCCTCGCCTGCGAACTTGACCTCGGTGCCGCCGTACTTCGAGTAGATCACCTTGTCGCCGACGGCCACGTCGAGCGGAACACGGTTGCCGTTGTCATCGATGCGACCGGGGCCCACGGCCACGACCTCGCCCTCCTGGGGCTTCTCCTTGGCGGTGTCGGGGATGACCAGACCGGATGCGGTGGTCTGCTCTGCCTCGACCTGCTTGATGACGATGCGATCCTCGAGCGGCTTGATGGAAACCGACACGGTTCACCCCTTCTGTAGATGAGAAACTGTCTCGATGAAGACTGGTTAGCAGCCTCAGAGCGAGAGTGCTAAATCGAGTCTAGGCGCGATTTGGCACTCGTGCAACGTGAGTGCCAACCCTGTCGGGCAGGGTGCTAGCGTGGCCGGGTGGACCGCGCCGAGCTCGTCGAACTGCTCTCTCCCGAGGGGCTGCGGCTGCTCGACTCGCTGCCCGAGTGGCAGGCGAAGACCGACATCGTCGCCGCCGTCTCCGACCTGCGCCGTCAGGGGCACTCCCCCTCCCTCGTGGCCGCCGTGCTGACGCAGTCGAGGCTGCGCGCCAAGGCGCGCGCGAAGTTCGGCGAGTTCTCGACGCGCATGCTCTTCACCGAGGCGGGCCTCGAGCAGGCCACGCGCCTGCGGGTCGCCGCGCTGCACGCCGGGCGCTTCGCGCGCGCCGGCATCCGCCACGTGGCCGACCTGGGCTGCGGCATCGGCGGCGACTCGCTCGCCCTCGCGGCCGTCGACCTCGAGGTCACCGCCGCCGAGGCCGACGAGGTCACCGCCACGATCGCCGCCTTCAACCTCGCGCCGTTCGAGCAGGCGCGCGTGCTGCACACCACCGCCGAAGAGGTCCACCTCGGCGGCATCGGCGGCGCCTGGCTCGACCCCGCCCGTCGGGTCACGAGCGGCGGGCGCACACGCAGGCTCTCGGATGCCGCGGACTACACGCCGAGCCTCGACTTCGCGTTCGGGCTGGCCGACCGCCTGGCCGTCGGCGTGAAGCTCGGCCCCGGCACGGACCGCGGCGTGATCCCGGTCGACGCCGAGGCGCAGTGGATCTCGGTCGGCGGCGACGTCGTCGAACTCGGCGTCTGGTTCGGCGCCGTCGCCCGGCCCGGCGTCCGCCGTGCCGCACTCGTCGTCGGCGAGCAGGGCGCCGACGAGCTCACCGCCTCGGCCGACAGCGAGGACGCGCCCGTCGGCCCGCTCGGCGACTATCTCTACGAACCCGACGGCGCGGTCATCCGCGCCAGACTCATCGGCGACCTCGCCAGGGCGCACGGCGCGTGGATGCTCTCCGACGGCATCGCCTACCTCACCGGCGACACGGCCTTCCAGTCGCCGTTCGCGCAGGGGTTCCGCGTGATCGAGCGCCTGCCCGCAGACGAACGCCAGCTGCGTCAGGCCCTGCGCGCCCGCGGCATCGGCACGCTCGAGATCAAGAAGCGCGGCATCGACATCGACCCCGCCGTGCTCCGCACGAAGCTCAAGCTGCAGGGCGCGGCATCCGGGACCCTCGTGATGACCCGCGAAGAGGGCCGGCACGTCGCGCTGCTCGTCGAACGACTGCCGCGCGACGCCGCTCACTGAACAGCGGCGCTCAGATCTGCAGCGTGCCGAACACGATCGCGTAGTAGCCGATCCACACGGCAGAGAACACGAGGCCGCCGACCCCCGTGCCGATGGCGACGAACGCGAGCGTTCGCCCGGTCTCCTCACGGCGCAGGCCCAGCACGCCGAAGATGATCGCCGCGATCGAGAGCGGCAGCATCCAGCCGACGAAGAGCGAGGCGGCTGCGCCGATGATGCCGAGCACGGCGCCGACCCAGCTGTAGACCCGGCGCTGCGTCTCCTCTTCTTCGACCTCGTCGGATGCCTCGGCGTACGCCTCGGGTCGGTGCACGATGAGCAGCTGGCCGGTCGGCACGGTGCGCAGTTCCCCCGTGTCGAGCGGCATGTCCCATTTTCGCGATGCGACGGCCATCGGCACGGGTGCCCCCTCGGACGACGGAGCTGCGGCGCGGAGCTCCGACTCGTCGATCGGCCGCGCGGGCACGTCGGCCCCGGACGCCGCTCGCGGGGCATCCGGAACCGAACGTGGCCGCAGCGGTTCGTCTGGGGGCAGGGTCATGCGATCAGTAGTAGTACGAGCTCGACGAGCCGAAGACCAGCGCCCAGAACAGCAGGGAGATCAGGCCGATCGCGACGCCCACGAACCCGAGGATCATGCCGGTGAGCCACATGCCCTTCGCCGCGGGCTCGCGCTTGCGGCCGATGAAGCCGAGCACGACCGCCGCCGCGGGGATGAAGAGCTGCATGACACCGCCCACGAAGGGGATGAACACGACGAAGAAGCCCACGAGGCCGACGATGCCCGCGATGAGCGAGATCAGGCTGTAGACGGGCGTCGGCTTGGCGGGCCCGGCAGGCGCGTACGGCGAGCCGGCCGCAGCGACCGGAGCTCCGTACGCGGCGGGCGGTGCGGGCGGCGGCACCGGCGCGCCGTAGGCCGGCGCGGCGGGAGGCTGCGTCCCGTAGAGCTGCGGCGCCTCCGCGGCCGGCGGAACCGGCGCCGAGTACGCGGGCGGCTCGGGCGCTGCGGGCGGCTCGGGCGCGGCGGGCGGCTCGGGCGCTGCGGGCGGCTCGGGCGCTGCCGGCGGCTCGGGTGCGCTCGGGACCTCGGGAGCCGCCGGTAAGTCGGGAATCGAGGCCGAGGGTTCGGTGCCGTCGGCGGGAGTCTTCGGATCGCTCATGAGTCGGCCTTCCGTGATGAGAGGTGGATCAGTACGAGTAGGTGCTGCCGCCGTACGAGGCCGCGATCGCGAAGAGGACGATGAACACGATCGTGAGGATGATCGAGAGCACGAGGCCGATGTAGCCGATCACCAGACCGGCGACGGCCATGCCGCGGCCCTGCTCGCCGGTCTTCTTGATCTGGCTGATGCCGATGTGGCCGCAGACGATGCCGACCAGGAAGCCGATGCCCGTGAAGAAGCCCACGAGCGACGCGACGAGCGACACGATCGCCAGCACGTTGGTCTTGGCGGGGGTCGGAGCGCCGTAGGCGGGCGCCGACGCATCGTAGGCCGGTGCCGTCGTGCCGTAGGCCGGCACGGACGGTGCAGGCGGCGCTGCCGGGGGCGTCGAGTAGACGGGCGGCGCCGGCGGTGCGGGCGGCACGGGTGCGGCCGGCGCGGTGGGGATGTCGGGCGTGTCGCCCGACGGGCTGCTGGGAACGTTGGGGTCGGTCACGGTCGTCTCCTCGATGCTGTACCGAACGCGATGAGCGCACCGCGTCGGTTCGAATGCGTGCAGGAGCGGCATCCACCCCCGTTCGCCACTTTAGCGCGGCAGCCCTACCCGGCACACCTCCCACGCAGGGCGGGTCAGGCGACCTGCACCTCGGTGGCCGGCAGCGTCGAGTCCGCGCCGAACGACAGCCCGGACGGCTCGTGCCCGGCCATGATGAGCTGGGCGCCGAGCGCCGCGATCATGGCGCCGTTGTCGGTGCAGAGCGACAGCGGCGGAACGCGCAGCGCCACGCCCGCGGCATCCGCCCGCTCCTGCGCGAGCTCGCGGAGCCGCGCGTTCGCGACCACCCCGCCACCGAGCAGCAGGCGCGGCACGCCGAGGTCGGTGCACGCGGCGATGGCCTTGGTCACGAGCACGTCGGCGACGGCCTCTCGGAAGC
This sequence comes from Agromyces aureus, assembly GCF_001660485.1. Classification (GTDB taxonomy): domain Bacteria; phylum Actinomycetota; class Actinomycetes; order Actinomycetales; family Microbacteriaceae; genus Agromyces; species Agromyces aureus. The sequence continues at coordinate 3,391,817 of NZ_CP013979.1, forward strand.
TCGCCGCGACATCCGCGATCGGAACGGGCTCGCCGGCCGCCTCGCGCTGCTCGACCCAGCGGGCGACCGCGGTCTTCAGGCCCGAGAAGCTGAAGTCGTAGCGGTGGGCCGCCTGGTCCTTCGGCTGCGTGAGGCCACGCGGGAAGCGGATCGCCCTCGGATCGCCGCCGATCGCGGCCCGGTCGATCTCGGGCCCGCCGGGGTAGGGCAGTCCGAGCACGCGCGCGACCTTGTCGAACGCCTCGCCTGCCGCGTCGTCGATGGTCTCGCCGAGCAGTTCGACGTCGGAGACGAGATCGCGCACGACGAGCAGCGACGTGTGCCCTCCGGAGACGAGCAGCGCGATGGTCGGCGTCTCGAGCGGCGCATCGGCGTCGAGGAGGTCGGCGCCGACATGGCCGACCAGGTGGTTCACGGCGTAGATGGGCTTCTCGATCGCGAGCGCGAGCGCCTTGGCCGCGCCGACGCCGACCATGAGCGCTCCCGCTAGCCCGGGCCCGCTCGTGACGGCGACCGCGTCGAGATCGTCGAGCGAGACTCCGGATGCCGCGAGCGCGGCGTCGATCGACGGCCCGAGCGCTTCGAGGTGAGCGCGGGCCGCAACCTCGGGCACGACGCCGCCGTAGCGCGCGTGCTCGTCCATCGACGAGGCGATGACGTTCGCCAGCAGCTCGGTGCCGCGGACGATGCCGACGCCGGTCTCGTCGCACGAGGTCTCGATGCCGAGCACGAGGGGCGCCTCGCGGTTCATCGCGCGCCTCCGGAGGTCGAGGCGCCCGGCCGCGTCGCACTGCCGTGCACGGGCTGCGCCGGCTGGGCCACGGCCTCGGGCACGTCGAGCCGCATGCTGACGGCGTCGACGTCGTCGGGCTGGTAGTAGCCGCGTCTGATGCCGATCTCGACGAAGCCGAGCGAATCGTAGAGCGCCTTCGCGATGGGGTTGTCGGCGCGCACCTCGAGGAAGATCCGTGACACGTGCCGGCGACGCGCGTGCGTGATCAGCGCGTGCATGAGCCCGCGGCCGAGTCCGATGCCGCGCGTGAACGGGGCGACCGCGATCGTCTGCACGTCGGCGTCACCGGTGCCCGCCGGTGCGTAGAGGCCCGCGTACCCCATGAGCCGGCGCTCGGGCTCGGCCTCCTCGTCGACCGCCACGAGGTAGTAGCCGTGCTCGCTCGCGAGCTCGGATCGCATCAGCTCCTCCGACCAGGCGTCGGTCACGAACGTCTCGCGCTCGAGCCCCATGATCGCCTCGACGTCGGCGATCTTCGCCCGCCGCATGAGCACGCTCATCGCAGCACCTTCTTGCCGGCCGAGGGGGTCACGTCGGGCGCACGGAGGTACAGCGGCGCATCCCCGGTGAGCGGCAGTCGACCCGCCGCGAACGCGAACTCGGCGATCATGCCGATGCCGCCAGCGGACACGAGCGTGGCATCGAAGCGCGTGCCAGGGCGCTCCGGCACCGCGTCGCGCGGCACGAGCACCGGACCGTGCACGCGGATCGGCAGGCCGTCGGCGTCGATGCCGTCGTAGTCGGAGACCGCGAACTCGCGGCGGCGCGCGTCGGTCACGACCTGCATCGGGCCGGATCCGCCGTCGCGGTACCACGTGAACGCGACGGCGTCGTGGCTCACCACCGGGACGAACGGCTTGCGGATGCCGAGGGCGAACGCGTGCGCCGCGGCGATGCCGACCCGAAGCCCCGTGAACGGCCCCGGGCCCATGCCCGCGGCCACGCCGGACAGACGGGCGGGCGGGATGTGCGCGGACTCGAGCGCCTCGCGGACGAGTTCGCCGACGACCTCGGCGTGACGCATGGTGTCGGCCGTGCCGACCTCGGCGATCACGCCGGCATCGTGGTCGACCACGGCGACGCTCGTGCCCGTCGAGGTGTCGATCGCGAGCAGCATGCCTCAACCCTACCGAGCGTCGGCGTACGCGGTGCCCGCCCAACGGGGTCCGAACCCGCGCAGCGTGATCACGCGCGGCTCGTCGGCACCGAGGAACTCGGCATCGGTGGGGTCGACCGGGCCAGCCGTCTGCCCCGCCTGCTCCGTCTGCCCCGTCGCATCCGTCGCGCCGCCCTCGATCGCGGCGGCTCCCTGCGGTCGCTCGATCTCGACCTCGAGCCACGACTCGCTCACGTCGTCGAGGAGCCCCGCGCCCCACTCGACCACGACCACCGAGCGCGCGAAGTCGAGGTCGAGGTCCTCGACGAGTTCGGCGCTGCCGAGACGGTAGGCGTCGACGTGCACGAGCGGTGCGCCGCCGACGAGGCTCGGGTGCGTCCGGGCGAGCACGAACGTCGGCGACTGCACGGGTCCGCGCACACCGAGTCCGGCACCGAGGCCGCGCGTGAGCGTGGTCTTGCCCGCCCCGAGCGGGCCGGTGAGGATGAGCAGGTCGCCCGCGGCGAGCCGGGAACCGAGGTCGCGGCCGAACTCCTCCATGGCCGCGGCATCCGCGATCTCTGCACGGATCATGCGGCGCCGTCATAGCTGCGGGGCACGCGGTGCCCGATGCGCGTGACGATCTCGTAGCCGATCGTGTCGGCGGCCTCGGCCCAGTCGTCGGCCGACGGCGCGCCGGTCGCGGGGTCGCCGAAGAGCACGACCTCGTCGCCCACCGCGACCTCGTCGTCGCCGACGTCGACGACGAACTGGTCCATGGCGATGCGCCCCACGACCGGTCGACGACGACCGGCGAGCAGCACCTCGGCCCGGCTCGACGCGTGACGCGGGATGCCGTCGGCGTACCCGAGCGGGACGAGCGCGAGCGTCGTGCGGCGTTCGGCGCGCCACGTGTGGCTGTACGAGACGCCGACGCCCGGCTCGACGCGTCGAACGGCGGCCACGCACGCGCGCAGCGTCATGACGGGTCGGAGCCCAAGGTCGGCGGCGGTCGTGCCGTCGCCGTACGGCGGGATGCCGTACGTGCCGATGCCGAGGCGCACGAGGTCGAAGCGCGAGGCCGGCAGGCGCACCGCGGCGGCGGTCGACGCGAAGTGGCGCACCTCGGGGTCGAGGCCGGCAGCGGATGCCGCGGCGAGCGCCTCCTCGAACGCCGCGAGCTGTGCCCGGTCGGCGTCGTCGTCGGTGTTGGCGAGGTGACTGAAGATGCCGCGCACGCGGATACGGCCCTGATCTTCGAGCATTGCCGCGAACGCGACCGCCTCGACCCACTCCTCCGGCGGCACGCCGTTCCGGCTGAGGCCGGTGTCGATCTTCAGGTGCACGGCGGCCCGCGCGCCGGCGGGATCCGCGGCGCCGGCGGGATCGGCCTTCGCACCGGAAGAGGTCGCCGACGTCCCGACCTGCGCCGCGGCATCCGACACGCGCCTCAGCTGGTCGATCGACGAGACGCCCAGGTCGACGTCGCGGGCGATCGCCTCGGCGAAGGGCGCGTCGGGGCCGTGGAGCCAGGCGAGCACGGGGGCCGTGATGCCCGCATCGCGGAGCTCGAACGCCTCGTCGAGGTCGGCGACGCCCAACCAGGCCGCGCCACCGTCGAGGGCCGCCAGAGCCACTGGGACCGCGCCGTGGCCGTAGGCGTTCGCCTTCACGACGGCCATGACGGCAGCCGGGGCGACCCGCGCGGCGAGCGTCTCGACGTTCGCGCGCACGGCGTCGAGGTCGACGACGGCCTCGCGGAAGGGCGTGGTCGGCCCGGTCTGCGGGCTCATGCCATCGCCCCGCTCGATTCGAGGATCACGAAGGCGCTGGCGATGCCCGCGTCGTGGCTCATCGAGAGGTGCACGCGATCGATGCCGAGCGCACGCATGTGATCGGCGAGGCCGCCGCTGAGCTCGAAGTCGGGGTTGCCGTCGGCGTCCTGCACGACCGTCATCTCGTGCCAGCGCACGACGGCGTGGCCGCCGAGCGCCTTGATGAGCGACTCCTTGGCCGCGAACCGTGCGGCCAAGGATCGGGCGGGGCGTCCGCGTTCGCTCTCAGCGAACAGGCGATCGACGAGCGCCGGCGTGCGGGCGATCGATCGCTCGAACCGCGCGATGTCGACCACGTCGATGCCGATGCCCGCGATCACGCGGACGCCCCGAACCGGGTCACTCCACCGTCACCGACTTCGCGAGGTTGCGCGGCTGGTCGACGTCGAGGCCCTTGGCCTGCGACAGCTCCATCGCGAACACCTGGAGCGGCACCACGGCGAGCAGCGGCTCGAAGAGCGGCGCGGCGAGCGGGATGCGGATGACCTCGTCGGCGTACGGCAGCACCGCGGCATCGCCCTCCTCGGCGATCGCGATGACGCGAGCACCGCGAGCGCGGATCTCCTGGATGTTCGAGACGACCTTCGGGTGGAGGTTCGCCGACCCGCGCGGGCTCGGCACGACCACGAAGACCGGCTGGCCGGGCTCGATGAGGGCGATCGGGCCGTGCTTCAACTCGCCGGCCGCGAATCCCTCGGCGTGGATGTAGGCGAGCTCCTTGAGCTTCAGCGCACCCTCCATCGCGATCGGGAACCCGACGTGGCGACCGAGGAACAGCACCGAGCGCGTGTCCGCCATCCAGTGGGCGAGCTCGGCGACGCGTTCGGACTGGCCGAGCACGGTCTCGATCTTCGCCGGGATCGCCTGCAGCTCGGCGAGCGCGTCGGCCAGCGCCTCGGGCGCCAGCGTGCCGCGCACGCGCGCGAGGTGCAGGCCGAAGAGGTAAAGGGCCGTGATCTGCGCCACGAACGCCTTCGTCGACGCGACCGCGACCTCGGGACCCGCGTGCGTGTAGACGACCGCGTCGGACTCGCGCGGGATCGTCGCACCCTGCGTGTTGCAGATCGAGATCGTGCGCGCACCCTGCTCGCGGGCGTACTTCACGGCCATCAGCGTGTCCATCGTCTCGCCGGACTGGCTGATCGAGAGCACGAGCGTGCCGTCGTCGATCACCGGCTCTCGGTAGCGGAACTCGTGACTGAGCTCGACCTCGACGGGCACGCGCGCCCACTGCTCGATCGCGTACTTCGCCACCTGGCCGGCGTACGACGCCGTGCCGCACGCCACGACCGTGATGCGACGGACACCGCGCAGCTCGTCGTCGCCGAACGACTCGAGCTCGGGGATGTGCACCTCGCCGTCGACGATGCGACCGCGGATCGTGTTGGCGACCGCGTCGGGCTGCTCGGCGACCTCCTTGCGCATGAACGAGGACCACCCGCCCTTCTCGGCGGCCGACGCGTCCCACGCGACCTCGAACGGCTCCACCTCGACGGGCGAGCCGTCGAAGTCGGTGACCGCGACCTCGTCGGCCGTGATCGCCACGATCTGGTCCTGGCCGATCGCCACGGCGCGCTTCGTGTACTCGACGAAGGCCGCGACATCCGACCCGAAGAAGTTCTCGCCCTCGCCGAGCCCGATCACGAGCGGCGAGTTGCGGCGGGCGCCGACCACGAGACCCGGGGCGTCGCGGTGCACGGCGAGCAGCGTGAATGCGCCCTCGAGGCGGTTCACGACCTGCTGGAACGCCTGGCGGAGGTCGCCCGTGCGGCGCACCTCGCGGCCGAGGAGCACGGCGGCCACCTCGGTGTCGGTCTCGGACTCGAACGCGAAGCCCTCGTCGACGAGCTCCTGCTTGAGCTCCGCGAAGTTCTCGATGATGCCGTTGTGGATCAGCGCGAGCCGCCCCTCGTCGCCGAGGTGCGGGTGCGCGTTGCGATCGGTCGGGCCGCCGTGGGTCGCCCACCGCGTGTGGCCGATGCCCGTGCGACCCACATGGAGCGGGTGCGCCTGGAGCTCGTCGGCGAGCACCTGGAGCTTGCCCGCCTTCTTTGCTGTCTCGATCGCGCCGTCGTCATCGACGATGGCCACTCCCGCCGAATCGTAACCGCGATATTCGAGGCGCTTCAGGCCTCCCATGAGCACGTCGACGCTGCTGCGCTGCCCGACGTAACCGACAATTCCACACATGGGGTCGATTCTACGTCGCGCGGCTGCGCACCCCGCCTCGCCTCCTTCGACCACGGATGCCGCAGCCCGGCGCGGTGGGAACGCGCGGGTCAGCGGCCGCGGCACCACGCGCGGCCGACAGTAGACTGTCGAGGTGCCGGACCCGCAGACCTCGTCGACTCCGATCGCGCAGATCTCCCCGTTCATGGAGCTCCCCCGCGCCGACTGGTCGGCACTCGCTCCATCGGTGCCGGCCCCGCTCAGCGAGACCGAGATCGTGCAGCTGCGCGGCCTCGGCGAACCGCTCGACATGAATGAGCTCGCCGAGGTCTACCTGCCGCTCAGCCGCCTGCTGAACCTGTACGTGGGCGGCACGAAGGCCCTGCGCAACGCGACGGGCGAGTTCCTGCGGGAGCGCGTGGAGTCCACGCCGTTCGTCATCGGCGTGGCCGGGTCGGTCGCGGTGGGCAAGTCGACCATCGCGCGCGTGCTGCGCGAGCTCCTCGCGCGCTGGGAGCACACGCCCCGCGTCGAGCTCATCACGACCGACGGCTTCCTCTTCCCGAACGCCGAGCTCGAGCGGCGCGGGCTCATGGGGCGCAAGGGCTTCCCCGAGTCCTACGACCGACGCGCCCTGCTGCGGTTCGTCAGCGAAGTCAAGGCGGGCGCCCCCGAGGTGCGCGCGCCGTTCTACTCGCACCTCGCCTACGACATCGTGCCCGACGCGCAGATCACCGTGCGCCGCCCCGACGTGCTCATCGTCGAGGGCCTGAACGTGCTGCAGCCGCCGGGCCCCGGCCATCGGCTCGCGGTGAGCGACCTCTTCGACTTCTCGATCTACGTCGATGCCCGCACGAGCGACATCGCCCGTTGGTACGAGGAGCGCTTCCTGAAGCTCCAGCGCGGCGCGTTCACCAACCCGCGCTCGTACTTCCACCGCTACGCGAGTCTCACCGAGGAGCAGGCGCGCGCCCGCGCCGGCGAGATCTGGCGCAGCATCAACGAGCCGAACCTGCTGCAGAACGTGCGTCCCACCCGCTCACGGGCGTCGCTGGTGCTTCGCAAGAGCGCCGATCACACCGTGTCGACCGTGCTGCTCCGCAAGCTCTGACGCGCTGGGGGCCGTACGGCACGCGGCGGTGAACGCGGCGGTTCCGCCTGCGCTGCGGCCCGATACGACGAACGGATGCCGCGGCGACCCGCACCGTCACCGGTGGGGCCGCACCCGACATCCGTTCGACCGTGCGGTTCAGGCGTCGAGCGCGAGCTGCGCCTTGACGACCTCTGCAAGGGTCGCGGCATGGCGCTCGGCATCGTCCTGGCTGCGCGCCTCGACCATGACGCGCACCATCGGCTCGGTGCCCGACGGGCGCAGCAGCACGCGCCCGGTGTCGCCCAGTTCCGCCTCGACCTCGGCGACCGAGGCCGCGATGGTCTCGTCGCCGGCGAGCGCGTGGTGGTCGACGCCGCGGACGTTGACGAGCACCTGGGGGTAGACGGTCATGACGGAGGCGAGCTCGGCGAGCGACTTGCCGGTGCGGGCCATCTCGGCCACGAGGTGCAGGCCGGTGAGCACGCCGTCGCCGGTCGTCGCGAACTCGCTCATGATGACGTGCCCCGACTGCTCGCCGCCCAGCGCCAGCTTCTCGGCCGCGAGGGCCTCGAGCACGTACCGGTCGCCCACCTTGGTCTCGACGACGCGGATGCCGCGATCGGCCATGGCCCGGCGCAGGCCGAGGTTCGACATCACGGTCACGACGAGGGTGTCGTCGGTGAGCGCACCGCGCTCGTGCATGGCCACGGCGAGGATCGCCATGATCATGTCGCCGTCGATGACGTTGCCGTCGGCGTCGACCGCGAGGCAGCGGTCGGCGTCGCCGTCGTGCGCGATGCCGAGGTCGGCGCCGTGCTCGAGCACGGCGGCCGCGAGGTGATCGAGGTGCGTCGACCCGACGCCGTCGTTGATGTTCATGCCGTCGGGGTCGGCCCCGATCACGGTGACCTTCGCGCCGGCGTCGCGGAACGTCTCGGGCGAGACGCCCGCGGCAGCGCCGTGCGCGCAGTCGAGCACGACGTGGATGCCGTCGAGCCGGTTCGGCAGCGTGCCGAGCAGGTGCACGACGTAGCGGTCCTCGGCGTCGGCGAACCGGCGGATGCGGCCGACGCCGCCGCCGATCGGGGCGAGCTTCTGTCGACCGAGGTAGGACTCGATGCGGTCCTCGACCTCGTCGGGAAGCTTCGTGCCGCCGTACGAGAAGAACTTGATGCCGTTGTCGGGCGCGGGATTGTGCGACGCCGAGATCATGACGCCGAAATCGGCGCCGATCGAGTCGATGAGGAAGGCCGTGGCGGGAGTCGGGATGACCCCGGCGTCGAGGACGTCGACACCGGAGCTCGCGAGGCCGGCCGAGACGGCGGCGGTGAGGAATTCACCGGAGACGCGCGGATCGCGCGCCACCACGGCGACGGGTCGTCGACCCGCCGCGCGGAGTTCATCGGCGTGCCTGCCCTGCGTGAGCACGGCGGCAGCCGCCTGAGCGAGGCCCAGGGCCAGGTCAGCCGTGAGTTCACGGTTGGCCAGGCCCCGGACCCCGTCAGTTCCGAAGAGCCGAGGCATTCGGAGTTCCGGAGCGCTGGATCAGCGCTTCGAGAACTGGGGAGCCTTGCGGGCCTTCTTGAGACCGGCCTTCTTGCGCTCGATGACGCGAGCGTCACGGGTCAGGAAGCCGGCCTTCTTCAGCGCCGGGCGGTTGTTCTCACGGTCGATCTCGTTGAGTGCACGAGCGATCGCGAGGCGCAGTGCGCCTGCCTGGCCCGAGGGGCCGCCGCCGGTGATCTTGCCGATCACGTCGTACGAGCCGGTGAGCTCGAGCACGGTGAACGGGTCGGTGATGAGCTGCTGGTGCAGCTTGTTCGGGAAGTACGCGGCGAACTCACGGCCGTTGACCGTGATGTTGCCGGCGCCCGGAACGACGCGCACGCGCGCGATGGCCTGCTTGCGGCGGCCGACGGCTGCGCCGGACACGTTGAGCACGGCACGGGGGGTGGTGGGAGCCGCCGCGGGGGCGCTCTCGGTGGTGTAGCTCTCCGGAGCCGCGTCGAGCTGGTCTGCGATCTTCGCCATGGTGGTGTGAATCCTTTTCGAGAACGTCGAGGGTGCCGGAATTACTGGGCGACCTGGGTGAGGGTGTACGGCGTGGGCTGCTGCGCCGCGTGCGGGTGCTCCGCGCCTGCGTACACCTTCAGCTTCTTCAGCTGGGCACGACCGAGCGAGTTCTTGGGGAGCATGCCGCGGATCGCCTTCTCGACGGCGCGGACGGGGTTCTTCTCGAGGAGCTCGGCGTAACCGATGGCCTTGAGGCCGCCCGGGTAGCCCGAGTGGCGGTAGGCCTTCTTCTGGAGGAGCTTCTGGCCGGTGAGGGCCACCTTCTCGGCATTGACGATGATGACGAAGTCACCGGTGTCCATGTGGTTGGCGAAGGTCGGCTTGTGCTTGCCGCGCAGCAGGGCTGCGGTGTGGCTCGCGAGACGGCCGAGAACGATGTCGGTGGCGTCGATGATGACCCAGTCGCGCTGGATCTCGTTCGCCTTGGGGGTGTAGGTGCGCGTCACTATCGTGCTGCTTTCTGATCGAGTGAGGGGTTCGTGAATCCCACTCCGTGGGTGTTCGACCGCGATGCGGACGAGCCGCCCGGTGGAGGGCTCAACTTCGGGTGCCGGCGCAGATGGCGGCACCAAAGAAACAGCCTAGCCGATGACCCCGTCCACGTGCAATTCGCGGCGGGCCCTGGTCAGCATCGCACGGGCCTCGAGCTCGTCGTCGGCGGGGTAGCCGACCTCGGTGAGCACGAGCCCCTTGGCGGGCATCACCTTGAATGCATTCGTGCGCTCCGTCGCACGCAGCAGGGCCAGAGGGTCGGATGCATCGAGCCGCCCCTCCCCCACGGCGACGCACGCGCCGACGAGCGCCCGCACCATCGAGTGGCAGAACGCGTCCGCCTGCAGCGAGGCGACGAGCACGCCGTCGGACCGCCGTTCCCATCCGAAGTGCTGGAGGGTGCGGATCGTCGTGGCCCCCGCGCGGGGCTTGCAGAACGAGGCGAAGTCGTGGAGGCCGAGCAGCGAGCCCGCGGCGGCGTTCATCGCCTCGACGTCGAGCGTTCGGGGGTACGCGACCGTCGCGCGCCTGGCGAGCGGGTCGCGCAGCGCGGCCAGGTCCGCCACGCAGTACTCGTAGCGGCGCCACATCGCCGAGAACCGCGCGTCGAAGCCCGCCGGAGCGATGTCGGCGGCCGTGATGACCACGTCGGCGTCGGCCCCGAGGATGCCCGTCAGCCGGCGCGCGAGCACGGCCGCCGGCCCGGTCCGCTCTCCGTCATGACCACGGCGCGGCCGCACCACGGTCGAGAGCGCCCGCTCCGGCACGTCGAGATGGGCGACCTGGCCGCGCGCATGGACGCCGGCGTCGGTTCGCCCCGCGACCGTGAGGCGCGGCACGGCGCCGGTGCGCCGGAAGAGCGTCCCGAGCGCCTCCTCGATGACACCCTGCACCGTGCGCTGTGTCGGCTGCCGGCTCCACCCGTTGAACTCGGTTCCGTCGTAGGCGATGCCGAGCCGGATACGGACGACGGATGCCTCGGCCGCGGTATCCGCGACCGCAACCGTCTGCTCGCCGACCGCACCCATGGCGACAAGCCTAGAACGAGCCGCATGCTGCTCCGCGCCACCGACGACCGGTTGCGCCCTGCACTGGGGACGCCGAAAGGCCCCGGCGCACAGCACCGGGGCCTTTCGAACAGCAGCGTCGACTACTTGGCGTCGGCGGACTCCTCGGCGGGAGCCTCGTCGGCGACCTCAGCGGTCTCCTCGACCTCGGCGACCTCGACGGTCTCCTCGGCCTCGGCGACGGGCGCCTCTTCGGCGACCGGCGCGGCGGCGGCGGGCTTGGCGGCGCGCACCTTCGGGGTCACGGGCTCGAGGACGAGCTCGATGACCGCCATGGGCGCGTTGTCGCCCTTGCGGTTGCCGATCTTCGTGATGCGGGTGTAGCCGCCCTCACGGTCGGCGACCTGCGGAGCGATGATCGTGAACAGCTCGTGGACGACAGCCTTGTCGCCGATCACGGCGAGCACGCGACGACGCGCGTGCAGGTCGCCGCGCTTGGCGAACGTGATGAGACGCTCGGCGAGCGGACGAAGGCGCTTCGCCTTGGTCTCGGTCGTGGTGATCGACTTGTGCGTGTAGAGCGCAGCAGCCAGGTTGGCGAGCATGAGCCGCTCGTGCGAGGGTCCGCCTCCGAGGCGGGGGCCCTTGGTGGGCTTCGGCATGGTTCGTTATCTCCAGTAGTGGGGGTCAGTGCGGCGGGCGCGAAGGAAGGATTAGTTCTCTTCTTCGAAGCCCGTGTAGAAGTGGGCCCCGTCGAATCCGGGGACGGAGTCCTTCAGCGAAAGACCCATCTCGGTGAGCTTGTCCTTGACCTCATCCACCGACTTCTGACCGAAGTTGCGGATGTTCATGAGCTGCGACTCCGAGAGGGCGACGAGCTCGGACACGGTGTTGATGCCCTCGCGCTTGAGGCAGTTGTAGCTGCGCACCGAAAGGTCGAGGTCTTCGATCGGGATCGAGAGCTCGCTCGAGAGCACGGCGTCGACCGGCGCCGGGCCGATCTCGATGCCCTCGGCGGCCACGTTCAGCTCGCGAGCGAGACCGAACAGCTCCGTGAGGGTGCGGCCCGCCGACGCGATGGCGTCACGCGGGCTGATGGCGGGCTTCGACTCGACGTCGACCACGAGGCGGTCGAAGTCGGTGCGCTCGCCGGCACGGGTGGCCTCGACGCGGTAGGTGACCTTCAGGACCGGCGAGTAGATCGAGTCGACCGGGATCTGGCCGGCCTCGGAGTACTCGTTGCGGTTCTGGCTGGCCGAGACGTAGCCGCGGCCGCGCTCGATCGTCAGCTCCAGCTCGAACTTCGCCGACTCGTTGAGCGTGGCGATGACGAGCTCGGGGTTGTGCACCTCGACGCCGGCCGGAGCGGAGATGTCCGCAGCGGTGACCTCGCCCGCACCCTGCTTGCGCAGGTATGCCGTGATGGGCTCGTCGTGCTCGCTCGAGACGACCAGGTTCTTGATGTTCAGGATGATCTCGGTGACGTCCTCACGCACACCGGGAACGGTCGAGAACTCGTGCAGCACGCCGTCGATGCGGATGCTGGTGACGGCCGCACCGGGGATGGACGAGAGGAGCGTACGCCGGAGCGAGTTGCCCAGGGTGTAACCGAAGCCCGGCTCGAGGGGCTCGATCACGAAACGCGAACGGAACTCCGAGATGTTCTCTTCGGTGAGCGTCGGACGCTGTGCGATCAGCACTGTGGATTCCTTTCGGCAGGGTGTCCGCTATATGACACCTGCGAGTTCGAGGATCTTGAGTTGTGAGAGTGCGTGTCGCCGGTCGAGCAGGCCCTTCGGGACCGGATCGAGGCCCGCGGGATGCCGCGAGCCCTCGATCCGGGCGCGGGCGCCCTACTCGACCGACGAGGAGTGCTTAGACGCGGCGACGCTTGGGCGGGCGGCAGCCGTTGTGAGCCTGGGGCGTCACGTCGTTGATGCTGCCGACCTCGAGGCCTGCGGCCTGGAGCGAGCGGATCGCGGTCTCGCGGCCCGAACCCGGACCCTTGACGAAGACGTCGACCTTCTTCATGCCGTGCTCCTGCGCCTGGCGGGCGGCCGACTCTGCGGCGAGCTGCGCGGCGAACGGGGTCGACTTGCGCGAACCCTTGAAGCCGACGCCACCGGAGGAGGCCCAGCTGATCACGGCACCGGAGGTGTCGGTGATCGAGACGATCGTGTTGTTGAACGTCGACTTGATGTGGGCCTGGCCCACGGCGATGTTCTTCTTTTCCTTCTTGCGCGGCTTGCGAGTAGCCGCCTTGGATGCTGCCATGTGTGAAATCTCCTAGATCTGGCGACGAGCGGTTACTTGCGGCCGGGCTTCTTCTTGCCGGCGACGGTGCGCTTCGGGCCCTTGCGGGTACGAGCGTTGGTCTTGGTGCGCTGACCGCGGACCGGGAGACCACGACGGTGGCGGATGCCCTCGTACGAACCGATCTCGACCTTGCGGCGGATGTCGGCGGCGACCTCGCGGCGAAGGTCACCCTCAACCTTGTAGTTGCCCTCGATGTAGTCGCGCAGGGCGACCAGCTGGTCGTCGCTGAGGTCCTTGACGCGGATGTTCCCGTCGATACCGGTCTCCGCGAGCGTCTCCAGCGCGCGAGTGCGGCCGACGCCGTAGATGTAGGTGAGTGCGATCTCCACGCGCTTCTCGCGCGGGATGTCGACTCCTGCAAGACGTGCCATGTTCGGCTTCTCCTGTTTTCGAAGTGGAGGTGTGGAGCAACACCGGTGCCCGGGCCTCCGCCCCGAGGTGTCCCCGCGGCATCCGAGGATGTCGCGGTTCTGGTGTTGCCGATATGCAGTGTTCAGTTATGGGGACGAACCCTGCCGGAGCAGGGGTTCGAAAGTCTTCTGACTAGCCCTGGCGCTGCTTGTGGCGCGGGTTCTCGCAGATCACCATGACGTTGCCGTGGCGGCGGATGACCTTGCACTTGTCGCAGATGGGCTTGACTGAGGGGTTGACCTTCATGAGTGTTTCCTTGGTTTCGCTGTCTTCGTGCCCGTGGGATGCCGCAGGCCGTTACTTTCCAGCAAGCGTTACTTGTAGCGGTAGACGATGCGTCCGCGCGTCAGGTCGTAGGGGCTCAGCTCGACGATCACGCGGTCCTCGGGGAGGATTCGGATGTAGTGCTGACGCATCTTGCCTGAGATGTGTGCGAGAACCTTGTGCCCGTTCGTGAGCTCAACCCGGAACATCGCGTTCGGGAGAGCCTCGATGACCGAGCCCTCGATCTCGATGACGCCGTCTTTCTTGGCCATAGCCTCACTATCGCTTGGAGTTTGGGATGCTGGTCGTGCGATGATGCTCGGTGTCGACCCGTCATGCCCGACGAGACGTCGGGCATGCCAAGGCGCACGTGCAGAGCACCAAGGGTCAACTTTACGACATCCCGGGCGATTAAGCGAACCGGGGCCGGATCACGCGCTCGGCGCCTCCACGGCGATCCGAACCGCCTGTCGGGCCTCGGCGGCACCCTCGGCGGCGAGGGCCGCACGGGCGAGGCGCTCGGCATCCGCACGGTCGTAGCCGAGCAGCGACGCACGGACATCGGCGATCGCCGACGGCGACATCGACAGCGAGGTCACGCCCAGCCCGACGAGCACGACCGCGAGGAGGGGGTCGGCGGCGGCCTCGCCGCACACCCCGACGGACTTGCCCGCCTTCGCGCCGGCGGCTCCGACCTCCCCGATCAGCCTGAGCACCGCCGGATGCCACGGATCCTGCAACCCCGCGACCGTTCCGAGCAGCCGGTCGGCGGCCATCGTGTACTGCGTGAGGTCGTTCGTGCCGATGGACGCGAACTCGGCGATCGCGAGCACCCGGTCCGCGATCAGCGCAGCCGCCGGCGTCTCGACCATCACGCCCGCCACCCGGATGCCGAGCTCGTGCGCGAGGTCGGCGAAGTAGCGCGTCTCCTCGACCGTCGCGACCATCGGGGCCATGACCTGCAGCTCGGCCGAGGTCTCGGCCTCGGCCTGCGCCAGCGCCGTGAGCTGGTCCCGCAGCACCGGCTCGGCCGCGCGGAGTGCACGGATGCCGCGGAGCCCGAGCGCCGGGTTCGGCTCGGCATCGTCGTTCACGAAGGAGAGCGGCTTGTCGGCGCCGGCGTCGAGCACCCGCACGACGACCTTGCGACCCGGGAACGCCTCGAGGAGACGGACGTACTCCGATCTCTGCTCGTCGACGGTCGGCGCGCGATCGGCATCGAGGAACAGGAACTCCGTGCGGAAGAGCCCGACGCCCTCCGCGCCGAGACGGACGGCCTCCGCTGCTCCATCGGCGGAACCGAGGTTCGCGAGCAACGGCACCGGCGTGCCGTCTGAGAGACGGCCTGGCTCGATGGGCGCGGCGGCGGTCGCCGCCCTCTCGGCGATGCGATGCTCGGCGTCGGTGAGCTCGTCGGGCGTCGGCGCCGCCACGACGGTGTCGCGGCCCGCATCGACGATGACGCGATCACCGTCGGCGAGCGACCACGCGCTGGCCACGCCGACGACCGCGACGAGCGACTTCTCCCGCGCGAGGATCGCCGTGTGCGAGGTCGGCCCGCCGTCGACGGTCACGACCGCGCTGACCTGGGCGAGATCGAGGGTCGCGGTGTCGGCGGGTGAGAGGTCGCGGGCGACCAGGACGAACGGATGTCCCGGCGACGGCACGCCGGGCGCCGGCACGCCGGCGAGGTGGGCACGCACGCGCTGCGAGACGTCGTCGAGATCCGCGGCCCGTTCGGCGAGGTAACCCCCCATGCCCGTGAGCAGGTCCCGGTACCCCGCGAACGCCTCGAAGACCGCGCGCTCCGCGGTGGCGCCGGCCATGACCCGGTTCTCGACCTCGGTGCCGAGCGAGGGGTCCGCGGCCATGAGGGCCTGCGCCTCGAGCACGTCCTTCGCGGTGCCTCCTGCGGTGGCGCCGCGCGCCGCGAGATCGGCCGCGGTCGCCGCGAGCGCCTCCCTGCCCCTGACCCACTCATCCTGCGGTGAGCGGTCACTCGTCAGTTCGGACGGTTCGGGCAGTGGATCGGCCATGCGGAGCACCGGGCCGATCGCGATGCCGGCCCCGACACCGGTTCCCCTGAGCTGCATGCGTCGCCCTCCCCATCGCGGTTCGACCTCGTCGCGAGCGTGTCCGCTCCCCCGCCTTCACCCTACCCAGCGGCGCGGCGGCGGAGACAGCCCCCGGCCGGCGAAGACGGACCCTTCGGTGCGGTCGGTGCTGCCGGTCTGCACGGGCGATCGATCCCGACAGTGGTCCTGATCGAGTCCGGCGATTCCGGTCAGGCGATCGGCACCGGCGTGATGCCGTAGGGCGCGAGGCCCGCCGCGCCGCCGTCCTCGGCGGTCAGCACCCAGACGCCGCCGTCGTGCACGGCGATCGAGTGCTCCCAGTGGGCGGCGTCGGCGCCGTCCGACGTCGTCACGGTCCATCCGTCGTCGCGGATGAACGTCTCGATCGAGCCGGCCACGATCATGGGTTCGATGGCCACCACGAGTCCGGGTCGCACGGCAGGGCCGCGACGATCGACGCGGTAGTTGAAGACCGGTGGCTCCTCGTGCATCGACCGACCGATGCCGTGGCCGACGAAGTCGGTCAGGATGCCGTACTCCCCGGCATCCTCGATGAACTCCTCGATGGCGTCGCCGACCTCATTGAGCCTGCGGGCGGTCGCGAGCGCCGCGATGCCGCGCCAGAGCGAGCCCTCGGTCACCTCGGCGAGCGTGGTGCGGGCAGCGACGAGCTCGGGTCTGGCGGGGTCGGGGATCACGACGCTGAATGCCGCGTCGCCGTTCCAGCCGTCGACCTCGGCTCCCCCGTCGACCGAGACGATGTCTCCCGGGCGGAACGGCCGATCGGTCGGGATGCCGTGCACCACGTCGTCGTCGACCGAGACGCAGAGCGTGTGGCGGTAGCCGGGTTCGAGCTTGAAGTTCGAGCGACCGCCGAGCCCTTCGATGACTCGCTCCGCAGCGTTGTCGAGTTCGAGCCCGGTCGCACCCGGCGCGATCAGCCGACGCGCTTCGGCCAGCGCCGCTGCGGTGGCGGCGCCGGCCGGGCGCATCGCCCGCAGCTCAGCCGCGGACTTGTAGATCGAACGCCGGAACACGCCGGGTCAGGCAGCCGCGCCGTTGCCGCCGGAACCCTGGGCGATGAGGCCCCGGCTCGCGAGCGCGTCGAAGATCCGCTGCGTGACCTGATCGAGCGTGCCGACGCCGTCGATGGCCAGTACCAGGTCCTGCGCGCGATAGACGTCGAGGATGGGTGCGGTCTCGCGCTCGTAGATGGCCAGCCGGTTCGCGATGACCTCTTCGGTGTCGTCGGTGCGCCCCTGCTTGACCGCGCGGTCGTGCAGCCTGGTGATGCTCTCCTCGCGGGGCACCTCGAGCTCGATCACGGCATCGAGGCCCTCACCGCGTCCGCCGAGGAACTCGGCGAGGTCGTCGACCTGGCCGCGGTTGCGCGGGTAGCCGTCGAGCAGGAAGCCGGCCGCGGCGTCAGGCTGGGCGAGGCGGTCGCGGACGAGTTCGCTCGTCAGGGCGTCGGGAACCAGGTCTCCGGCCTCGATGATGGCCTGCACACGTTTGCCGAGCTCCGTTCCGCCCGACACGTTCGCGCGGAAGATGTCGCCGGTCGCGACCTGCGGAACGCCGAACGCCTCTGCGACGAGGACGCCTTGAGTGCCCTTGCCCGAGCCCTGCGGGCCGACGATCAGGAAGCGTGCGGAACCAGTGGGGTTCGCCGTCATCGGAGGAGCCCTTCGTAGTGGCGCTGCTGCAGCTGCGCATCGATCTGCTTCACCGTTTCGAGGCCGACGCCGACGATGATGAGGATCGACGCGCCGCCGAACGGGAAGTTCGCGTTGGCGCCGACGAGGCTCAGGGCGATGAGCGGGATGAGCGCGATGAGACCGAGGTACAGCGAACCGGGCAGCGTGATGCGCGTGAGCACGTAGTCGAGGTACTCGGCCGTGGGACGCCCGGCTCGGATGCCCGGGATGAAGCCGCCGTACTTCTTCATGTTCTCGGCCACCTCGTCGGGGTTGAAGGTGATCGCGACGTAGAAGTACGTGAATCCGACGATGAGCAGGAAGTACAGGAGCATGTAGAGCGGGTGGTCGCCCTTGGTCAGGTAGTTCGTGATCCACACGACCCAGGCCTGTGGCTCATCGCCTGCAGCGGGCTGGTTGAACTGGGCGATGAGCGCGGGCAGGTACAGCAGCGACGAGGCGAAGATCACGGGGACGACGCCGGCCATGTTCACCTTGATCGGGATGTACGTGTTGTTGCCGCCGTACGTGCGGCGGCCGACCATGCGCTTCGCGTACTGCACCGGGACGCGTCGCTGCGATTGCTCGACGAAGACGACCGCGACGACCACCAGGAGTCCGACCGCGAGCACGACGAAGAAGGTGTCGAGGCCGCGAGCCTGCGCGATCGACCAGAGCGAGCCGGGGAACGTCGAGGCGATCGACGTGAAGATGAGGAGCGACATGCCGTTGCCGATGCCGCGCTCGGTGATGAGCTCGCCCATCCACATGATGAGGCCGGTACCGGCGGTCATCGTGATGACCATGAGCAGGATCGCGTACCAGGCGTCGTTCGTGATCAGCTGCGAGCACGACGGGTCGCCCGACGGGAACAGCGCGCCGGACCGAGCGACCGTGATCAGGGTGGTCGACTGCAGCACGCCGAGGGCGATCGTCAGGTAGCGGGTGTACTGCGTGAGCTTGCCCTGACCCGACTGGCCCTCCTTGTAGAGGGTCTCGAAGTGGGGGATGACCACGCGCAGGAGCTGCACGATGATCGACGCCGTGATGTACGGCATGATGCCCAGCGCGAAGATCGACAACTGGAGCAGCGCACCGCCCGAGAACAGGTTGACGAGCTCGTAGAGGCCCGTGGTGCTCTGGCTGGCCGCGAGGCAGGCCTGCACGTTGCCGAAATCCACGAACGGCGCCGGGATGAACGAGCCGAGTCGGAACAGGGCGACGATGCCCAGCGTGAACCCGAGCTTGCGGCGAAGATCCGGCGTGCGGAAGATCCGCCCGATGGCGTTGAACACTCGTCCTCCTGTTGCTCCGTCATGGAGTCAGTCCAAATATGGCTCGAGCCTGTCGAGACCCCCGTGAATCATACGCGAGGTCCCGACAGGCTCTGACCGGATGTGGTGCTTTGGTCCTACTTGACCGAGCCGCCGGCGGCGACGATCTTCTGCTCAGCCGAGCCGGAGACCTTGTCGACGGCGACGTTGAGCTTGACCTGAAGGTCGCCGTTGCCGAGAACCTTCACGCGCTCGTTCTTGCGAACGGCGCCCTTCTCGACGAGGTCGGCGATGGTGACATCGCCGCCCTTCGGGTAGAGCTCGGCCAGCTTGTCCAGGTTCACGACCTGGTACTCCACGCGGAACGGGTTCTTGAAGCCGCGCAGCTTCGGCGCACGCATGTGGTACGGAAGCTGTCCACCCTCGAAACCGGGGCGGATGTTGTTGCGGGCCTTCGAGCCCTTGGTGCCGCGACCTGCCGTCTTGCCCTTGGAACCCTCACCGCGTCCGACGCGGGTCTTGTCCTTCTTGGCACCGGGAGCGGGACGAAGGTGGTGCACCTTCAGAACCTGCTCGCGCTTCTCGGCGACGTCCGCCTTGGGGGCCGCCTTCTTGGCAGGAGCCTTCTTCGCGGGAGCCTTCTCGGCGGCCGCGTCGTCGGCCTTCGCAGCAGCGGCCTTGGCCGGTGCCTTCTTCGCGGCAGCAGCCTTGGGAGCTGCGGCCTTCTCAGCGGCGGGCTTGGCCGCAGCCTTCTTCGCGGGAGCCTTCTTGGGGGCTTCTGCGGTGGCGTCGATCTTCTCGTCAGCCATTAGTCAATCTCCTCAACCTTCACGAGGTGCGCGACCGTGTTGACGTAGCCGCGGTTCTGCGGGTTGTCCTCACGCACGACCGACTGGCCGATTCGCTTGAGTCCGAGGCTGCGCAGCGTGTCACGCTGGTACTGCTTCTCGCTCACCTTGGACTTGATCTGGGTCACCTTGAGCTGCTTGGCCATCAGGCACCTGCCTTCGCTGCTGCGGCGGACTCTGCCGCCTGAGCCTCGGCACGCAGCAGACGGGCCGGTGCGACCTCGTCGTAGTCGAGACCACGACGGGCGGCGACGGCGCGCGGCTCTTCGAGCTGCTTGAGCGCCTCGACCGTGGCGTGCACGATGTTGATCGTGTTCGACGACCCGAGCGACTTGCTCAGGACGTCGTGGATGCCGGCGCACTCGAGCACGGCACGCACGGGACCACCGGCGATGACACCGGTACCGGGCGATGCCGGGCGAAGGAGCACGACGCCGGCCGCAGCCTCACCCTGGACGGGGTGGGGAATGGTCGCGCCGATGCGCGGGACGCGGAAGAAGTTCTTCTTCGCCTCCTCGACGCCCTTCGAGATCGCGGTCGGGACTTCGCGGGCCTTGCCGTAGCCGACACCCACGAGGCCGTTGCCGTCGCCCACGACGACGAGCGCCGTGAAGCTGAAGCGACGGCCGCCCTTGACGACCTTCGACACGCGGTTGATGGTCACGACGCGCTCGAGGAACTGGCTCTTCTCGGCGTCGCGGCCACCGCGGTCGCGGCCACCCTGGTTGCGGTCGCGACCGCCGCCACGGCGGTTGTCGCGCTCGTTGCGAGCCGGCTCGGAGGCAGCAGCCGTCTCGACGGGTGCCTCCGCAGTCACCTCGGTCTCCTTAACGGTGTTCTCACTCACAGGTTGAGCCCTGCCTCTCGCGCTCCATCGGCGATCGCTGCGACACGACCGGCGTACTTGTTGCCGCCGCGGTCGAAGACGACCGACTCGACGCCGGCCTTCTTCGCGCGCTCTGCGACGAGCTCGCCGACCTTCTTGGCCTTGGCGGTCTTGTCACCGTCGAACGCACGGAGGTCTGCCTCCATGGTCGAGGCGCTGGCCACGGTCAGGCCCTTGCTGTCGTCGACGACCTGCACGAACACGTGACGGGCCGAACGGGTGACGACGAGGCGCGGGCGCAGCTCGGTGCCGACGACCTTCTTGCGAAGGCGGGTGTGGCGGCGCGAACGCGCAGCCGTCTTGGTCTTCACAGCCATGATTACTTACCTGACTTTCCGGCCTTGCGACGCACGACCTCGCCGGCGTAGCGGATGCCCTTGCCCTTGTAGGGCTCGGGCTTCTTGATCTTGCGGATGTTCGCGGCGGTCTCGCCGACGGCCTGCTTGTCGATGCCGGCGACCGTGAGCTTGTTGTTGCCCTCGACGGTCAGCGTGATGCCAGCAGGCGCCTCGACGGTGACGGGGTGCGAGAAACCGAGCGCGAACTCGATCGCGGTGCCCTTCTGCGCGACGCGGTAACCGGTACCGACGATCTCGAGGCCCTTGGAGTAGCCCTCGGTGACGCCGATGATCTGGTTCGCGATGAGCGTGCGGGTCAGGCCGTGCAGCGAACGCGAAGAACGCTCGTCGTCGGGACGGGTCACCAGAACCTGGTTCGCCTCGACCTTTGCCTCGATGGGCGAAGCCACGGTGAGCGAGAGCTCGCCCTTGGGGCCCTTGACGTTGACGGCGGAGCCGTCGACCTTGACCTCGACACCCGCGGGGATGTCGATGGGGAGTCGTCCG
This sequence comes from Agromyces aureus, assembly GCF_001660485.1. Classification (GTDB taxonomy): domain Bacteria; phylum Actinomycetota; class Actinomycetes; order Actinomycetales; family Microbacteriaceae; genus Agromyces; species Agromyces aureus. Next base: position 3,412,991 of record NZ_CP013979.1, read on the forward strand.
ATTCGTGACATGGAATTACCACACGTAGGCGAGGACTTCCCCACCCACGCCCTTCTTCTCGGCCTGGCGGTCGGTCAGAAGACCGCTGGAGGTGGACAGGATCGCGACGCCGAGGCCGCCGAGCACCTTGGGGATCTCGGTCGACTTCGCGTAGACGCGGAGGCCGGGCTTCGAGACGCGCTTGATGCCCACGATCGAGCGCTCGCGGTTCGGGCCGAACTTGAGGGTCAGCGTGAGCTCAGTGCCGACGCGAGCGTCGGTGATCTCGAAGCCGGTGATGTAGCCCTCTTTGGTGAGGATCTCGGCGATGTGCGACTTCAGCTTGGAGTTCGGCATCGTCACGGAGTCGTGGTGCGCCGAGTTCGCATTGCGAAGGCGGGTCAGCATGTCAGCGACCGGGTCGGTCATCGTCATTGCAGATGTTTCCTTACGTTCACCAGGTTTCAGCACCCGTTACACGAGTGCTGACCTGTGGTGGTGGCGGGACGCGGATGCGACCCGCCGGTACGCCGGTGCCGGCTGGGCCTCGGATGACTCCGAGGCCCGCCGGCGATGGCACAAACCCGTAGAGCTTACTACGAATTACTGAGCGGACTCGTTCGACTTGAACGGGAAGCCGAGCTGCTTGAGCAGCGAGCGGCCCTCGGCGTCGGTCTTGGCCGTGGTCACCACAGTGATGTCCATGCCGCGGACGCGGTCGATCTTGTCCTGGTCGATCTCGTGGAACACGGACTGCTCCGTGAGACCGAACGTGTAGTTTCCGTTGCCGTCGAACTGGGCGTCCGAGAGGCCGCGGAAGTCGCGGATGCGGGGCAGCGCGAGCGAGAGCAGGCGGTCGAGGAACTCCCACATGCGGTCGCCGCGCAGCGTGACGTGCGTGCCGATGGCCTGGCCCTCGCGCAGCTTGAACTGCGCGATGGACTTGCGGGCCTTGGTGACCTGGGGCTTCTGACCGGTGATCTTGGTGAGATCGGCGATCGCACCGTCGATGACCTTGCCATCGCGTGCGGCCTCGCCGACACCCATGTTCACGACGATCTTCACGAGACCCGGAACCTGGTGCACGTTGGTGTAGCCGTGCTCCTCGGTGAGGGCCTTGGCGATCTCGGTGCGGTACTTGGTCTTCAGGCGCGGCTGGATTTTGCCAGCCTGCGTAGCCGTATCGGTCATCAGATGTCCTTGCCTGACTTCTTTGCGTAACGAACGCGGACCGTCTTGGTGACGCCGTCCTTCGTGATCTGCTCTTCGCGGAAGCCGACGCGGGTCGGCTTCTTCGTCTCGGGGTCGACGAGCGCGACGTTGGAGACGTGGATCGGAGCCTCGTGGGTCTCGATGCCGCCGGTCTTCGTACCGCGCTGCGTCTGGCCGACGCGAACGTGCTTGGTGATGAAGTTCACACCCTGCACGACGACACGGTTCTCGGCGACGAGCACCTCGATGACCTTGCCCTGCTTGCCGCGGTCTCCGCCGCGTGCCTGGCTGCGGCCCGAGATGACCTGAACGAGGTCACCCTTCTTGATGTTGGCCATGACTTAGATAACCTCCGGTGCCAGCGAGATGATCTTCATGAACTTCTTGTCGCGAAGCTCGCGACCGACCGGTCCGAAGATACGGGTGCCGCGAGGGTCACCATCGTTCTTCAGGATCACCGCGGCGTTCTCGTCGAACTTGATGTAGGAACCGTCGGGACGACGGGTCTCCTTGACGGTGCGGACGATGACGGCCTTGACCACATCGCCCTTCTTGACGTTGCCGCCGGGGATCGCGTCCTTGACCGTGGCGACGATGACGTCACCCAGGCCGGCGTAGCGACGCTTCGACCCACCGAGCACGCGGATGGTGAGCAGCACCTTGGCGCCGGTGTTGTCGGCGACCTTGACTCGTGATTCCTGCTGAAGCACAGTTCTCTCCTTCTCTCAAGCAAGCCAGAGGCTTACTTGGCCTTCTCGGCGATCTCGACGAGGCGCCAGCGCTTCGTGGCGGAGAGCGGGCGGGTCTCGGAGATCACGACGAGGTCGCCGATGCCGGCGGAGTTCGCCTCATCGTGCGCCTTGATCTTCGAGGTACGGCGGATGACCTTGCCGTACAGGGGGTGCTTCACGCGGTCTTCGACCTCGACGACGATGGTCTTGTCCATCTTGTCGCTGACGACGTACCCACGACGAACCTTGCGGTACCCGCGAACGAGTTCGGCCGACTCGGCGACCTCGGCTGCAGCAGCCTTCTTGGTCTCAGCCATGATCAGGCCTCCTTCGTCTCTGCGACCTCAGCAGGGGCTTCCGCCTCGGCCTTGGCCTTCTTCGTCTTCTTCTCGGCCTTGGCGGGAGCCGCCTCGACCGGTGCGGGAGTGGCACGGATGCCGAGCTCACGCTCACGGATGACCGTGTAGATGCGAGCGATGTCGCGCTTGACGGCCTTGACACGGCCGTGGCTCTCGAGCTGGCCGGTGGCCGACTGGAAGCGCAGGTTGAACAGCTCTTCCTTGGCCTTCTTCAGCTCGTCGACGAGTCGCTCGTCTTCAAAGGTGTCGAGCTCGACAGTGGCGAGCTCCTTCGTTCCGACGGACATTATGCGTCGCCCTCCTCGCGCTTGATGATGCGTGCCTTGAGGGGCAGCTTGTGGATGGCACGGGTCAGAGCCTCGCGAGCGAGCTCCTCGGAAACGCCCGAGACCTCGAAGAGGACGCGACCCGGCTTGACGTTGGCGACCCACCACTCGGGCGAACCCTTACCGGAACCCATGCGGGTTTCGGCCGGCTTCTTCGTGAGCGGACGGTCGGGGTAGATGTTGATCCACACCTTGCCGCCACGCTTGATGTGACGCGTCATGGCGATACGAGCGGACTCGATCTGACGGTTGGTCACATACGCGGGCGTCAGCGCCTGGATGCCGAACTCACCGAACGACACCTTGGTGCCACCGGTGGCCTGGCCCGAGCGGCCGGGGTGGTGCTGCTTGCGGTACTTGACTCGACGGGGAATCAACATGGTTATGCCTCAACTCCTGCTGCCACCGGCTCCTGCGCCTTGGGCGCACGGCGGGGACGGTCATTGCGGTCACCACGGGAGGACTTCTGCGAAGCCTGCTCGCGAGCGAGCTCCTTGTTGGTGACGTCGCCCTTGTAGATCCAGACCTTCACGCCGATGCGGCCGAAGGTGGTCTTGGCCTCGTAGAAGCCGTAGTCGATGTTCGCGCGGAGGGTGTGCAGGGGCACACGGCCTTCGCGGTAGAACTCCGAGCGGCTCATCTCGGCGCCGCCGAGACGGCCCGACACCTGGATGCGGACACCCTTGGCGCCGGCGCGCTGAGCGCCCTGCAGGCCCTTGCGCATCGCACGGCGGAATGCCACGCGAGCGGAGAGCTGCTCGGCGATGCCCTGCGCGACGAGCTGGGCGTCGGCCTCGGGGTTCTTGACCTCGAGGATGTTGAGCTGGATCTGCTTGCCCGAGAGCTTCTCGAGGTCGGCGCGGATGCGCTCGGCCTCGGCGCCGCGGCGGCCGATCACGATGCCGGGACGCGCGGTGTGGATGTCCACACGCACACGGTCACGGGTGCGCTCGATCTCGATGCGCGAGACTCCCGCGCGGTCGAGCGACGTCTGGAGCAGGCGACGGATCTTGACATCCTCGGCGAGGTAGTCGGCGTAGCGCTGTCCGGGCTTGGTCGAGTCGGAGAACCACCGCGACACATGGTCGGTGGTGATGCCGAGACGGAAGCCGTACGGGTTGACTTTCTGACCCATTACTTCGTACCCTCCTCGGGCGTGGCGAGCACGACGGTGATGTGGCTCGTTCGCTTGTTGATGCGGAAGGCACGACCCTGAGCACGCGGCTGGAAACGCTTGAGGGTGGTGCCCTCATCGACGAATGCGCTGCTGATGTAGAGGTCCTGCTCGTCCAGATAGGTGTTCGTTGCATCGGCCTTGACGCGAGCGTTCGCGATGGCCGAGGCGACGAGCTTGTACACCGGCTCGCTCGCACTCTGGGGTGCGAACTTCAGGATGGCGAGTGCCTCCTGTGCCTGCTTGCCGCGGATCAGGTTGACGACGCGACGGGCCTTCATGGGGGTCACGCGGATGTGACGCACGCGTGCGATCGACTCCACCATTTCTCTCCTCCTTTTCGCCCCCGCGTCAGCGGCGGCGACCCTTCTTGTCGTCCTTCACGTGTCCACGGAAGGTGCGGGTGGGGGCGAACTCTCCGAGCTTGTGACCCACCATGGTCTCGGTGACGAACACCGGGATGTGCTTGCGGCCATCGTGCACGGCGATCGTGTGCCCGAGCATTGCCGGGATGATCATCGAGCGACGGGACCACGTCTTGATGACGTTCTTGGAACCGGCTTCGTTTGCGACGACGACCTTGCGAAGCAGGTGCTCGTCGACGAAGGGGCCCTTCTTAAGACTGCGAGGCATCTTCTCTTACTCCTACTTGCGCTTCTTGCCGACGGTGCGACGACGGACGATGAGCTTGTCGCTTTCCTTGTTGGGGCGACGAGTGCGTCCCTCGGACTTGCCCCAGGGGCTGACCGGGTGGCGACCACCGGAGGTCTTGCCCTCACCACCACCGTGCGGGTGGTCGACCGGGTTCATCGCAACACCGCGCACGGTCGGGCGGACGCCCTTCCAGCGCTTGCGGCCGGCCTTGCCCCAGTTGATGTTCGACTGCTCGGCGTTGCCGACCTCGCCGATGGTCGCGCGGCAGCGCGCATCGACGTTGCGGATCTCGCCCGACGGCAGACGGAGCTGCGCGTAGGGGCCGTCCTTGGCGACGAGACGAACCGAGACGCCGGCCGAGCGGGCGAGCTTGGCACCGCCACCGGGACGGAGCTCGATCGCGTGGATGACGGTACCCGTCGGGATGTTCTTCAGCGGCAGGTTGTTGCCCGGCTTGATGTCGGCGCCTGCGCCCGACTCGATCGGGTCGCCCTGCTGCAGCTTGTTCGGCGCGAGGATGTAGCGCTTCGTGCCGTCCACGAAGTGGAGCAGCGCGATGCGGGCGGTGCGGTTGGGGTCGTACTCGATGTGAGCGACCTTGGCCGGCACGCCGTCCTTGTCGTTGCGACGGAAGTCGATCACACGGTACTGGCGCTTGTGGCCACCACCGATGTGACGGGTCGTGATGCGACCCTGGTTGTTGCGACCACCGGTCTTCGAGAGCGGCTTGAGCAGCGACTTCTCGGGCGTCGAACGCGTGATCTCCGCGAAATCGGCGACGGAGGAACCGCGACGACCCGGGGTCGTGGGCTTGTACTTACGAATAGCCATGTTTTCCTCTGCTCCTTAGCCGACAGCCGTGAAGATGTCGATCGAGCCGGACTTGAGGGTGACGATCGCGCGCTTGGTGTCCTTGCGCTTGCCCTGGCCGAAGCGGGTACGGCGGGTCTTGCCCTGACGGTTCAGCGTGTTGATCGACGCCACCTGGACGTTGAAGATCTTCTCGATGGCGAGCTTGATCTCGGTCTTGTTCGAGCGGGGGTCCACGGTGAACGTGTACTTGCCCTCGTCGATCAGGCCGTAGCTCTTCTCCGAGACGACCGGCGCGAGGATGATGTCGCGCGGGTCCTTGTTGTGTGCGGCACTCATGCGGAGACCTCTTCCTTCTTCGCCGTCTTCGCGGCGACGAACGCCTCGAGCGCAGCGGTGCTGAAGACGATGTCGTCCGAGACGAGCACGTCGTAGGCGTTCAGCTGGTCGACCGAGAGCGTGTGCACGGTCGGGATGTTGCGGACGGCGCGCTCCGAGAGCTCTTCGCCACGGGCCAGCACCACGAGGTAGTGCTTCGCCGGGGCGATCGACGTGAGGAGCGCCAGCGCGTCCTTCGTCTTCGCGACGTCGCCGGCCACGAACGCCTCGACGGCGTGGATGCGGCCGCCGCGGGCGCGGTCGGAGAGAGCGCCGAGCAGAGCAGCGGCGATCATCTTCTTGGGGGTGCGCTGCGAGTAGTCACGCGGCTGCGGGCCGTGGACGATGCCACCGCCGGTCATCTGAGGAGCGCGGATCGAGCCCTGACGAGCGCGGCCGGTGCCCTTCTGCTTGAACGGCTTGCGGCCGGCGCCGGAGACCTCACCACGGGTCTTGGTCTTGTGGGTGCCCTGACGCGCTGCGGCGAGCTGGGCGACGACGACCTGGTGGATCAGCGGCACGTTGGTCTGCACGTCGAAGAGCTCGGCGGGGAGCTCAACGGTGCCGGACTTCTTGCCGGTGGCGTCGAGGGTGTCGATGGTGTTGGTCGCGGTAGCCATGGACTACGCCCCCTTCACTGCGTTGCGGACGAAAACGAGACGGCCACGCGCACCGGGGACGGCGCCCTTGACGAGCAGCAGACCCTTCTCGGCGTCGACGGCGTGCACGCGGAGGTTGAGCACGGTCACGCGCTCGCCACCCATGCGGCCGGCCATGCGCATGCCCTTGAAGACGCGGCTGGGCGTCGACGAGGCACCGATGGAACCGGGCTTGCGGTGGTTGCGGTGCGAACCGTGCGAAGCGGAGACGCCCTTGAAGTTGTGGCGCTTCATGACACCGGCGAAGCCCTTGCCCTTGCTCGTGCCGACGACGTCGACGAGCTGGCCGGCCTCGAAGGCGCCCTCGACGGGGAGCTCCTGGCCGAGCGCGTACGACGCGGCGTCCGCGGTGCGGACCTCGGTCACGTGGCGGCGGGGGGTCACACCTGCGGCGGCGAAGTGGCCGGTCGCGGGCTGGTTGACCTTGCGGGGGTCGATGGCGCCTGCGGCGATCTGCACAGCCTCGTAGCCGTCCTTCTCGACGGTGCGGAGCTGGGTGACCACGTTGGGGGCGATCTCGATGACGGTCACGGGAACGAGCTTGTTGTTCTCGTCCCACACCTGGGTCATGCCGAGCTTCGTGCCGAGCAGACCCTTCACGTTCTTGGTAGCGGAAGACATCTGTTACCTCAGAGCTTGATCTCGATGTTGACGTCTGCCGGCAGGTCGAGACGCATGAGCGAGTCGACGGCCTTGGGCGTCGGGTCCACGATGTCGATGAGGCGCTTGTGGGTGCGCATCTCGAAGTGCTCGCGGCTGTCCTTGTACTTGTGGGGCGAACGGATGACGCACACCACGTTCTTCTCGGTCGGAAGCGGCACGGGGCCGACGACCGTGGCGCCCGCGCGGGTCACCGTGTCGACGATCTTGCGCGCCGAGGTGTCGATGACCTCGTGGTCATACGACTTCAGTCGAATGCGGATCTTCTGTCCCGCCATGTCGAGCTCTCTCTCTGTCAAGGCGCCATACCCCTTCCGAGGGCATCGGGCGCCGCGTAGCGACTTCTGATGAAGCAACCACTGTTCTTCTGTCAAAGGCTGTGATCGAGCCTGCCGAACCCACCGCATCGCGGTGACCTCGGCACGCTCGACCACGAGCCGTATCCCCGGAACCTCCTGGACGCCTGCATTCCTCGCGGAAGACATGGGTTGCCCAGGGCTGTGTTGGTTTCGGTTCAGTCGTGTTCTGCTGCCCGCGGCCTAACCTGACCCCTTGCGCACGCCGATTCGGAGGCCCGAGGGCTTCGGTATCGGTGGGAGGGTGGTTATGCACTGCCTGGCAGTGATCCGGACGCACGCACAGCGCACGCCCGAAATGTTGAACTCACCAAGTTTGCCATATTCGGCACGTTGCTGCAACCCGGGCGTGTCGCGCGTGATTCCGGGCGAGCCCGGCACGTGCACAAGGGCCGAAGCGCCGCGGCCGAACCGTCGCATCATCGGTGTACCCGAATTCTCCCACGGCGGCCTGTGAGGGCGCCGGGCATCCGCCAGCCGCTCCCCGTGCGGGCTCGCCAGCGAGGAGGATGTCGGTATGACGAAGACTCCGGCCACCGGCATCCACCACCGCGAGAGCGCACGCGCGAGCGAGGGCAGCGTCTCGGCCGCCCGCACCGGCGCACGCACCTTCGAGGGGCGCAACGCGTCCGGTGCGGCCGTCTCCATCGGGCCGGCGGGCACGCCGGGGCACTTCTCCCCCGGCGAACTGCTGAAGCTCGCCCTCGCCGCCTGCGCGGGCATGAGCGCCGACTCCGTCATCGCGCGCCGGCTCGGCGACGACGTGGCCTTCACGGTCTGGGCGCATGGCAGTTCGGAGCCCGACAATCGCTACGACCGCATCGACGAGGAGCTGCTCATCCCGCTCGCGGCGCTCTCCGACGCCGAACGCGAGAAGCTCGCGAAGCTCGTCGACGCGTCGATCGCCCGGAGTTGCACCGTCGCCCGCAGCGTGGAGCAGGACATCGACATCATCAAGGAGATCGTCGACGTCGGCGAGTGAGGCGTGGCTTCGGTCAGTCGCGGTGATTCTGACTGCGGCACGCCAGCTCGTCGGCGGCGATGCCGGGCGCGACCGACCCGAGGGCGACGACCCCGGCGAGGGTGAACGCCAAGGCACCCGCGAGCACCCTCGGGTGCGACCCCACCGGCCCCCTGCGCCGCCGGAAGTGATCCTCGATGAACTGCTTCGAGAGCGCGGCGACGACCAGCGAGACGCCGACGAGCGCGACCATGAGCAGCGGCGGGCTCGGAACGCCCGTGATCATCGGCACGAACATGAAGATGGGCCAGTGCCAGAGATAGAGCGAGTACGAGACGTCGCCCATCCACTGCACGGGTCGCAGGCCGACGACGCCCGCCGTCGACCAGCGGGTCGCGGGCAAACCGGCCCAGATGATCGCGAGCGTTCCGACGACCGGCAGCAGGACCCACACCCCGGGGAACGCCTCGGTGTCCTGGAAGGTCGCGATCGGCACGACGATGAGGGCGAGCCCAGCCCACGACGCCGCAGCGCGCACACCCTGACCCGATGCGGCGAAGAACCGCGGAGCTGAACTCGCCAGCAGTGCCAGTAGGCCGCCGACCCCGAACTCCCACGCCCGCGCGACCGTCGAGAAGTACGCGAGGTTGTGGTCCGATCCGATCAGCACGAGCGACCAGGCGAACGATGCCGAAGTGACCGCGCCCAGGACGACCCACAGGATGCGCTGCAGGGAATGCCCGCGCCGACGGAGGATCCAGAGCGCGAGGAGGATCAGCAGTGGCCAGGCGAGGTAGAACTGCTCCTCGACCGAGAGCGACCAGAAATGCTGCACGGGAGTCGACTCCAGGTCCGCGGACGCCGGCAGCTGCGAGTCGACCGCGAGCCGCCAGTTCTCGACGTAGAACGTACTCGCCACGATCTCGCGGAAGTAGGCCGCCCAGTCGCGGTACGGCGCGAACGCGAGCGTGGCGGCGGAGACCGCGAGCAGCACCGCCATCGCGGCGGGGAGGATGCGTCGCGCACGCCGAACGTAGAACTCGCGGAGCGAGATGCGGCCGGTGCGATCGACCTCGCGAAGCAGGAGCGCCGTGATCAGGTAGCCCGAGACGACGAAGAACACGTCGACGCCCATGTACCCGGCTGGGGCGATGGCCGGCCAGCCGTGGTGCAGCACCACGGCTCCGACCGCGACGGCCCGGAGCGCTTGGATCTCGGGCCGAACAGTCGTGGGGGTCGGAGCTGCCGGGGGAAACGCCATCCCGTCCAGCGTAACCCGCTCGGGGGGTACGCGACATGTCGGCGGCGTTACGGCCACCCGTGCATCCGGTGTGTACGAAGTGCACGAGCGTACCTGCACACCCCGGAAACGCCAGAACGGGGCCGGACCCGAAGGTCCGACCCCGTTCAAGGTCGCAATCGCGAAGGTCTTACTTGAGGACCTTCGTGACGGTACCGGCGCCGACGGTGCGGCCACCCTCACGGATGGCGAAGCCGAGGCCCTCCTCCATGGCGATCGGCTGGATCAGCGCGACCGTCATGTCGGTGGTGTCGCCGGGCATGACCATCTCGGTGCCCTCGGGCAGCGTGATGACGCCGGTGACGTCGGTGGTGCGGAAGTAGAACTGCGGACGGTAGTTCGCGTAGAACGGGTTGTGACGCCCACCCTCATCCTTGGACAGGATGTACGCGGTGCCCTCGAAGTCCGTGTGCGGGGTGACCGAGCCGGGGGCCACGACGACCTGGCCGCGCTCGACGTCCTCGCGCTTGGTGCCACGGAGGAGAAGACCGCAGTTCTCGCCGGCCCAGGCCTCGTCGAGCTGCTTGTGGAACATCTCGATACCCGTGACCGTGGTCTTCTGCGTCGGGCGGATGCCGACGATCTCGACCTCGGAGTTGATCTTCAGCGTGCCACGCTCGGCGCGGCCCGTGACGACGGTGCCACGACCGGTGATCGTGAAGACGTCTTCGACCGGCATGAGGAACGGCTTGTCGCGGTCGCGCACGGGGTCCGGCACGGAGTCGTCGACAGCGGTCATGAGCTCGAGAACCGACTCGACCCACTTCTCGTCGCCCTCGAGAGCCTTGAGGCCCGAGACGCGGACGACCGGAGCGTCGTCGCCGTCGAAGCCCTGGCTCGAGAGCAGCTCGCGAACCTCGAGCTCGACGAGCTCCAGGATCTCCTCGTCGTCGACCATGTCGGACTTGTTCAGCGCGACGAGCAGGTAGGGAACGCCGACCTGCTTGGCGAGCAGCACGTGCTCACGCGTCTGAGCCATCGGGCCGTCGGTGGCGGCGACCACGAGGATCGCGCCGTCCATCTGAGCCGCACCGGTGATCATGTTCTTGATGTAGTCGGCGTGACCGGGAGCGTCGACGTGCGCGTAGTGGCGCTTCGGCGTCTCGTACTCGACGTGCGAGATGTTGATCGTGATGCCGCGCTGGCGCTCTTCGGGAGCCGAGTCGATCGACGCGAAGTCGCGCTGAACGTTGGTCGCCGAGGGGTACTTGTCAGCAAGCACCTTCGAGATCGCCGCGGTGAGCGTGGTCTTGCCGTGGTCGACGTGACCGATGGTTCCGATGTTGACGTGCGGCTTGGTCCGCTCGAACTTGGCCTTAGCCACTGTGGGTCCTCCTCAGGACTCGTGTAGATCTCCGGGCGCTGGATTGCGACCGGCGAGCTACGGGGTTTGTAGATATGTTACGCGAACCGGCTGGCTCGTGGGTCGGAGAGGGCCAAGGCCCCCGCCAGGGAGATTTATTCGCCCTTGTTCTTCTGGACGATCTCGTCGGCGACAGCCTTCGGGACCTCCGCGTAGCTGTCGAACGTCATCGAGTAGACCGCGCGGCCCGAGGTCTTGGACCGCAGGTCGCCGATGTAGCCGAACATCTCCGACAGGGGCACGTTGGCGCGAATGACCTTCACGCCGCTCGCGTCCTCCATGGACTGGATCTGACCGCGGCGCGAGTTCAGGTCGCCGATGACATCACCCATGTATTCCTCAGGGGTGCGCACCTCGACGGCCATCAGCGGCTCGAGCAGAACCGGGTTCGCCTTCCGAGCGGCTTCCTTGAAGCCCATCGAGCCGGCGATCTTGAACGCCATCTCCGAGGAGTCGACGTCGTGTGCGGCGCCGTCGAGCAGGCTCGCCCTGACGCCGACCATCGGGTATCCGGCCAGGATGCCGTACTGCATGGCGTCCTGGAATCCGGCATCGACCGAGGGGATGTACTCGCGGGGAACGCGTCCACCGGAGGTCTTGTTCTCGAACAGGTAGGTCTGCTCGGCCGTGACCTCGAGGGGCTCGAGCGCGAACTGGATCTTCGCGAACTGGCCGGATCCACCCGTCTGCTTCTTGTGGGTGTAGTCGTGCTTCTCGACCGCGCGCTTGATGGTCTCGCGGTACGCGACCTGGGGCTTGCCCACGTTGGCCTCGACGTTGAACTCGCGCTTCATGCGGTCGACCAGGATGTCGAGGTGGAGCTCGCCCATGCCCTTGATGACCGTCTGACCGGTCTCCTGGTTCTGCTCGGTGCGGAAGGTCGGGTCCTCTTCGGCGAGCTTCTGGATCGCCGTGCCGAGCTTCTCCTGGTCGGCCTTGGTCTTCGGCTCGATGGCGACCTCGATGACGGGCTCGGGGAAGGTCATCGACTCGAGGACGACCTGGTTGTTCGGGTCGCTCAGCGTGTCGCCGGTCGTGGTGTCCTTCAGACCGATGACGGCGTAGATGTTGCCGGCGGTCACCGAGTCGATCGGGATCTCCTTGTTGGCGTGCATCTGGAAGATCTTGCCGATGCGCTCCTTCTTGCCCTTGGTCGAGTTGATGACCTGGGCACCGCTGTCGAGGCGGCCGGAGTAGACGCGGACGTAGGTGAGGCGACCGAAGAACGGGTGCACCGCGACCTTGAACGCGAGCGCGGTGAACGGCTCGTCGGCGTCGGCGTGACGCATGACGACCTTCTCCTCGTCGCGAGCGTCGTGGGCCTCGATGGCCGGCACGTCGAGCGGCGACGGGAGGAAGTCGATGACGGCGTCGAGCATCGGCTGCACGCCGCGGTTCTTGAACGCGGAACCGCAGAGCACGGGGTAGATCTCGGAGTTGACGGTGAGCTTGCGGATCGCGGCCTTGATCTCGGCCACGGTCAGCTCTTCGCCGCCGAAGTACTTCTCCATGAGGTCGTCGCTGGTCTCGGCGACGACTTCGAGCAGGGCCGTGCGGTATTCCGCGGCCTTCTCGACGAGGTCGGCGGGGATCTCCTCGATGGCGTACTTGGCGCCCATCTCAACGTCACCCTTTGCATCGCCGCGCCACGTGAGTGCGCGCATTTCGATGAGGTCGACGACGCCCTCGAACTGCGACTCGGAACCGATCGGGAGCTGCAGCACGAGCGGCTTGGCGCCCAGGCGGCTGACGATCGTGTCGACCGTGTAGTAGAAGTCGGCGCCGAGCTTGTCCATCTTGTTGACGAAGCAGATGCGCGGGACGTTGTACTTGTCGGCCTGACGCCAGACGGTCTCGGACTGGGGCTCGACGCCCTCCTTGCCGTCGAAGACGGCGACGGCACCGTCGAGCACGCGGAGCGAACGCTCGACCTCGACCGTGAAGTCCACGTGGCCGGGGGTGTCGATGATGTTGATCTGGTTCTTGTTCCAGTAGCAGGTCACGGCGGCGGACGTGATCGTGATGCCGCGCTCCTTCTCCTGCTCCATCCAGTCGGTGGTCGAGGCACCGTCGTGCGTCTCACCGATCTTGTGGTTGACGCCCGTGTAGAACAGGATGCGCTCGGTGGTGGTGGTCTTGCCGGCATCGATGTGGGCCATGATGCCGATGTTGCGGACCTTGCTCAGGTCGGTGAGCACGTCTTGTGCCACGGGGGTTCCTCCGGGAAGTCAAGAAGGGAAAGAGAGGGGGGAGCGGATGCCGCAAGCCGAAGCCGCGGCATCCGCTCGGCCTGCTACCAGCGGTAGTGGGCGAATGCGCGGTTCGACTCGGCCATCTTGTGCGTGTCTTCACGACGCTTGACGGCTGCACCGAGGCTGTTCGACGCGTCGAGGATCTCGTTGGTGAGACGCTCGGTCATCGTCTTCTCGCGACGGGCCTTCGCGTAGCTCGTGAGCCAGCGGAGGGCGAGGGTGTTGGCGCGGTGCGGCTTGACCTCGACGGGGACCTGGTAGGTCGATCCGCCGACGCGGCGCGAACGCACCTCGAGGGTCGGGCGCACGTTGTCGAGCGCCTTCTTGAGCACCGTGACGGCGTCCTGGCCGGACTTGGTGGCCACGTTCTCGAGCGCTTCGTACACGATGCGCTGAGCGAGGTCCTTCTTGCCGTCGACGAGGATCTTGTTGACGAGCTGGCTGACGACCGGCGACCCGTAGACGGGGTCGGCGACGACGGGGCGCTTCGGAGCGGGTCCCTTGCGAGGCATTACTTCTTCTCCATCTTCGCGCCGTACTTGCTGCGACCCTGCTTGCGGCTCTTCACGGCCTGCGTGTCGAGCGCGCCACGGACGATCTTGTAGCGCACACCGGGGAGGTCCTTCACACGACCGCCGCGGATGAGCACCATCGAGTGCTCCTGCAGGTTGTGGCCCTCACCGGGGATGTAGGCCGTGACCTCGGTGCCGTTCGAGAGCTTCACACGAGCGACCTTGCGGAGCGCGGAGTTCGGCTTCTTCGGGGTGGTGGTGTACACGCGCGTGCACACGCCGCGCTGCTGGGGGTTGGCCTTCAGGGCGGGAGCCTTGGTCTTGGTGACCTTCGGCGAGCGACCCTTGCGGACCAACTGCTGAATCGTTGGCACTGCTTCTCCTTGTTGGTGCTGCACGGTGACAGCTTTGATGGATTTCACATCACGACCCACCGTCCGCGCGAAACCGCGTGGACGTAGTGTGGTGGGTATGCCGTGGGGGCGAGACGCCCTGAATGCGCACGTCGAAACGCGCACACCCGATCTATGGTAATGCCGCGTAACGTTGCGGTCAAATGGGGGCGGATGCCGCGGGCGGCTGCCCAGCGCACTCGCAGGTGCTGCTCAGCCGGCAGAGGTCAGCCCGGCCAGCCGGGGGCGTCGAGCTCGCGGTCGAGATCGGCGAGCATGTCGGCCACCTGCGGCTCGACGAGGCGCTCGACCGCGTTGCCGATGCGATAGCGGTGCTGGGCCAGCTCGACGCAGATGCGTCGGCCGAGCTGCTTGGCGAACTCGTCGGCGAGGCGCACCTCCTCGCGGAGGGCCTCCTTCTCTTCCGGCGTGAACGGCCTCGGCGCGGGTTCGGCGGCCTCGGCGGCGGCCTCCTGCTCGAGTCCGCCGAGCGTGAACAGGAACGGCTGGTCGGCCACCGGCTCGGGGTCGACCTCGAGGCCGGCGAACTCGGGGTCCAGCCCCTCGCCCGCGCGGTACGGACGGCGTGCCTTGCGCTCCTCGGCGAGCCGGATCTCGCGGTGCAGCATCGGCAGGTTGCGGGCGGTGTAGTCGTCGACGGCGAGGTCGATGACCCCCTTCATGCGCATCGAGAACGAGTGCTGCACCGGATGCGGCACGTCGACGTCGAGGCCGGCCGCGGCGAGGATCGGCGAGCCGAAGCATCGCTGGCAGAGGCGCACCCGTGATCGGTGCGTGCCGGGTCGCCACCGCGGCAGCCATTGCAGCCAGCGGTCGACCTCGTGGCTCACGCGCGCCTCGACCGAACCCTCCACGAGGATCACGATAGCGCCGCAGGCGTCCGGCGGCGCGCGTTGCGCCTCGCCCGGCCGCCGTCAGGCGGGTTCGGCCCGCCGACGACGGCCCCGGAGAATGGAGTCATGGCCGCGGCATCCGGAACCTACACGACCGTCGCGGCGCGCGTTCGGACGGAGATCGAGATCGAACGCTCGCGATTCGTCTGCGTGCTCGAACGCGTCGGCGACGAGGATGCCGCGCGCGAGGTCGTCGCGGCGGTGCGGGCGGCCGAGCCGAAGGCCCGACACCACTGCACCGCGTTCGTCATCGGCGCGCGCGGCGAGCTGGTGCGGTCGAGCGACGACGGCGAGCCCTCGGGGACGGCCGGACAGCCGATGCTCGAGGCGCTGCGCGGCGAAGGGCTCTCCGACGTCGTCGCCGTGGTCAGCCGGTACTTCGGCGGCCTGCTGCTCGGCACGGGCGGTCTCGTGCGCGCGTACACGGCCTCGGTGCAGGCGTCGGCACGGGCCGCGACACGGGTGACCCGCAGCCTCCGCACCACGGTCGAGGTGCACGCCGACTACGAACGCGGGCCGTCGCTCGAGGCCGAGCTGCGCCGCCTCGGCCACGTGCCGCTCCACGTCGAGTACGGCGCCGGCATGCGCATCGACGTCGGCGTGCCGCCCGCCGACACCGACGCCTTCGCCGCGCGCATCGCCGAGCTCACGGGCGGCGCGGCCCGCGTCGAGCCCGCGGCGACCGCGTACGTCGACGACCCGGCGTGACGCGGCATCCGCTGTTCGATGCACCGTTCGCAATCCCCCAGTCGGTCGAGCGGGTTCGGTCAGGTGCCGACGGTCACGCGCTGACGGTCACTCGTCCTCGTCGCGCTCCCACGGCCAGCGCGGGCGACGCATGCCGTCGTCGCGGCCGCGGGCGACGAGCACGGCGAGGACGGCGGCGACCGCCGCCGCGAGGGGCACGACCACCCCGAACCAACCGAGTCCGAACAGGATGCCGAACGCCGCGCTGGCGGCCACGCTGCCGGTCGAGCCGACGAGGTGCCCGATGATGGCGACGATCACGAGCGTCAGCCAGCTGCCGAGCGCCGTGAGCGCGACCGTGCCGGCCATGCGCTCGGGTCGCGCGAGCCGCAGCCCGAGCGTGAGCAGCACGGCCAGAGCGGATGCCCCGACGGCGACGGGCACGACCAGCACCCCGACCGCGGGGTCGGCGACGACCTCGACATCGGCGAGCAGGCTCACGAACCCGTAGGCGCACACGACGAGCGCGGCGAAGAGCGCCGTCGCGAAGCCCGCGACGACCCAGGCCGTGCGACGAGGATCCATGTCTTCGAGCGTACGCCGAGGCGCGTCAGCCGCGCGGGGCCGCGAGCTCCTCGCGGAGCGTCGGCGCGGCACGCCATTCGGCGGCCGCGACGATGCGGTCGAACAGCTCGAGCATGAGCGGTTCGAGCGCGGCGAGCACGCTCGACAGGCTCACGAGCACGACCTCTGCACTGCCCGGCACCGTGATCCAGTAGTCGACCGTGATCGATTCGGCGGTCTCGGCGGCGCCGTCGGGCCCGTCGGTCGCATCGGATCGTTCGGCGCCGACGCCGGTGCGTTCGGTGCCCCGGCGCACGATGCGGCGCAGCACGATCGATTCGCCCTTGGCGAAGGCCACGCCCCCCTGGGCCGCGAATGCCGACCACGGGTCTGCCGCGTCGACCCTCGCACCCGCAACGCCGCTCGTCAGTGCGCCGACGACGCGTTCCGCCAGCAGCGCGGGCTCGGCGCTCGTGCCGAACGCCCCGGGCACGGCGTACTCGGTGATCGTCGTGGCGAAGGCGATGCCGCCGTCATTGGACTCGGAGAGGTGCATCTGCACGGCGCCCGCCCGCGCCGCCTCGTCGATCGAACGTGCAAGCCGGGCGCGATGATCGGCGCGCGTGCGCGCGAGGTCGTCGCGTCGTCCGTATCGGGCGCGCACGAACTCCGCGATCGCGGCGGCTCGCGTCTCCGCGTCGGCCCCGAGCGGGGCCCGCCACCACGCGCCGGGCAGCACGAGGTCGAGCCTGGGTGATCTGGTGGTCACGGGGGCGCTCACCCCTGGGGCGCCAGATCGCGCAGGGCGCCGGTCTGGATGCTCGCAAGCCGCGGGTTGATCATGAACACGCCGTCGATGCCCGTCTGCTGCAACGGCCCCTCGAGGTCGATGCGATCGCCGGCTGCCGAGCGTGCGATCAGTTGGACGGTCTCGTATCGCCCGGGTGCGGTTGCGCCGACCGCAGCGAGGGCCGCCATCAGCGCATCAGCCGACAACGCATCGCCCGACATCTCCAACTCCACGAAGAGGTACGGCGAAAGGCCGTCGACGCCGTCTTCGACGAAGACCTCTGCGATTTCGGGCGAGGCATCGCGCACGGCATCGGCGATCTCATCGTGCGTCTCGGCGGCCCCGGGGCGGGCTGCGCAGGCCCCGAGCGCCAGGACCACGGCCACCACGATGCCGCCGAGCGCGACCCTGCCGAGACGATTCACCATGCTGAGCACCATACCTACTCTGCGAACGTGTACTGGGAGCTGTCGCCCACGGTGCCGAAGAACTGCTCGAAGCCGTCGTCGACGGTGGGGTCCGCGGTGAGCAGGTCACGGGCGGTCTGCTGATACGCGACGTTGTTGTGCGGCTGCGCGGAGTACGGCTCTCCGGTCGATGGATTGACCCCGGGCGGCACGTCCCTGGAATAGGTCGTCCAGGTGGCCGTCGGCCGCGGCGGACCGGTGAGGTCGAGCTGGTGCACGATGTCGCCCTCGTGCTGCATCGAGACCACCGTCGTCTTCGAGGGGATCGCCATGTCGTCGATGGGTGCGCCGTAGGCGAGCACGCCCTGGAAGTTGAAGGCGTCCGAACGGTTCGCCGCAAGGTGGCCCGCGAGGATTCCGCCTTGGCTGAAGCCGACGAGCAGCACCGGGTCGTTCGGGCCGATGCCCGCCTTCGTCATCGCATCGAGCACGGCACGCTCGTACTGCGTGCGCACGTCGGGGAAGAGCCGCAGCACGATGTTCGTGTCGAGGTCGTTGACCGCGCCGTCGCCGTTCATGTCCTGACCGAAGAACACGCCGGCGACCTGCCAGTCCTGCGTGCTCGGCAGGGTCACGATGTACCGCGCAGGCTCGCCCTCCATGCGCACGATGTCGACGACGGTCTGCGACTCGCCGCCCATCGCATCGGAGTACCCCTCGAGCGCGACGAGGTCGTCGAGGCTGTCGATCTCGGTCACCGCGTTGGCGTCCTCCCACGCCGCCTTCGACTCCCTGCTCTCGTCGGAGCCGGGCTCGAACTCGCTCACCGCCGGGGTGGGCGCGAAGATCTCGATGGCCACGCGCCACGCCAGCACGACCCCGATGAAGGCGACCGTGCCGAGCACGAGCGCCCAGAACAGCGGGCTGCTGAGGAGCAGCACCGCGAGTCCGACGACCGCGGCCAGGATCACGCCGATCGCCGCCGCCACGAGGAGCACGAGTGCCGCGGTGACGAGCAGCAGTCCGACGACCAACGCGATCGCCACGAACGCGAGCAGCGCCGCCGCCACGACGACGATGAGCAGCGCCGCGATCGCGAGCGCCAGGACGATGAGCGCCGCCACGATCGCGAGGCCGAGCAGCACGATCGCGGCGACCACGACGAGCACCGCCGCGATGAGCACGATGACCGCCTCGACGATGGCCATGACCGCCGCGACCACGGCACCGGCGATCGCCCGGATCGCGTCGCCGATCGCGTCGAACACCGCGCCGATGGCCCCGCCCAGGTCGTCCCAGAACGAGTCGTTCAGGTCGCTGCCGTCGACGACGCCACGGATGCGGTCGATCGCGACGCGCGCGGCACGATCGCGATCCGCGACCGCCTCCTCCCAGCGCTGACGGGCCGACTCGGCGGCACCCTCGCTGCGATCGAGATCCGCGCCGACCGAGGTGATCGACCGCTCGAGCGTGCGGAGGTCGGCCGCGGACGTATCGTCGGGCAGATCGCGGAGCTTGGAGCGCAGCGTGCGCTCCCGCGCCTGGAGCGCCGTCGAGTCGCCCTCGGCGTCCTGGGCGTCGCGGATCGCGCGGTCGGCGTCGTCCTGCGCCCGATCGAGCGCGGCCGCGTAGTCGACGAGCGCGTCGCCGGTCTCGCCGTAGCGGCGTTCGGCGGCCCCGATCTCGCGGGAGAGGCGCTCGGCATCCGCTCGCACGCGGTCGACGGCGACGCTGACCATCGCCGACGGTTCGGCGATGCGATCGAGCGTCGCGACGGCGTCGCGGATCGCGGAGGCGGTCTCGGCGTAGCGCTGGCCCGTGCTGCGCAGCACCACGGGATCACCGGGAAGCGGGTGCATCAGTTCTCCTCACGGGTGGCCAGCGAACGGTCGAGCTCGGTGAACGCGCGATCGATCTCGGTGAGCACGCCCGCGAGCCTGCCCAGGTTCTCGGCGAAGTCGCGACGGCGGTCGTCCCAGGTCGACGCGAACCGCTCGATCGCGTGGGCGAGCTCGGGATGCCCCGCCGCGTCGGCCGCGGCCTGCGCGGTGTGCTCGCTCTGCTCGAACACCCGCTTGATGGCACGGGCGTCGCTCGCGGCGCCGCCGATCGCGCTCAGGTCGAGCTTCAGGAGGTCGGCCATGCGTTCTCGCCCTTCGAAGTCTCTGAACCCGGAACCATGACGACCCTATTGGGTGGCCTCGTCGAACCGGAATGGGGAGGACTCCCCTCGCTCGGCCCGACGCGCTCGCCCGCGACAGCGTCGAACCACAGCGGGGGCGTTCGACGCGCGGCTCGGATCAGATCGTCAGGACCAATCGGTGCGTGCCCGGACCCGTTGCTCCGCATCGACCCGCTGCTCCGCCGTGATCGTGCCCCGTTCGGCGAGCAGGTGCACGGCATCGAGCTCCGCGGCGAGCAACGCGGCCCGCTCGCCGGCCGTGCTCACTCCGTGCACATGGCGCCGCCACTCGGTGAGGCGGTGGTCGAGTTTTGCACGGTACTCGGGCGACTCGGCGATCTCGGAGGGCAGCGCGCTCGACGTTCGCACCTTCCGACCCGCCGCCCACCTCGGACGCTCGCGGTCGTGGCGGAATGCGAACACCGCGAGCACGAGACATCCGACGATCGACAGGATCTGCAGCACTAGGCCGAACACCGCGAGCGGTGCGTAGGGCAACTCCTCGCTCTCACCCGCGACGACGAAGACGCCGAGCGCCCACACGACCGGAAAGAACACGAACATTACGGCGCTGAAGTTTCCGGCGTGGAACAGCGGATTCGAGGTTCGCCGGGGTTCGAGCCACACGAAGAGTCCGAACGACGCCGCCATGAGCAGGCCCGCCGGCAGTGCCCCCGAGATCGGATCGAGCGCCGCGTTGCCGGTTCGACCCGTCAAGATGAGCGCAGGTGCCGACATTGCGAGCACGAGGGCGATCACACTCAACCAGCGGTACGAACGCGACGTGTGCTTCGGCGCCGCACCTTGCATCGGGCGCACCCGATCGAGCTCGGCACGTTCGAGCGTGGAGACGACCCCGCCATACGCCTTCGCGGCGTCTTCGTGGCTCGCGACGAGCGCCATGACCGGAACGCGGTCGAGCACTTCGGCCGCCGAGAGGTCGGACGGCAGTGCACGCACCGCCTCGACCAGTCGGGCGCGCACGACATCGGTCGGAGCTTCGCGCCCAGTCATCGGATGCCCGGCCCGCACGTGCGTGAGCAGCCGTCGCCCCACCCTCCGGACTCGAGCCGCCGGCTCACCACGAGATCGCGTACCTGACCGCGACCCGGTCACGGCTGCGCAGTGCGCGCACCGCCTGTGGTCCGAGGGTTCCTCGTGAGAGGACTTCGCGGACACCGCGATCCACCGCGGCATCGAACGCGGCACGATCGGTCGCACTCAGCTCGTCGAGGTGGGCGTTCACCTCGGCGCTCGCGGCCTTCTTCTCGAGCCGGATCCGTGATGCCGCGTCGGACGCGTTCGGGGCTTCGGACACGCCCTGCTCGACGGCCGGCTTCGCACGCGCCGTGTCGCCCCGCCTCGCCCACCACAGCGCGAGCACGGCGATCAGCATGACGATGGCGATCGCGACGGCCGGCTCGAGGAAGTCGATGGTCGTGCCCATCGCGGCCCGGACCGGCAGCGCGATCACGACGACGAGCGCGAAGGCCCCCGAGACGAGCAGCAGGAACCGGCTCTCGGCTGCCGAGTTGCCCGGTCGGCGCCCGAGCACTGAGTTCACCGCGTGCGCGATCACCGCCAGGATCAGGAGGCCCGCGGCGAGCGGGGCGAGCACGCCCGGTGCCTGGGTCCAGCTGCCGGACTGTCGGCCGGCGTCGACCGCCGTCACCACAGCTCCGGCGGCCAGGAAGGTGCCCAGCACGTCCACGAGACGGCGCTGCGTCGACGGCCCCGGCGTATCGTCGGAGGCCGGGACATCGGTGCGCTGTTCGAGTCGGAGCTCGCGGACGACCCGGTCGAACCTGACGTCGACGGCGCGGATCTCTTCGGCACGGACGGGATCGATCCGCTTCAGCGCCGCGTCTTGGATGAGGCGCATGATTCCGCTCGCCGAGTCGGATCGGGTGAGGGTCATCGCCTTCGCGCAGTCGACGGCCGCGGTGGTCGCGTCGCTCATGCGGCCTCCTCGAGCCGGATGCCGTCGATGAGTCGCTCGACGAACGTCATCAGCAGGCTCGCATCGGGAAGGTGGTCGGCGGTAGCGCTGATGATCACCACCGCGCCGGATCGCTCGAACGCGTAGCCGATGCGTCCGCCGGCCGACGGCTCGGAGCTGGACGGCACCACAGCGCACGCACGTCGGCCCGCGCCGAGATGCACGGCCTGAACATCGTCGAACGTCGGCGGGAGGAGCGCGCGATCGTCGGCGAGCGCTGCGTCGAGGTCGAGCGCCGATGCGGGATCGCTCGGCACGATGTGGATCGCGACCATGCCGAGCACGGGGATCGATCTCGGGCAGAAGAGGAGGAACTCGGTCGCGAGCGGCTTGCGTTCTGCGCGGGCTCGTGCCGCGAACTCCCGCAGGGCGGCGCTCGGGCCCGGCTGCAGCCGTCCGAGATCGCGCTCGTACTCGCCGATGAACGCATCGAGCCAGGCGCCCTCGTCCGCGAACTCGGCGGTCGGGAACGAGGCTGGAACTGCGAACCACACCGCCGTGTTGTAGTCGATCGCGTACTCCATCAGACGGCTTCCCACTCGAAGGTGCTGATCACGAGGTCGCTCAACTCGCCGAGCGCCTCGGCCACCTGCTCGTCTTCGCGATCGGGGTTCGCCGGGAGCGGGATGGTGGTCGTGAACTGCACAGCTCGACGACGCCCCGACCCGGGAACCGGGATGAGATACGACTGCACCTTCGAGGTCGTGCCGCGAAGCTCGCCGCGCCCGGCGACGTCGGCCTCCCAACGCACGATGGTCTGGTCGTCGCGGAGGAACGCCGCACCCTGCTCGCGGAACAGCGCACCGACCTGTCGATCAAGGGTTCCTCCGAGCTGGCCCTCGACGACCGAGGCTGTGATCGACATGGGCATGGGCATCGCCTCATCGCCGTCGACCTGCGTCTGCAGGTAGATCGCGAAGGCCCGGGCAGTCTGCATCTTCTTGAGCGAGAACTCGAGCAGGTTGCGCATCTCGACGTCGAGATCGGGTCTGTGCGCGGCCTTGAGTACCGCGCTCGTGCGGCGGATGAGTTCCCCCACTCCGTGCCGATCAGCGGGAAGCGCCTCCCAACCCTGCGGAAGGATCAGTCGGTACGCAGGGAGGTCGGAGCGGAGTTCGAGTGACGACACCTGAGCACCCTATCCGGCGAGCTGGCTTCGCCATGCATCAACGGGGTCCGAGGAGAACTCGCGGGTGATCACGGTCACAGCGTCCTTACCGGACGACCAGGTCTTCACCGCGACATCGGCCGCATTGATCGCCTGCTGGACGCGGGGGATGGCATCGGCGCCATGCTCGATGACGTCGTTCAGCACGCCGCCGGCGCCGAGTTGCCCTCGGATGATTCCGGAGTGGTGGGCCGAGAACTCGGCGAACTCGGTGGCGAGGGTGCGGGACCATGCCCCGCTCGTTCCG